>CAZZIV010000101.1:0-11255 GCA_964654385.1 uncultured Acidobacteriota bacterium | reverse complement strand
GACATACGCTCCCGCCACCCGCCGGCGTGCCGCACCCAGGTGCTCTTCAGTGGCGGCGCGACCCCGCCCACCGCCACGGTTTCCATTCCGCCGACCGCCCAGCAGGTGTTCACCCGGCTGTTCACCACCGGCCACGGCGGCAACCAGATGTGCGACGGCGGCACCGCCGACGGCCAATCCTGCGACACCGGCTGTCCGGGCGGTTCCTGCCAGAACTGCGACGAGTTCTGTCACCGGCTGAACCAGATCCTGGTCGACGGCGTCCCCGCCTGGGAAGCGGTCCCCTGGCGGGACGACTGCTCCCCCGGCGGCATCACCGACTGCCAGAACTGGAACTCCTGCGGCTGGCCGTCCTGCACCTATTCCCGGGCCGGCTGGTGCCCCGGCTATGTCGCCTGCCATCATGACGCCCCCTGCGACCAGGACCTGGACATGACCCAGGAACTGCCCCCCGGAGGCACCTATAACGTCGACTACAACGTGACGCCCCTCAACGGAAGCTGGGGCGTGAGCCTGGTCGCCTACTGGTACAACGACAGCATCTCCGTCTGCGGGAACGACATCCGGGAGGGAACCGAGCTCTGCGACGGAACCGACCTGAACGGCGAGTCCTGCCAGACCCAGGGATTCGACGTCGGGACCCTGGCCTGCAACGCCGACTGCGGCGGCTTCGACACGTCCGGCTGCCGCAACGTCGTGTGCGGCGATGCGGTCTGCGATTCGGCCGGCGGCGAGGACTGCGTCAGCTGCCCGAGCGACTGCAACGGAGTCCAGTCGGGAAGCCCGAGCAAACAGTATTGCTGCGGAGCAGGCGGAGGAACGAACCCGGTGCCGTGCAGCGATTCACGCTGCAACGCCAATGGGAATACCTGTTTGTAGGACGGGGTCGTCACACCCTTGATGCTGTCGCCGGCCCTGTTGGCCTATGGAAGGATCTCCTCCACCCCTTCCAATCGGCGAAGGGCTTGCATGAACTCGGAGCGGTGCTCCACGCCGCATTCGTTCACGACCACCCTCGTCCGGCCTGGACCGGCCTGAATCGGACGGTTCCGGGCCGGGACCTGGTTTTCATCCAGGAAATCCAGCAACGCGCCTGTTTTCCCCGCCTCCACGACGACTTGGATATGGACGCAGTCCCGCTGATGAAACAGCATGTGCTCCATTTTAGGTACGATCCACAGCAGGCAGGTGATCAGCACCGCCAGGGCCAGCGCGAGAATCGGATACCCGGACCCGATCAGGATTCCCAAGGCGCCCAAGGCCCAGATGGTCGCCGCCGAGGCCAGGCCGCTCACCTTGAACCGGGAGCGCAAGATCGCGCCGGCTCCCACGAACCCGATTCCCGACGCAATGGTCGAAGGGATGCGGGACGGATCTCCTGCTCCGTTCTCCGTCAGGAACAAGCCGGCCCCGGTAAATACGGCCGCTCCCAGAGTGACAAGAATGGAGGTCAACATGCCGACCGGCTTGGCCAGCCGCTGTCGTTCGTACCCGAGCAGGCCCCCCACGAGGCAGGCCGCGACGAATTGCAGCATCATCGGTCCACCGAAATCCGCCATCCTCTGAAGCTCATCTGCAATCATACGTTCCCTCCTCACTCGATAACGGGGATCGGGCCGGGATCATTCCCTCAACGAGAAGGCGCCGTTACACCTTTTTTACACGATCGACCGTAAGGAGTTCCGGCTTCGACGCACTTACCCACTGTTCCCGAAACGATCGGGAACCATCCGGCCGGGGCAGTTCCGGTCGACTTTTCGATGGAGTGCGAAGAAGATGAAATCACGAAAATGGACTGTTATGCTGTTTGCCGCTCTATTCCTGGCTTCAGTTCTTCCGGTCGCGGCCGCCGAACAAACCTACCGTTTCGGCGTCAACGAGCAGAACACCAACATCACGTTCGAATCGGAAACCGATTTCGAGACCATCCTCGGCTCGACCCGGGAACTGTCAGGATCCGTGCAGGTCAACTTCGAATCCGGAACCGCGAAGACCGACCTGGAAGTTCCGGTAAAATCGCTGCGCACCGGGATCGACCTGCGGGACCATCATCTTCAGTCGGGCATGTGGCTCAACGCCAAGAAATTCCCGACCCTTTCCTTCCAATCCAGCTCGGCCAAAAAAGTGGACGACAACCACTGGGAAATCACAGGAACCTTCTCCATGCACGGTGAATCCAAAGAGATCACGCTCACGGCCGAAGTCCGCTCCATTCCCGCCTCCGTCGCCAAGAGCGCCGGCCTAGGGAAGGGCGAATGGATCCGGGTCGTCGCGCCGTTCGAACTGAAGCTGTCCGATTTCGGCGTAAAAATTCCGAAAAAGCCGGCACAGCGGGTGAACGACACCTGGAAAGTCCGGATACAGGCGTTCGCGACGACGGCTGTGAAATACTCATGCGATTTCTTTTGTCGCGCTTTAGTCCGTTCGCCCTGTTCGGCGGATTCGGCGGCGCGATTCTGGTTCTGGCCCTGGCGGCGATCCTGGATTTCGGGTTCGGGGAAGACGTTCTGATGATCGCCCCTCACGACCCTGGCACGGTGAAGATCAACCGGGCGATGTACATGTCCGGAGATCCGGTGGCGGAACTCTACGGAAGCCCCCTCTCCAACCCGATCCGCCTGATCGCTCCGGACCAGGACCATATCCTCCGCCCGAAGGAGGATGACTCGATCGTCCTGTTCACCGTGGACCGGCAGCAGGGTGAGAATCCGCTGCAGGCACGCACGGTCTGGCTGTTCGCCAAGTTCGCCGCCCTGGGGTTCGGCCTGCTCGGCTTCGCCGGACTGTTTTTCCCTCGGAGTTGCGTGGTGGCGGCGAGGGACGGCAGGAACGATCCGCGACCCCGTACCGCCGGCACCGTTTGAGCCGGCTTCGACGAATGTTGGAAGGTTTCCTGGAGCCTCGCTCCAGGGAGAAAAGTGAGCTTTGCCGGCGGCGCTGGCGTTCCCTGCCGGAGTCGCTTCGCACTCCGCAGCAGGCCGCCGGCAAGGCCCACGCCGCTTGTGGGGCGACCCATGGGATCCTGGAACGATGCGATTTCGCGTGTAGTGCCTGTTACCTGACTCCGATCGCCAACCGGACCCGGAAACTCCCGTTCGAAAAGGTGAGAGAGCAACTGGATCTTCTTCGCCGCTCCCTGGGCCCGATGGGAAAAGCCCAGATCACCTCCGGCGAGGTGACCCTCCTGGAACCGGAAGAACTGGGGCGGATCGTCGCCTACGCCAAAGAGATCGGGCTGGACCCGATGGTCATGACCAACGGCCAGCGGTTCACCGACCACCCGGACTATCTCCAGCGGCTGGTTCAGGAGTACGGCCTGGGAAAAGTCGCCTTTCACGTGGACACCACTCAAAAAGGCCGGCGAGGGTTTCCCCGTGGAATCGGCGAACGGGCCCTGGATCCGGTCCGGGATTATTTCGCCGACATGATTCGCTCGACTCGCCGGCGGACCGGGCGTACTCTCCATGCCGCCCAGACCGTGACCCTGACCCCGGACAATATCGACCAGATCCCGGAGATCCTGGACGGGGCGATCCGGAACCATGACGCCTTCCGGATTCTCAGCCTGCAACCGGTGGCGAAGGTCGGACGGACCCGGGACCGGGGCGATCCGTCGATGACCCTCGATTCGGTCTGGGCGAAAATCCGGTCCACACTGGGCGTGCCCCTCAACCGGAACGCCCTTCAGTTCGGCCACCCTTCCTGCAACATCGTCTGTCCCCTGTTCATCGTGACCTCCGGCGACAGGTACCGGTTCGTTGAAACCGTCCCGGAGGGAGATACCCGAGGCGCCGCGCTCATGGCGAAGATCCTGGAATCGGCGGGAGGGGTTCACCCGGTCGGCGCCGACCTGCCTCGAACCGTCGGGGCGCTGGGATCGATCCTCCTTCGCCGGCCCGGTCTGCTCGGCTCCGCGTTCCTGTACGCCGGGCTGCGCGCCTGGAGGGAACGGCGTTCGGTCCTATCGATCCTCCTGAGGATCCTCACACTGCGTCCGGTCCGGGTCCGCCCCTGGAGCATCGTGGTGCACCGGTTCATGGATCGGGAGGAACTGGCAACACCGGAAGGACGGGAACGGCTGGATGCCTGCGTATTCCAGGTTCCGGTGGACGGCCGGATGGTATCCATGTGCGAGATGAACGCCACCGACCTGCGCCTGAAACTCAACCAGGAGCAACTCCCTCAGGAACGCTCCTCGTCCGATCCGCCGCCGGCGGCGTCCAGAATCCTCCGCTGAAGCTGCTCCAGTTTCTCCTCCGGAGGCGGGCTCCCCTGGAAACGCTGTCGGGCGCCGGCGCCGATCACCTGGATCTGCCGGGCATACCGGCCGCAGTGCCTGCAGAGCGCCAGGTGCATCCGGATTTTCATTTTGAGCCAGGGACCCGCTTCGTCCAGTTCGCCGTTGGCGACCAGGGTCGTGATTTCCCGGCAGCGTAACATCCCGATCACCTCGACATTCCACCGGCTTCCAGGCATTCCCGCAAACGGTTGCGGGCCCGGAAGAGCAGCACACCCAGGTTAGTGCGGGTGACGCCCAGAATCTTACAGATTTCTTCGGTGACCATCTCTTCCACTTCCCGGAGCACGAAAGCGATCCTCTGCTGGTCCGGCACCTTCTCCAGGCAACCGTCGATCGCCTTCCGGATCGCCTCCCCCTCCAGGAGCGATTGCACGTCCCGGGGCGGCGTCACCCAGTTCCCTCTCTTATCGAACCGCCGGTCGGTGATCTCCTCGATCTTGTCCGTCGACTGCTCCCGCCATCCCTTTCGCCGGACTTCCTGGATCTTGTGATAAAGGATGCCGAACAACCAGGTCCGCAGCTTCGAACGCCCTTCGAAACCGGACACCTTTTCGAAGAAAGTCAGGAAGGCGGACTGCGCCACATCTTCCGCCGTGGCTTCGTCCAGGCCGGAGGCCCGGGCAGCCCGGAGAACCTGGGGGAGGTACTCTTCCACCACGGTTCTCTGCGCGTCCCGGTCACCCTGCTGAATCCTGCGGACCAGCTCGGGAGTTTCTGGTTCCATGGTCCCTCCCCTGCCGGTGAATCATACCAGCAGAAGAGGTGATGAGCGCAGGTCAGGAAGACAGTGCAGGATTGCCCGCGAAATACCGCCGCCGGAAATACAGCGCCACGTTCACCAGGCCGATCAACACCGGCACTTCCACCAGCGGGCCGATCACAGCCGCGAACGCCTCGCCGGAGCCGATTCCGAACACCGCCACCGCCACGGCGATGGCCAATTCGAAATTGTTGCTGGCCGCCGTGAAGGAGAGGGTTGTGGTTTTCGGGTAGTCCGCGCCGATCTTTCGGCCGAGCCAGAAGCTGACCAGGAACATCACAACGAAATACACCATCAACGGAAGGGCGATCCGCAGGACATCGGTGGGGATCCGAACGATCTCGTCCCCTTTCAGGCTGAACATGACCAGGATCGTGAACAGCAGGGCGATCAGAGTGATCGGACTGATCCTGGGAATGAACTCTGTCTGGTACCACTCTTTCCCCCGGGCTTTCACCAGGACCAGCCGGGTGATCATCCCGGCCAGGAACGGGATTCCCAGGTAGATGAAAACGCTTTCGGCGATCTGCTTCATACTCACCGGGACCAGGCTGCCTGCCATGCCGAATTTCGGCGGGAGCCAGGTGATGAAGAACCAGGCGTACACGCTGAAGAACAGCACCTGGAAGATGCTGTTGAACGCCACCAGCCCGGCGGCGTATTCGGCGTCTCCGTCGGCCAGGTCGTTCCAGACGATCACCATGGCGATGCAGCGGGCCAGGCCGATCAGGATCAGGCCGGTCATATACTCTGGATGCCCCTGGAGGAACAGGACGGCGAGACCGAACATCAGCGCCGGCCCGATGATCCAGTTCTGCACCAGCGACAGGCCCAGGATCTTCCGGTTCCGGAACACGTCGCCCAGTTCCTCGTATTTCACCTTGGCCAGGGGCGGATACATCATCAGGATCAGGCCGACGGCGATCGGGATGTTGGTGGTGCCGGTCTGAAACCGGTTCAGGAACCCTTCGATCCCGTCGACGAAATGGCCCAGGCTGACCCCGAGCGCCATGGCCAGGAAGATCCATACCGTCAGGTATCGATCCAGGAAAGACAGCCCTTTGGACACCGCGCTTTTCATTCTTGTTTCTCCTCCGATTCAGTTTCCAGCCGCTCGGGCAACCGTTCCACAAAACCACGGATCTCATCCCGGACCCTGCGATAGTGGGCGAGAGCCTCTTCCTCGGTCGCCGCCGTTTTCGCCAGGAAGGGAGGATCCTCGAAGCTCACGTGGAGCCGCCGGGCGCCTCCTGGGAATACCGGGCAGTGTTCCCGGGCGTGATCGCAGACGGTGATCACCCAGTCCAGGTCGACGCCGGCCAACTCGTTCAAATGCTTGGAGCGTTGGCCGGAGAGATCCACACCGGCCTCTCCCATCACCTGTACAGCCCTTGGATCGACCCGGCCCGGTGCGATCCCGGCCGAGTACGGCTCCAGCCTGTCGCCGTGGAGCCACCGGGCCCACCCCTCGGCCATCTGGCTTCGGCACGAATTCCCGGTACACAGGAAAAGCACCTTCAGCATCGGTAACACCCGCTCAGCTCTTCCAAACTCCGGCTCCGGGCTTTCCTTGCCCGTCCGGCGTCCTCCCGAACCTGTGGATCGCTCTTCAGTTCACCCAGCACCCAGTCCAGGGCCCGCCGGGCCGCCCGATTTTCCTTCCCGGTGGTCAGCCGGTAGTAGTGCCACTTCCCGTCTTTCCGGCGCTGCACCAGCCCGGCCTGGTGGAGAAGGTTCATATGCTTGGAAACCGTGGCCGGGGAAAGGCCCAGGACGTCGACGACCTGGCAAAGGCACAGTTCCCCGTCCTTCACCGAGAGAAGCGCCCGAAGGCGGCTTTCGTCGGCGAGCGCCTTGGCGAGGGTCAGGAAAGGCTGCATGGCTTCTCCATTTCAAAAGACCTTCAATACGTCACTTCGTTGTGTATCGAATCATAAAACAGATTCAGGAAGATCGCAATGGCGGAATAGAGGCGTGCTGCCGTTCAAGGAACTTCGGAGATCTCCAGGATGACAATCCGGTCGTTGGACGGATCCCATGGCCACGGCGCCGCCTACGACATGGTCGTCGGCAGCGTCTCCAACGGCTTCATTCGCGAATCGAAAAGACCGGTTCTGGTCGTCCCCAAACTCTGAACGGCGTTCACTCTTCGAACGTGGCTCCCACGAACGGGATTTCCTTGCGGCGGGAGAACAGGACGAATCCCGCGGAGAGAAACACCAGTATCAGCATCCCGAACAACATCCCTCCATCATCGTTGACCGCCAATCCCAGCCGGGTCAGGTGGGCGAGGATGGCGCCGCACATGACTCCTATGGCGAGAACCGCGCCGACCGCCGCGAACGGCGACAGCAGCAACAGCGCGGCGGCCGATTCGATGACGGCGATCAGGTAGCGCCCTCCCGGCTCCATACCGAGACGGCGGAAAACCTCGACGCTGCCGGAATCGCCGGTAAACTTCGCCACGGCCGCGAACAGAAGGAGAGCGGCGGCCAGTCCCTGGGCGACATAGGTAAGCTTCGGATGTTTCATGACGACTCCCGACCGGAAACCGGCCGCACAGGCGGCGCGGGAAGGTACACGTTTCTGCTGCTCAGCAGGCTGGAAGAAGGACACCCCATGGCCGCCAGGATCTCCATATGATCGTGATGGAGCGCCTGGATGTAATTGCGGACGCGCTGGGCTTTCTCGTCGATATCAAGCCCTCTCTGGAGCTTCCGCCGGTGGGTGGTGATTCCTACGGGGCAGGTGTTTCGATTGCACTGCAATGCCTGGATACATCCGAGGGCCAGCAGGAACCCTCGGGCCGAGTAGACCACGTCGGCCCCGAGGGAAAGCGCCATCATCTGCTTTCCCGGGCTGATCAATTTCCCCGACGCGAACAGAACCAGCCGGTCCCGCAGGCCGACCTCCTTCAGGATCCGGTCCACCGTCGGCAACGCCTCGAAAAGCGGCAGGCCGATATCGTCCATGAAGCTTTTCGGGGCCGCGCCTGTACCGCCCTGCCCGCCGTCCACCGTGATGAAGTCGGGAACGATATCCTGCCGCTTCATCTCCAGTGTCAAGTCACGAAATTCATCCGGCCGGCCGAGACAGAACTTGACGCCGGTCGGAAGACCGCACACCTGCTGCACCCGGCCGATAAAGGCGACCGTGGATTCCGCGTCCACGCACTCCACATGATGCGCCGGGGAAATCACATCCTCGCCCATCGGAACGCCGCGCAGTTCGGCGATTTCAGGAGTGATTTTCTCCTTGGGCAGCAAACCTCCCTTTCCCGGCTTGGCTCCCTGGGAAAACTTGATCTCCACCATTTTCACAGACTCTTCCGCGGCTAACGACGCGAGCTTCGCCTCGTCCAGGCGGCCGTCGCTCTTCCGGACGCCGAACTTGGCGGTGCCGATCTGGAACGTCAGGTCGCATCCTTCCATGAGGTGATACTTCGGATAGCCGCCTTCCCCGGTATTCATGATCGCGCCGGCCATCTTCGCTCCCCGGGCCAGGGCGCGGACCGCGTGTTCCCCCAGGGCGCCGTAGCTCATGGCGCTGATCATGATCGGCCGCCGAACGTGATAAACGGTCTCCAGTCCCCGGGCCGCGCCGACCGCCACGTCGAACGGTTCCAGGCTCTCCTGGTCCTTCGGATAAAACGAATGTCGCAGCTTCTTTTCGGTCCGGTCGAACTCCATGAGCGTTCCGAAGGCAGCGGACGAATCGACCCCCTTGGCCTTCCGGTAGATCTCCGCCCTCTCCACCCGGTTGAACGGCCGGCCTTCGGTGTCCGACGCGTACAGGTACTGTCGGAACTCGGGGCCGATGCTTTCCACGATATAACGAACCTGGGCGAGATAACCGTAATTCGCCAGGAGCGTGTGGGACTTCTGACCGTATCGCCAGTACCCGTTCAAAGCCACCAGAAGGAAAAGGGCGACGGTCAGGAAATGGAAATAAAAAGAGACGAAATACCCGGCCACACCGGAAAGGATACAGAGCACCACGATACTCGTATTGGCCATGCGGGATACAGTATCCAGATCCACCGAAAACGTGTTCTTCATCGGTTCAACTCTCCTGCGTCCAAAACCTTGTACCGGATCGTTCCTGCCCGGTAACAAGAACGCCCCTTCGGACTATTCCTGCATTCCCCGCGGAACCGTTCTTTCCGGCGGCGACACCGACCTGCGGCCCGGATCCCCGGCATACCGTCGAAAACTACCGCTGTTTCCGTAAGATATCATGTCCGGCCTGCACTTATGATAGAACAGCGAAAGAACCCGAACCGGCCTTCCGTTGGTTCACGGAGATCCAGGCATGGCTTTCAACGCGTTCTATTCATCTCCGTCCGAAGCGATGCGAAAACATCCTTCCGTCTCAATCATCATCTTATTTATCGCCGGGTCCTTCTTGTTGACCGGTTGCGTGAAAACGAAAATGAAAGGGCCGGACCTGGGTCGAATCTACAACCGAGCGGCCGCCTACCATCGTACCGAAAGAAACCCGATCATCGTGGTTCCCGGCATTCTCGGAACCCGGCTGGTGGACGACGAGCCCGGCGAAACGGTCTGGGGCGCCTTCACCGGAGAATATGCCAAGCCCGGGACACCGGAAGGCGCGCGCCGGTTGGCCCTGCCGATGCGTTCCGGAGATCCGTTGAGGGAACTGACCGATTCGGTCCGGCCGGACGGCGTCCTGGATCGAGTAAGGATCCGTATCGCCGGAATCCCGATCGGTGTCCGTGCCTATTTCCATATCCTCGCGGCCCTGGGCGTCGGGGGATACAAAGACCAGAGCCTGGGACTTTCAGGAGCGATCGACTACGGCGACGATCATTTCACCTGCTTCCAGTTCGGGTACGACTGGCGGCGGGATATCAGTGAAGCGGCGGCGGAGCTGGACCGGTTCATCCAGGAAAAACGGGCCTATGTCCTGGCGGAAAAGAAACGACGCTACGGTATCGAAGAGTCGGAACTTCGCTTCGATATCGTCGCCCACTCCATGGGCGGTCTCGTCGTGCGTTATTATCTTCGGTACGGCGGCGCGCCTCTTCCGGAAACCGGGCCGGTGCCTCCCCCGACCTGGGCCGGCGCGCGCAATGTGGCGAAAGTCATCCTGGTCGGACCCCCGAACGCAGGCTCGGTTGAAGCGCTGGAAAACCTGGTCCACGGCGTCAAGCTCGGCCCGATGCAGCCCCGGTACGACGCCGCCATCATCGGAACCATGCCTTCCGTCTACCAGCTTCTTCCCCGGGCCCGGCACCACGCCGTCATCGACGAGAGCGTTCCGGAGAAACGATTTCTGGATCCGTACGATCCGAAGGTTTGGGAAGAGAGGGGCTGGGGACTGGCCTCCCCCGCCATCGACGGAACACTCGAACGGCTGTTGCCGGAAATCCACGATCCTTCGGAACGGCGCCGGGTCGCGATGAACCACCTCCGAAAATCCCTTCGAGAGGCTCGACGGTTCACCGAGGCGCTCGATCAGCCCTCCTCGCCTCCTCCAGGGACTTCTTTGATCCTGGTGGCCGGAGATTCGATGCCGACCCCCGCCATCGCCGCCATCGAGCCTGGATCCCAAGCGCTCCGGATCCACGGAACCGCCCTCGGCGACGGGACCGTGCTTCGCAGCAGCGCGCTGATGGATGAACGGATCGGCGGGGAATGGTCGCCGCGATTGATCACCCCGATCGACTGGTCCCAGGTCCTCTTCCTGTTCCACGATCATCTCGGACTGACCCGCAGCCAGGAATTTACCGACAACGTTCTCTATCTCCTCCTGGAGATGCCTCCTGGATAAAGAACATCGTTTCCTGTCCTATTCTTCTGCCGGCCGTCGGCGACGAAGAGGCCCCCTGGAATCGATTCTCTGTACCATCCAAGGAACCCGATAGAAACGGCCCTGTTGGTCAAGATTCCCCGCGGCCGACCACGGACAACCCACAGTAGAATTAGGTATCGATGCAAACTTCAGGAGGAACGGGGGATGGCCGCGAACCGCCTCCGCCGCGAGATCGAGAAGCTACTGGCCCGCGCCGACGTCATCCTGGATGGCGACCGGCCGTGGGATATCCAGGTCCACAAGGAGGCTCTGTTCCGCAGGGTCGTTCGGCGGGGTTCTCTCGGGCTGGGCGAAGCCTACATGGACGGCTGGTGGGACTGGCTCCGCCTGGATGAACTTGTCGTCCGTCTGCTCAATTGT
>CAZZIV010000100.1:0-11265 GCA_964654385.1 uncultured Acidobacteriota bacterium | reverse complement strand
GAACGCCTCTTTCCACGAGAGAAGACCCGTCAGCTCGGACCCCGTGGAGGACGTTTTTCCCTCCGGCGCCCAGCTGTTCGATCCGTTCCTCCAACCGGGCTTTTATTTCCGGCTCTCCTTCGGACTCGGCCCCGGTAATCACGCCGCGTACATCGGGAAATTCCTTCAGAAGAGGCGCCAGGCCCTCTACGAACATCGCATGGTTCTTCACCGCCCTCAGGTTCCCGATCATCCCGGCTACGCGGTGTTCCGGAAATATTCCATATTCTCTCAAGTCCGCCGGCCGAATGGCGTTCCGCTGTTCCCGGTTCGGGGCTTCGATGCAGTTCGAGAGCACCATCACCCGGTCTCCTCGTAATCCCCGCTCCACCAGTTGGTCCCTGGCCGCCCTGGAGTTGACCACCGTCTTGTCGATGGCGTGGACCGCCAACCACCTCCAGACCGCGGGAAGTTCCATCGATGACGGCGCCGAGTACAAGCCGCGCAGAGATCCGAGCCGGTGCGGAACACCGGCCAGTCTTCCGGCGAAGGCGGCATAGGGGTTATCGTGAAAGGTCCATGAGTGCACAACAGCGGGATTCAACTTTCGTATTTTCGACACCAGCCAGAGCAGACGGGAGACAACTCCTCTCCGGCTCGCCGGGATGGTCCACACCCGAACCCCTGCCTCGATCATCGCTTCTCTGTAGCTGAACCCTTTCGATCGATTGAATTCGACCACGTGGAATTCATACTCCTCGTCCGGCATATACTGCGTCAGCAGGTGCAGTTGCCGCTCACTCCCGCCCCCTCCCAGCTGACCGATCAGGAACACTACCTTCCGCCGGGTCATTTTTGCCTCATCAAGCGGTCATACATCGCCAGCACCTTCTGATGGCCGGTTTCCAGGGAACCGTCGGTTTCGATCCTGGCTCGGTTCCGCCGGCGGATCTCCGGCCATCGTTCCGATTCGTCGATCGCCTCGGTGATCGCCTCCGCGAGACTCGCGGGATTCCCGGCCTCGAACAGGAAACCGTTCCTCCCCTGCCGGATCCAGGGCCGGTTCGCGGGAATATCGACGGCCACCGGAACGCACCCGGAAGCCATCGCCTCCAGGAGGCAGGACGACGTCCCGTCGGAGCGGGAAGCCGTAACGAACAGTTCGGCATCCTCCAGGATCGCCGGAACCCTCTCGTGGGGAATGCCGTGCTCGAACCGGATTTCCCGCGTGAGTCCAAGCGCCGTCGCCAGGCGCTCCAGGCTGTTCCGGAGGTATCCTTCGCCTACGATCCGGAGCCGGAATGGGGTATCGGAGCTCTTCAGCATCCCGGAAGCCTTGATCAGGGTCGCATGGTCGTAAACAGGCTCCAGTTTCCTGTTGCAAAGGATCCGGACCGGACCGGACTCCCGGCGGGCCGGCCGGGGCGGGTTCGTGAACGTCTCCAGGGAGACCCCCCTGGGAAAGGTCTCAATCCTGGCCGGCTCGGCCCCCAGCTCAATCAATCGCTCCGTCATATGTTGCGCCACGGAATGGAGGAGGCCGGCTCCCTGAATCGCCTTGCGCACCAGCCAGGAACGCGCGGGCGAAAGAGGCCTCCAGAGTTCGGGCGCACCGAAAACATCGCTGCCCATGGCTGAAGACAACACAGGTGGAGCCGGCTCCCCCAGGCCGCTCACCCCGAACCCGTAGCTGGTGAGATAAAACGAGTGGAGCACATCCGGGCGCCATTTTCGAACGATCCTGCGCACTTCCGAACGGAGCCTCAGCAGGCCGAATCCCCGGCCGACCGGCAGCTTGTGGGAATGGATGATCCCGGGAAGATCCGGTTCGGAAAATGCAAATACATGCACATCCCACCCGGACGCCGCCAGGAAGCCGGCAAGATTCCGGACCGGGACGACGAACCCGTCTCCGAAGATCAAGACCCGGCGGTTCACGGGCGTTTTCTCCACTGCGCCCGCGCGTTGTAGGTGGCGATATGCGTCATGTAAGCGAGGCGGAAAAGGCCGTTCAGCGGGGCGCCCCACCTGGGGCCGATTGCGGCTGCAGCTACACGGAAACCGACGATTTCGGCGGTCGAGGAGAGATGGCCCCGGATCTGTTCCAGCAATCCCGGATCTTCCAGGTTGGAATGGATGCAAATCGTCCAGGTACCCAACTGGACCTTCTTCGGGGCCCAAAGCTGCTGGGGGACGAATACGAGTCCCTCCGCGCGGTAGGGATAAAGGGCGATTCCATCGGTCACGAACCTGAATCCGGCCTCCTTCAGGGCTTTCAATGTATTCCGATCAAAAGAGTGGGAAGGAGCCATCCAGATATCTGTGTCCAGACCTTCCCGGGCCAGGATCGCTTTTCCCCTCCGGATATCGCCCAGTTGCTCTTCATAGCTTCTGCCCGCGAATTCGGACTGGGGTTTGAAGCCGTATCGGCGGCCCAGAATGCCGTACTCCCTGGTCCGATAAAGATGGCGAAAACCGTGCTGGGCGATATCCACGGCGCCTTGCCGCTTGAGTTCCCGGAGCCGGTCCCAGAACCCACCGGCATCTTCCTGGTAGACCAAGTCAGGATCCCTGCAGTCCGGAACCACACCCAGGAGCGGGCGCATACCATGTTCCCGGAACAGTTCGATATATTCTTCGAACCGCGCCCGGTGCATCCCCGGGGCGACGTCATCCATCCGATACACATATGTTGCTGCCATCGCCGGGATGATCCTCATTTCTCATTGACTCCGCATGGTCAGCACATCTTACCAGCCCGGTTCATGGAAATTGTCGAGTACGATACGGTAATTTCCACAACGATTCGGAAGACTTCTTGACCCCCAGATGGAAAAAGGTCCCAAATACCGGAATCTCCGCCCAGGCCGGTTCCGGCATCGGATTTGCTCCAGTCCCGGGCAGGCCCGGCCCGGAACCCGTTGGTTGGCCGACCTGAGTGTGGAGACTATATTGATTCAGCACAGGTAAGGGTCAACCGCCTGCCTGGAGGTTCTTATGAACAAGCTGTTGGTCGCGCCAGTCCTGTTCGCGCTTTTTTGCGGAACGGCCTTCGCCGTGGATTACCATGTGCTACGCGACCTGGACGGTGACGGCAACGCGGATCCATGTCCCAATGCCGACCATCAACGCTTCTACGCCTCCGATTCCGTCACCTGCGGCGGCTCCTTCGATATCGACGGCGATGGTGTCGAAGAACGGTTGTTCTGCAACGTGCAGGCGGCGTTCGATCAGGCGGTCAACCCGGGAGATTCGGTGGAAATCCATGACGGTACCTACGGCCTCGGCGATACTTCGCCTGTAGGGATCAAACTCTTGTGTTCCAATCAGAATACGAACCAGACCTTCGCGGCGATCCGATCATGCGCTTCCTGCTCCAGCGAATCCTCCCGGCGCATATTCCGAACCGCGTCCATGAACGCGAGCGTGGATGCCTCGGTTACGTTCAGCCCCGGCGGCGGGAGCGGTATCGAGGGAGGTCTGACGATCGGAGTCGATCAAGGCGACAACGCGAATTTTGTCACGATTCAGGGCCTGCGGATCACGGACCTGGACCAGTCCGCCTGCGACGGCGGGCAGAATCACGGTGTCATCACCGCCGTTGGACAGACGAACGACCTGATCATCGACGGCGTGGAGCTGATCCAGAACAACTCCGCCGCGGCTTGCTCCCAGTTCAGCAACGAGACCGGGACCGCGGGGTTCCATTTCGGCGCTCACGTTCAAAGCAGCCTCGTCAAACGGATCGAAATCAAAAACTCGGTTGTGGACGCGTGTAAGTGGGCCTGGTTCAGCGGCACCAACAGCGTCTGGAACAACTGTCTGACCCAGGATGCTGATTTCATCGGGGTCGATATACACGACAACGAGCTCCACGAGCATATGCGGACGGACCTGGTCGGGTCTACCATCAAGGCGGCCTACGATGTCGCGATCTGGAACAACCGGATCATCATGGAAAACAACTCCCAGCAACGATTTCGCCAAACCATGGGAAATTTCTACATTTTCAATAACTACATCGAAGGCGGGAAGCGGTACATCTTCTACCAGGACGTTTGCACCAACGAGGGGATGTATTACTTTTTCAACAACAGCAGCACCGGTTCCAGGGAGGCCCTGGTGGAAGATATCGGCGGGACGACCATCGGAGCGAACAATTCGGTCACCGGCACCAGCAAGGTGTACGGATCGTCCGCCGCAGGATCGCGCCTCGGGCCGGATCATTTCACCATGTCCGGAGGGGGATACGCCACCGGCTCGTTCCAGGATAAGGGCGGCCATGTTTGCAACAGCTCCGCTGCGTGCGGAGCGGTGTCCAGCGCTTCCGAGTGCAGCAGTTCGCCTGCGACATGCGATTCGAACGCGAACACGCGCCCGGCCACCGGCCCTTCCCCCTGGCGGCTGCCGGCGGGATCGGTCCTGATCGACAAGGGCACCAACAATCCTCTGGGACAAGGGCCGGGCAAGTGCGCCATCACGCTATGGCAGGGACACACCATCGATTGCACCAAGGACTACGACGGAGATCCGCGCGGCGGCTCGTGGGATATCGGAGCCGACGAGTTCAACGGTCCGGTCGATCCGGTCTGCGGTAACGGTGTCCTGGAAGAGGGTGAATCCTGTGACGGTGCCGACCTGGGAGGAGCGTCCTGTTCAACCCTCGGCCACGCCGGAGGAGCGCTTGCATGCAACACGGACTGCTCCTTTAACCAGGCGGATTGCATCGACTCCAATCCGTCGACGGTCAACAATGCCCGACGGGGCGATACCAAGCCCTGAGCATCCGTCCGTCGCGGAGACCGCCCCCCTGACCGTTCCGGATTTACGCCTCCACGACCGGTTCACCCGGCGGGGTGAACCCTGCTTCGCAACACCCGCCTTCTCCTGGCGGGTCTCGCCGCGAGGGAGCCTCGTCCACCTTCCGGCTCAGAATCCGGCCGCCGCGAGGTCACCGCGAACAGGGCAGCGGTCATGATCCAGAACTGCCCGGTAACCTGAACATTGAAATACGGGTTCACGAAAAAATGAGCGATGCTGTGGGAGGTGTACCAAGCCCCCAGGGACAAGGCGAGAGCCTGGTAGTACGGATCCCGGCTTCGCAGGTATCTCCGCCAAAGGCGCCAGAACAGGGCGATCACCAGGATCAACAGCGCCCCCAGCCCCTGGAATCCGAATTCGACCAGGACCTCCACGTAGATATTATGCGCCGCTTTGGCCTTTTCATATTCCTCGCCTACAAGTTGCTTGTAAGTAGCCGGTCCATATCCAAGCGGATGTTCGGCAAATTTTTTCAATCCGATCTTCCAGAACAGGAGCCGCTCGGCAGAGCTGTGATCCACATCCACGTTCTCGCCCTCCTGGGGGAGAGTTCCTCCAAACGTATGCAGGACACGGTTTTTTACGGTCTGGGGCACCAGGAACGGCGCATTGATCACGCCCAGGACAAGGACGCCCGTGAAGAGAATCTTAACGCCCATCGATCTCCTGGAATCGAGGAAAGCCACCAGAACCACCAGGACGCAGGTGACCGCCAGGGACAGCATCGCCCCCCGGGAAAGGGTGTTGAATACGGCGAGAGTCGACAGCAGCCAGGCTCCAAACCACAACGTTCGCCGCTTCCAACCCCCGGATTCGAGAAAAAACCAGACCAGGAAAAAGGATCCGGCCGACGCGAAATAGGCCCCCGCCCGGTTTACTTCTTCGAGATGAGCGGTAGCTCGCCCCGGATCGCTCAGCCGCTCGATCACCGTGAGCAACGCTTCCCCGACAAACGATGCCTGGCAGAGGAAGACGATCCTCCGCACGGTCCTCTTCCCCTCGATCCAGCGGTAGGCCAGTACGTATACGAGGAATCCGGCCATCCAGTACCAGAGAATCCTGAACGCCGCGCCGAACGGAATCAGGTAGTAACTACCCGAAAACTCGTCGAGCGTTCTCCCCGCGAAAGAAGCCAGGAACATCGACCAAAGGAAGAGAATCGGCCCTTTTAGCGGCAGAGATCCGCTGACCGGTTTGATTTTCGCCTTGTGGAAAATCAGGGCGAGGAGCAGGCCTCCCATGATCAGGTTGATCGGGACCGAGGGAGGGCCGGCCGGATTCGGCATCACCTGGGTCATCGGCATGAAAAACGCCGCCGCGTAGAGGAGGCGCCGACTTCCGAAAAACACCGCGTGAAGGAAGGCGGCCAGAAGCAGGAGATACGCGAGAGTGTTCAGCATGAATCGCTCAGGGATCGATAGAGCTCGACGTATCGGCGGACGACGGTCTGGATGGAAAAGGAAGTTCGCGCTTTATTCCCGGATTCCTCTCCAAATGCCCGTCGAACCTCCGGATCGAGAAGAAGGGCTTCCAGCTTCTTCGCGAGCGCTTCCGGGCTTGCAGGCGGAACCAGGTAGCCGTTGACACCGTCGGTAAGAATATCAGAGGCCCCTCCCACATCCGTCGCCACCAAAGGAAGTCCCGCCCCCAGCGCTTCCAGGATCGCGTTGGACATCCCTTCCGAGATGGAAGAAGAGACGAACACATCCGAATGACGGAGACAGCGGATCACATCGTCCCGCTCCCCCGCGAATGTGACCGATTCCTCCAGGTCCAGCTCTTCGACTCGTCTTTCGAGATCCTGCCGGAGCAGGCCGTCACCCACGAAAACCAAGTGCCCATGAATCCCATGAGATTTCAATATTGCCCACGCCTGCAGAAGATCCGGGAATCCTTTCTCGTAGACCATCCGGCCGATCGTTACGACCACGGGATTTTCCAGGGGCCAGCCCTCCGGACGGGTACCGGCTCCCCTTTCGGGTTCGTTCTCGAACCGGCCCAGGTCCACGCCGTTGGGAATGAAGCCGACACGCTCCTCAGGAAACCCCTGTTGCACAAGATAGCGGACAGTCCGGGAGGATAGCCCGATGATCCGCTCGGCCCTTCTCGCGAACACGCGGGCCAGTCGAAACCGGAAATCGGAGGAAAACGGTCCGATACCGGGCATCCCGCTTCCCCAGATCACCAAAACCCGGGGAATCCGCCGCAGGGCGAGTATCGGGGAGGCGCTGTACAGGGCGGTTCCGATGTTGTTGATATGCGCAACGTCCGCCTCTTTTTGCCGGAGGAGGGCCCGGAGGATCTTGCCATGGAACCAGAGCGAACGAATCACCGGAAGCCGGGGAGTCACCAGTCGGATCACCTCCAGCCCTTCGTAGATCTCCCTCTCCGGACCCTGGTGCCGCGGACAGAGGTCGATCACCGTGACGCGGCACCCCAACCTCTGCAACTCCTTCAACTGTAGAAGGGTCTGCAGTTCCCCTCCGCCGACTCCCGGAGGAAAGGAGCTCAGAACCAGGACCCGCAACTCGCGGGATTCAACCACCGGCGAACACCTTCCTGGGCCAAAGCGACTCGTCCCATTCCTTGTTCGGATTCATATCATACGCCTGTACCCGGATCGGCCGAATCACGAAAACGCGTATTTTCTCCAGTTCCAGGAGGGCCGCAGCCGCCGCGCGATGATGGCCGTCGAATACTTCGTGTTTCTCGGGAACATACGTACCGGCCGGCGGATGAATGGAAGATTCAAACACGACGATCGGGAACCTGGAATACCTGCCCGCCAGGTACCCGTTCTCTCGAATGGAATCGAAGACTGAGCATAAACTGTCCACTTTCCACCGGAGGAAATCATCGTCCAGGCTCCTTCCCTGGGCCCGGGCCCGAGCCAGGATCAGGCGCGTGTAATCGTGTTCGTAGCGCCTGATTCCGGTTGCATGGTATTCTTGCAATAATTGATAGTGAGGCGTATGACACAATCTCCGATCCTGCCGGCCGTCCCGAATGGGAAAAAACCGTTCAATCGGGTTCAGAACCTTCCATGCATCGACCTCGTAGATCCGATGCAGATCCCGGGGATTTTTCGGGATCAGCAGCGGCTCCCGGCGCACACGCAGTTCCGAAGCGTCCACTTCAATCCACCCGACCGGTTCGTAGCGGCATCCGTGGCGGACCTCGCGCATCGCTCTGCGCACCCCGCGGTTGACCGAAAACCGGAGAGCGGTCCCCCGAAACCGGCTGATAAGGGTCATCGCCGCTTCTCCGTTCCGACCGGCGGATGCCAACCGGACCTCCATCGGCCGGAAACAATCGACAATATCTCTGAACACTTGATGGTGATCATGCGATAATTATAGTTCGGGAGGGTGATCGTTGAGCGCGGAGATCGATTATTTCAGAGGGCTGTTGAAGCACGGGATGAATCCGACCGTCCCGGCCCCTCCACCGGCCGATCCGATCGACTGGAAAGCGTTTGTCCACCTTCTGAATGTCCAGGCCCCGCTCCCGCTGGTGACCAGGCCTATCCTGGAGATTCATCGAACTTCGGCTTCGCTGCGCGGAATGATCATCGACTTTAACAAGCGATCGAGAAGGTGGTCCGGACTCCTGACCCTTGAGCTTCTCCGGCTGATCCCCGCTCTCGAAGAGTCGGGATGCGCTCCGATCGTTCTCAAGGGACCCGCTCTTGCTCAGACGGTATACGATTCCCCCAGGGACCGCTTCTTCAATGATCTCGACATCCTGATTCCCGCGGATACGTGGGTGACAGCGCTCCGGGTTCTGGATAAATTTGGATACCATTATTCCAAAACCGCAAGGCATCCGTCGTATTACGAACAACATCACTTTCATAAAGCTGTCCAAAACAACATGGGGGTCCGGATCGAATTGCACTGGGATCTTTCCAAGCCGGCCGACTACTATCGGTTCGATCTCAACGATTGGAGGAAATCCTCTCGATCCATCGAAGTAAACGGTGTTCGGATCGCGGTCCCTTCGGACGAGAAACAGCTTCTTCATGCCGCGGCGCAGGCGGTTTCGGAAGGTTTCATCGATTTACGGCGGGTTGTGGATGCCGCTTTTCTGCTCCGGAACGGCTCGTTGCAGCTTTCGAGTGTCGCGAAATCCGCCCGAAACCAAGGTATCCAGTACGGGCTGTGGACCCTGCTGGACCTTCTGCGAACCCTCGGCGGCCTGGAAGTTTCCACGGAGCTCATGCTGAAAATTCAACCGCCGGAGAGCCGCAGGAACTGCATCCGCAGCCTGAGCCTGGCTGAAAAGATGCTCGACCGCTCCACGGTACACCGTTCCGGGCTGCGAACATGGATTTACTGGTTGTGTTGCCCGGATCCACGTCTTACTCGTTCCAAAGCATATTCTTATCTGTTTCCCGACGATGTCCATCTTCTTGAAATGGGATACAGCCCGGACTCCATGCCCAGCCTTCTCAATCGCTTCCGCATTTCGGCGATCATGTCCTGGTCGCTCCTGAAGCTGACGGCGTACCAGGCCTGGTGCTTAACCAAGAGCCGCCTGATCGGGTCCTAACCGGCCCGTTCCGCCGTCTTCCATGAACTCCAGCAACGCCTCCGCCAATTTATCCGGATCATGCCGGACCTTCCCCGAGGGGCTGAGAAGATCCCGCTCCAGCAGGCGCTCCCCCCGTCTTCGAAAAGACGGAACGATCAGGCCGGCCTGCATCTCTTCATACGCCCGGAGCCGCGAGGGATCAACAGCCGCCGAATTCACGAGGACACAATCGATCAAACCGTTCCCGACGTGGGATTCGAGAGCGTCCAGGTGATCGTCCAGATCCATCCCCCGAGTTTCTCCAGGCTGTGTCATGAGGTTCGCCACCAGGACCCTTCTCCCGTGGGTGCTCCGAACAGCGTCCGATACACCGGGAACCAGGAGAACAGGAAGAAGACTCGTGAATAAACTTCCCGGCGCGAGAACCACCATGTCCGCCTCGCGGATGCCTTCGAGCACCCCCAGACAGGGAGGGATCCCGGACGGCTCCAGCCAGACTTTGCTCATCGCGCTGGGAGATGCGCCGATCGTCGATTCCCCTTCCAGCAGATCGCCCCCGGACGTGCGTCCATGAAGGTGTACCGGGTCAAGAGTCACCGGAAGCACTTTATCCTGGACACCGAGCATGATCCCCGCCTGCTGAATGGCATCGATAGGACTGCCGGTGATCTCGCGCAACGCGCATAGGATCAGGTCCCCCACTGCGTGGCCCGCCAGTTCACCGGCACCTTGGTAACGGTGGCTGAACAGTCTTTTAAAAGCGCCGCCATCAACATCCGCCAGTGCCAGGAGGCAGTTCCTCACGTCTCCGGGCGGCACCCCCCCCCGTTCTTTCCGTATACGGCCGGAGCTTCCGCCGTCATCGGCGCTGGTCACAACCGCCGTAAGACTCATCCGGCCGGCAGACGGGTGGTTGCACAAACCCCGGAGTACCGCGGGCATGCCGTTCCCCCCGCCGAGAATCAAGACCTTCCGAACAGGGTCGTCTCCGCGCACAGGACGATCTCTATTCTTCCGGCTCATAATGATACTGGTAATAATCGCCGTAATATCGATCCACTACGGTCGGCCGAATATCATTGAGAACCGTTCCCAGGATTTCACCTTCGCCGAACGCCTCCAGCAACTTGTTCACGGCTGATTTCGGTGTTTTCCTAGAGCGGAGCACCAGCAAAATGCCGTCACCTTGCTGGTTGATCACCGAGGCGTCCGCGAACGGAACCGAAGGCGGTGTATCGATGATGACGACTCCGAATTTCTCTCTCACCTGGTGGATGATCTTGGAAAACTCACCTGAACGAAGTTTTCCGAGCGGGTTGGCGGACGGAGCGCCGGCGGGAAGCAGAACCAGCCTGCTCTGCTGAAAAGTCAAGAGGCAGTGATCCAGGCCCGATCCATCGTCCAGGAGGTCGGAAAGCCCGAGTTTCGCCTTGGGGGATATATGCTTGGAAACCGACGGTTTCCTCAGGTCGGCATCGATCAGCAGCACCCTCCGATCGGTGTTTTCAGCCATGGCCAGGCTTAGATTCAACGCGGTCAGAGTTTTCCCCTCACCGGGGAGGGAACTGGTCACCGTAATCACCTGCGGAGGGCGTTCGCCGCCTCCCGCCCCCGACTCAAGGATTGAAACGAGGCGGCGATAACGTTCCGCCTCCGGGCTGATCGGACGGCCGAGAACGACCAACTCGTCGCTTCTGACCAGCTTTCGTGGGATGACCTGGCCCAGCGGCACACCTGCCGGTTTCTCATCACCATCCTTGACCAGCCGCGTCGGCCGTTGCAGGCGGAGGCGTCTCTTGGAATACTTTCCGGATTGGCTGTTTCGACTCACGAGCCCCCCCCCGCCGGCCGGGGCTGGCTTCCCCCGCTATCCCCGCCTGCGGCCTTTTCCGCCTCTTGTAGTGCTTTGCGTCACGTGCATGCCGGTCGCGG
>CAZZIV010000099.1:0-11296 GCA_964654385.1 uncultured Acidobacteriota bacterium | reverse complement strand
TCCACCTTGGATTCTTTGGATGGCTATTTCCTATTTTTCTTGGACTGACAATTTTTAATACATTTAATAACATAAATTACTATTGTTTTTTCGCATCTGAAATCGACCTTTCTTTCATGGGGGACAGGAAGGTGCGAGATGCGAATTCTACAGGGCAAGACAACCTGGATCACCTTTTTCCTGGTTCTGGCGGCGATCGGATCTGCCGGCGCCGGAGAACCGGTCCCCCTGGCCAGCGCCCACGGCGACTGCAACGATTGCCATGGCGGGAACACGGGAGCCCGGAGGCTCGGGTCCGCCGGGTGTCTCGGCTGCCATTCCGGAGCCCTTGAAGGGGAGTCCAGGGGAGTGTTCCCCGCCTCGTTCCCAGGCCCGGGCTCAAGGGCGGGGATCCCCTCCGGCCATCTTTCCCCCGCAGGGTTCAACGGACCCCAGGTGCCTCCCGGCGGCCGGGATCGGATCGCCGCGCTGAAATGCAGCACCTGCCACGATCCCCACGACCCGGTGAACCCGGCAGGTCTCCGCACCGTCGGTGGGACAATCGCCCTGCCGGCGGACTCACGGGCGAGGCTGGATCGGATCAGCCGTTTCTGTGTCTCCTGCCACCAGGACATGCTTCAATTCCGGGATCGAAACCGGAAACATTTCATACGGCACCCGGTGGGGCTCCGGCCTGTAGTGATCCCCCCGCCGGGTGCCGGCCCGTTCCCCCTTCCCCTGGCCGATGTAGCCGGTACCCGGTCCACCCGGGACGATGTCGTCGCGTGCACCACCTGTCACTACGTCCACAGCGGGCCGAACCCGTACCTGCTCCGCTGGGATCGGGCGTACGAACCAACCATGTGCGCCTTCTGTCACAAGGAGGGGCGTCCGATGGAGTCGATGTCCCCGACCCAGGTGGCCTGGGTCCGGTAGCCGGTTCGACAGGCGCGTCTCCGAACCTCAGGAAAGGCGGAATTTCTTCATTTTGTACCGGAGGGCGTCCCGGCTGATCCGGAGAAGCCGCGCGGCCTGAGACTGGTTCCCGCCGGCCGCCTTCAACGCCTGCCGGACCAGGGTGTATTCCACCTCCCGGAGAGAGAGGCCCTCTTTCGGCAACCGGATCCCGGCGAGGGGGGTTCCGGAATCGCCGTCCCGGGGAGAGCCGACCTCGCCTTCGTCTTCGAAGTGAACGATCTCTTCCGGGAGATCGGTCAGGTCCAGTTCCGCCTTGTCTTCCAGGATCATCGCCCGTTCGATCAGGTTCCGCAGCTCCCGAACGTTCCCCGGCCAATCGTAATCCATCAGGCAGGCTTCCATCTCCGGTGTGACGCCGGTCGTATTTTTGCGGAACTCCTTGTTGAACAGATCGATGAAATAGTTCACCAGGTACGGGATGTCCGATTTCCGTTCACGGAGGGAAGGCAGGCGGATCGGAATCACGTTCAGCCGAAAAAACAGGTCCTCCCGGAACCGTCCCTGCTCCACTTCCCGGTCCAGGTTGCGGTTGGTGGCCGCGATCACGCGGACGTCCACCTCGATGTCCTTGGTGCCGCCGATCCGCCGGAACTCCTTCGCTTCCAGGAAGCGCAGGAGCTTGGCCTGGAGCTGGACGCCCATTTCGCTGATTTCGTCCAGAAACAGCGTCCCCCCGTTGGAAATCTCCACCAGCCCCTTCTTCTGCTGGTGGGCGTCGGTGAAGGCGCCTCGTTCATGGCCGAACAGCTCCGATTCCAGCAGGTTTTCAGGCAGGGCGGAGCAGGTGATGTTCGTGAACGGCCTGTGGGATCGTTCCGAGGCGAAGTGAATCGCCTTGGCCACCAGGTCCTTGCCGGTGCCCGATTCGCCCTGGATCAGGACCGTGCTGGCCGCCGAAGTGGCCACCTTTTGAATGAGGACGAAAATGTCCTGCATCCCCTTGGACCGGCCGATGATCTTGTTGATGCCGTACTGAAGCTGCTGCTCGTTCCGGAGGCGCCGGACCTCCCGGCGGAGCTTGGTGGTCTCCAGCGCCTTGGAGATGGTGGCGAGCAGGTCGTCCTGGCTGATCGGCTTGTTGAGATAGTCGTAAGCCCCCAGCTTGATCGCCTCCACGGCGGTATTGATGCTGGAGTAGGCGGTCACCAGGATCACGCCGACCTCCGGGGCGGCCTCCCGAACACCGCGCAACACTTCGATGCCGGTGGTGTCGGGCAGGCGGTAATCCAGGAGAACCAGGTCCGGCTCGTCCAGCTGGACACGGGTCATCGCCCCGGATCCTGTCTCCGCCTCGGTGACCTCGTATCCCGCCTTGGATAGCATCGCCCGCAGGCTCATGCGGAGAAGCTTTTCGTCTTCGACGATCAGGATTTTTTCGGCTCCGGTCATATCCGTTCAACCCTCCACCGGCAGCGTAATCACCACTTCGGTTCCGTGATCGCCCTCTACGGGACTCCGCAGTTCCACCCTGCCGTCATGGGCTTGAACGATGCTGTTCACGATCGACAGGCCGAGACCGGTGCCCCGGGAACGGGTCGTGAAGAACGGCTCAAACACCTTCCGGGCAACCTCTTCGGCAACACCCGGTCCGTCGTCCCGGACCCGGACGACGGCGTGCGCCTGGTTCATCTCGGTGGTAACCGTCAAGTGTCCTCCGGGCTTCAATACCTGGAACGCGTTGAGAAACACGTTGAACAACACCTGCTCGATCTGAAGAGGATCGACGTTCAGGAGAGGCAGATCCCGGCGATAGGCGCGAACGATCTCCACGCCCCGGCTGGAAGGGTCCTCCTTCATCAGGCCGAGTACACGGTCGGCGATCAGGTGAATATCGGTCGGCACCGGCTTCTTCGCCTGGGGCCGGGCGAAGGTCAGCAGGTCCTGGACGCTCTTGTTCAGCCGGGCCACCTGCCGGATCATCTCTCCCCCCAGGTCCCGCCGCTCATCCCCCGGCTCGTAATCGGCGATCAGCACCTCGCAGCCGCCCCGGATCCCGGCGAGGGGGTTTTTCAACTCGTGGGCAACGGCGGCGGCCATCTGTCCCAGCGCCGCGAGGCGTTCCTGCTCGACCAGGCGGGCCTGGAGTTCCACGAAGCGTGTGGCGTCATGGACAAACGAAGTGCGCCCTATGTATCTTCCGTCAGGATCGACCAGGGGAGACGAAGTAATATGGACGACGATCTCTTCGCCGTTTTTTCTCAAGCGCCGGCTCTCATGATGGCGAACCATGGCGCCGGACCGGACCTGTTCCACCAACCGGGACAGTTCTTCCCGGACGCCCTCGTCTTCGGGAAGAAGCTTGTCCACACCGCCGCCGATCATCTCTTCTTCGGTCCAGCCGTAAATCGCCTCCGCGGAACCGTTCCAGGACGTGATGACCTCGTTCTCGTCGAAGGTGAGAATCGCCTCCGCCGAGGTGGCGATCACCTGTGTGAGGAATTTACGAACTTCGTCCAGCGCATCGCTCTTCTTTCGAACCCGTTCGTCGTACTGGCCGGTATAACGAACGATCAACCAGGCGAGCACGGCGGACATCACGCCGGAGACCAGCAGAATGCGCCCCCCCCTGTATAGAGGGCTGTCGTGAAACCATGGAGGCATCGGGAGATAGGCGTCCACCAAGGCGTGGATGGCAAGGAGCAGAAGCATCGTCCCGGCCGGTATGAGGACCAGGTGGGCCGGCCGGATGCCGTTCGGAAACAGATGCCTTTTCGATTCTTTCCCGCTCATCGCACCTACCTGGCCCAGGATTCGCGTCCGGGCCGTCCTAAAGCTCGTTCTGTCCTTTCTTGTGGCACATCTGGCACAGTTTCTGCCTTCGATCGGCGTGGGTCAACCGTTCATTATCCGACGAATGGGGGTTGTGGCAACTGACGCAATCGATCGGCTTTCCTGTGGACGGGTCGATATACGGCTCCTTTCCCATCCCGTGACCGTGGGTTTTCGGAGCGGTGTCATGACACTCCACGCAGAGGGGAGCCACCGCTTCGACAAGCAACGCCGGCTGATCCGACGTATGCGGCCTATGACAGTTGAAACAGTCCTCGGTCGGCGGATGGACGTTCTTACGGCTGACCATCCCTTTGTCGTGGCATCGGAAACAAAGATCCGGCTCCTCCCGCGGCAGAAGATGCTCTTCCGCCGACCGGTGAGGTGAATGACAGGAGAGACAACGGTCCCCGGCAAAGGCAGGGTAGTGCCGCTCCGCCTTTTCGAACTCGGACTTTGCCGAATCGTGGCAGGACCAGCAGAGTTCCGGGACCGGTGCGGATAAGGCGCTGTCATCGCTCGCAACGTGGCAATCGGTGCATTCCCCGGCCTCGTAGGGAGGGTGCTGCACCGGGTACAGCAGCGCTTTGGATCCTGCTTCGCCGGCGTGAGGATCATGGCACTGCAGGCAATTCGCTTTCTCCATGTTCATCCCGCCATGGGTCTCCCGCGCGTCGCCGGTATCATGGCAGTTCCAGCAAAGCACCGGAACCGGGTCCAGGAGGAACGCTTCCCGTTCTCCTCCGTGGGGATCATGGCAGGAGGCGCACTTCCCTTCCGCCACCGGTGAATGGATGTTCTTCCCTTCCAGTTTCTCGGCGAGTTCGTCATGGCAGGTCAGACAGAGTTCCCCTGCCGGCGCCGCCAGGAGGCTTCCGTTCTCCGAGCCGTGGGCTTCATGGCAGGAATCGCACCCGTCGGACACCGGCGGATGAGGGAATTCCCTGTCCGGAATGTCGGCCTTGTCGTCGTGGCAGCGGAAGCAGAGCCGCGCCCCGGAGGCGACCAGCAGCTTTTCGCCGGAGGCGGCGTGGGGATTGTGACAGTCGACGCAGTCTCCCGCTTGGACGGGAGCATGGGCGCCGGGGGCCGTCTGTACCTTTTTCATGTCTTCGTGGCAGACGAAGCACAGCTCGGCCTCGGGAACGACCAGGTTCTCCGCTCCTTCCCCTTCGCCTTCCGTCTCCACGTGGCAGGCGTCACATTCCCCTTCCTGGAACGGCGCGTGGGCGCTGGCCCGTATCAGCCCGGGCTCGGAAGATTCGTGCGGCTCGTGACAGGAGGCGCAATCCGTTCGAAGGTTCGCAAGACCTCGGTGCTTGGCGACGAAAGTCTCCTCGGACAGGCTGTGGCAACCGGCGCAGAGGCGGCCGACCGGTTTCACGAGGTTCCCCGGATAGTCCGAACCATGGGGGGTGTGGCATCGTTCGCATTTGGCGGCCTTCACCGGCGCGTGGGCGTTGTCTCCGGTGAACCTTTCCCGTTCGCCGCTATGGCAGGTGAAGCAGAGATCGGCCCCTTCGGCCCGGAGTTCCGCGTCCAGGTCGGAACCGTGCGGATCATGGCAACCGGAGCAATCCCCCTGCGCCGCAGGGGTGTGCACCGCTTTCCGTCGGAAAACCGGTTCGAGATCGTCGTGGCAGGCAACACAGAGATCCGTCTGGCTTTCCCTCAGCGCGGCGGGACGGTTCGATCCGTGAGGGTCGTGGCAGGTAACGCATTCACCCTCCGCCGCCGGTGGATGAGGGTGTTTCCTCCCGAACGCTTCGGAGACTTCTTCATGACAACCGAGGCACAGTTCCTTCTCCTCCCGGACCGTCAGGCCCGGGTTCTTCGAGCCGTGGGGATCATGGCACTCGGTGCAAGCCCCTTCCGCCGCCGGCTTGTGCGGAAATTCCACCGTTTCCTTCGCCCCGATCTCTTCATGGCAGTCGACGCAGAGGTGGCGTTCCACTTTCCGCAGCAACCCGCCGACCCGGGCGCCATGGGGCTCGTGACAGGTCATGCAACCGTCCGCTTCCAGGGCGGGGTGCGAGATCGTTCCCGATTTCAACGTTTCGGCGATCGACTCATGGCAGGTCAGGCAGAGCGCCGTCTCGTCCGCCCGGAGCAGTTTCCCACGATCGGATCCATGGGGTTCATGACAGGCCTGGCACGCGCCTTCTTCCGCAGGCGGGTGGACCACCGGCCTGGCCAGAGCCTGTTCCAGGGGGAGATGACAATCGGCGCAAACCAGTTTCAGATCCCCTTTCAGAAGATTCCCCCTGTCGCTCCGGTGGGGATCGTGGCAATCCAGGCACTCTCCTTCCCGGGCCGGGTAATGTTCCACTTTTCGGGCTACCGCATCGGCGATGCCGTCGTGACAGGTGAGGCACAGTTCCTGGAGCGGGGCGGTCAGATTCGCCGGATTCTCCGAGAGGGTCTCGTGGCACGTATCGCATTCTCCCCGGGCGTAGGGAAGATGCACGCCGGGCATCAAGGATCCGGGCCGGTCGCTCCCGTGGGGATCGTGGCATTCGAGACAATCGCGGCCCTGGAGTTCGGCGAGATCGTGGGGCGCTTTCGACTCCACCTTCTCCCTCGCGTGGCACTTATAGCAGAGGGCCGCTCCGCGCTCGGACAGCAGCCGGTCGCCTTCGACCGAATGGGCCGGGTGACAGGAAAGGCAATCCTGTTTGCGGAACGGGTCATGGGATC
This sequence comes from uncultured Acidobacteriota bacterium, assembly GCA_964654385.1. Classification (GTDB taxonomy): domain Bacteria; phylum Acidobacteriota; class Polarisedimenticolia; order Polarisedimenticolales; family Polarisedimenticolaceae; genus Polarisedimenticola. The sequence goes on along the minus strand of CAZZIV010000099.1, from coordinate 4,873 downwards.
CGGCGGCGCCGAGTAGGGTCTCCAGGTCCCCGTGGCAGTCGAAACAGGCCAGGTTCCCGTTTTCATTCGACTTCAGCAGCGATTTCCGGTCCGATCCGTGGGGATCGTGGCAGGCGATACAGTTTCCGTTTTTGGCCGGCGGATGATTCGATCCCCGGTTCATCTCGTCCCTGATCGGTTCATGGCAGGAAAGACAGAGTTCCTGTCCTTCCGCCTTCAAAACCAGGGTGTTGGAGAACCCGTGGCGCCGGTGGCACGCCTGGCAGTCTCCCCCCTTCACCGGTGCGTGGACCACTTTCCGGTCCAGGAATTTTCGAGCCTCGGAATGACAGTCCAGGCAGGTCTTCTTCGCCGCGAGACAATCTCCCGCGCCGGAAGCCATCAGGTACCCGAGGACCGGCCAAAGAACCAACCACACCCGAAACCAACGGTTTTTTCTCAGCATTTCGTTCCACCCAGCAGGAAATCGTTCAACGGAGCAGGTTTCACGGAGCCGCCTACAGAGATTTGGCGAAAGCGGCCGCCATCTCTCCAACGACCTCCTGGGACAACTGCTCCAGGGAATCGACCCTCCCGATACCGAAAACCTTTTCCTGGTCGTTCCCCCTCCTGGAGGAACTCAGGGCCCAGACGATCTCCCCGGTTTTCGTATCCACCATCCGCAACGAGAGGGATACGACCGGAACGTCTCCGGCGCCGCTGGCGCTGGTGACCCTTTGCATTTCGAACCCCTGCACCACTCCCTGCAGCAGGAGATCCGCGCCCAACCGGTCCCCCAGCGCCTTCACCGCCGTCCCAGGGATCGCGGTAGTGACTCGAATCCTCTCGTCCACCAGGGCCGCGTTCACCTCCCCGGGGTCCACGAACCGGACGCTGGAGGGAACCTGCTTCAGGAATTCCACCAGGACCATGTTCTCCATGGTCTTCCCGGCCCTGGAATCCTGGGTCAGGTTGTCGAACGGCAGGAGGGCGATGCTCAGCCCGCTCCTGGACCGAAGATCGGGGCTCGCGAACGGCTTCATCACCGGCCGGCCGCAGGCGGACAGACCGAGGACCAGCAGAAGCATCGACCCCGCGCATTTCCAACTCTGTTTCATATCACACCATCCCGTTCCAAGGCGGCTATCGAATGCCGGCTTTCTTGAAAAAATCATCCACAACCTTCCTGCAGACCTTCTGGGTCAATTCACCCATCACGAACGACTCTCCGAAACTCACCAACGGTATGTTCGGCCCGCCCCGGGAAGTGACGTTGCTCTGCCAGACCACCGTTCCGGTCGGAGCGTCGATCAGCTTGACGGTCATGGAGAGGATCGGATACTGCTCTCCTGCGACCTGCATCATCTTATATTCATGGACCGTCCCCATAAAGATCCCCTGGACGCCTGCCTTTTCCCCGATCTTCTTGAGCACTTCCGGTGTGTACCGAAGAGGCGCCGCCGGATTGGGTGTTCCGGCGACCTGGGAAACCACGGCCCGGAACTGCCCCGGATCCATGACTTGCAGGCCGCCGTGGATCAGGAGCTCGGTGACGAAATCTTCGGTCACTTTTTCGCCGGCCAGGCTGTCGTCCGCCTCGGAGGAGAACGGCAGAGTGCCGACCCTTTCGTAAAAATCGTAGTCCGCTTCCGGGTGGTTGAAACTCCGCATATGGAACGGAGCATGACAACCGGCCAGGACCGCGACGGCGGCCAGCATCGCCACCGAAATTCGTAATCCGTTCATGTCAGGCCTCTCAATTCCCGGAAGATCCTCCAGAAGGATCTTCCGAGTCAGAATCTCCGGGCGAATCGAACCCGGAAAAAAGTCGAATCCTCATCCAGAATCGTTTGCGACGACCAGGTCAGCTCCAGGCTGCCCCGCCGTCGAAGGGAAAAGCGAAGGTTCGCGGAGTAGGAATCGGCGCTCAGCGTTCCGTCCTCCCGGCGGCCGTAGCTGAGATTCAGCCGGTGTCCCCGGAGGAACCGGTAGGAAACCGTGGCGATTCCCGAACGGGTCTCCGGTCCGGTGCGGGGACTGGAGGCGGTTCCGGTCAGGCTGTAGGCGGTGCGGCGGTTCGCCTGGTAGGTGATCACGGTGCTGGCCACGTAGTTGTCGGTCCTCCCCAGGTCCAGATCCTCCGAAGAGGAGTTCCCTCCGTAGTACAGGGTCACGGTGGTCTTCGGTGTCAGGCGGGAGTTCAACTGGGCCGTTTTGTTGATCGCGTAAGGGGCGGTTCCCACGAACTCCGCCTCCACCGGCGCCGACCAATCTCCGAACGCGGCGGAATTCTTCGTGTAAACCTGGTTCAGGTCGGTGTCCAGAAAGGTGAAACCGGCCGGGCGATCGTCATAGAGATCTCGATCCACCAGCGGACCGGACGCGTCATATCTCGTCTCGTCCACGAAGCCGGGGAAGATGTTGTGGTTCACGTTCAGGTTCAACCGAAGGGTCGTTCCGGGGGTCAGGTTGAAACTGGATGTGAACACCAGGGTTTTTCTCGTGTTCTCCCCCTGGGTCGGGTCGGATTCCTTCAACCTGGACAGCAGGAGATCCAGCAGGATATGGTCGGTCACCGGCATGTTCCAGGCGGCGGCCACCGTGTCGTAGTCGATGGAGCGACGATCCTGGAAATTATCGAACAGGCGGTTTCCCCGGGTCCACCAGAAGCGGACCCCGGCGATCGGGTAGAGGGTGGTGGTGAAATCGGAAACCCGGATTTCCGTCCGTTCCGAACCACCGGAACCGTATGCCAGTTGGTTCACGTCCTGGGTAAAGCTCCCGTCCAGGCCGAGCCATCGGGCAGGCCGGCTGGTGACACCGAGCCGGACATCCCGGGTATCGGTGTTCGACCCTCTCGAGCCTAAACTGCTGGAATTGAAACGGTTGTAATCGAGATCGCCGAAAAAAGTCGTCCGGGGAGCCGGGTTCGTCTGGATCGATCCGCCGACCTGGAAGTTGTCCGAATCGGCGTTGGAGCCGTCCAGCCGGTTTCGGATCTGCTTGTTGTAGCCGCTCCGGAGGGAGAACCAGCGATACCGGTAATCGGCCAGCAAGTTGATGTTGTCCCTGGTCGTGGTTCCGACCTGATCGGTCCGGGTATCCTGGGTGGAGAAGCCGGCGAGGAGCCTGGGGCCCCGGGGCGGCGTCAGGGACAGGGCGATCCGGGAGGTGGCGTTTTCCACCAGGCGGGCGGCGGTCGTGATGTTCACGGTTCGGAGATGCTGAACGGTCAGCGACCAGCCTCGAGCCGACCAATCGATGGAAAGGTTGCCCAGGGGAGAGGCGTCGAACCGGCTGCCGTTCCCGGCGTCGGTGTAATCCACCTGCAGACTGACCCGGAAATCCGCGTTGTATTTCACCGCCGGACGGATCGACAGGTTCATCCCGGTCCGGAACAGGTCGGATCGGAGATCGGCGGCGGTCACCTGGGTGTCGTCCACGAAAAACAGCCCTTCCCATCGAGCCGCCGCCCTGGAGGGCCTCCCCCACCCGAACAAGGCCGCGCCCGCCAGAAAGGCGAGTGCGGCTGTCCGGATGGAGAAAGATCGCCTCATGATCGCTACCTGGGATAGTTAATGCTGTAGGACTCGTTGTCATGACAGGTCGGCGTACAGGTGCCCCCGGAAGAATTGGAGTTGTACTGCATGAGCCCGGGATTCCGGCCGGTGACGATCAGGGCGATATTCTGCTCGGACCCGTGGGAATCATGGCAGGCGTAGCAGGAATACCCTTTCGACCCCACGTGAAACTGGTGCCCCTGCTTCTGGGCCGGCCTGTTGAACCGGCTCGCTTCCGGGTTGAAGCCGTTCCGATCGCCGTACACCGAGTACTGATGACACTGGAAACAGAGATCGTTCGGGTTCATCGAAACACCGCCGGAGGCGTCGTAGGGCGCTTTCAGGATGTCGGTGTTCGCCGATCCGTGAGGCCCCCGGCTCAACCCGTCTTCCGACCCGTGGCAATCGCCGCAGAAAAGCCGGCTGGCCGCGTCGTAGCCGGAGACGAAGGCGTCCAGGTGAATCCCCGGGTTGTTGCCCTGGGCTTCCACCGGGTGGTGGGAGCGGTTGTTCGGATTGAACTTCCGCGCCATGTCGTCCTGCCCCGGGGGTTGCTGGGTCCAGGAGGAGTGGCACTTGAAGCAGATCTCGTACTCGAGAACCGGCGTTCCCCGGTCAAGGGGCGAGAGATACTGGTAGGTCGGGAACGATCCGGCCCCTCCGTTGGTCACCTGGATCCTTCCGACCCAGTCGTTCTTGCTGGACGCCTGCGGGGGAATCGGAGTCCCGGCATCCGGGTAGACCGAATGAGGGTTGTGGCAATCGGCACAGCTCACGTGCCGGTTGCCTCCGAGGTACGAGTAACGGTTCGGATCCCCTCCCTCATCGGCGCCGTGGCTCCCGGTTCCCCGCGCCGACCCATGGTTGTACGGCTTCGCGATCTCCCGGGCGATGTCGTCCTCCGCCGGGTCGCCGTCGTGACAGGCCAGGCACAGATCTTGTCCGCGCTTCACCTTCAGGCTCGGCACCAGGCCGCCTGAATCCTCTTCGCCGTGGGGCGTGTGACAGTTGAGGCACTTCCCGGCGGCCTGGGGATCGTTCCGGGGCGGAGGCGTCGGGCCGGGCCAAACCGTCCGGGAATCGACCGCGTGGGGGCCCGTCTGGTAGACCGATTGGCCCGGCCATACTCCGGGAACCGTTTCCGTCCGGTGGCATTCGTAACAGATCTCGTTGTCGTTCGCCCTCCAGAGTTCCAGCGGATAGACCGTCGTTTTTTTCTCGGAGCTGTGGCAATGGCCGCAGGAGCCAATCGGCGAATCCGGGATCCGGTTGACGCCGGTCACCGGATCGCCGTGGGCGGTTCCGCCGTAGACCCCCGCCTGGATGACGGCGGC
>CAZZIV010000098.1:0-11385 GCA_964654385.1 uncultured Acidobacteriota bacterium | reverse complement strand
ACGCCGTGTCCCTGGCGGCCAGGGACGGGTGCCGGCGGCAGATTCCGGGCCGGATCGTCGGCCTCTCCCGGGACGCCGAGGGCCGGCCGGCGGCCCGGCTCGCCCTCCAAACCCGGGAACAGCATATCCGGCGGGACAAGGCGACCAGCAACATCTGCACCTCCCAGGTTCTTCTGGCGGTCATGGCGTCCATGTACGCCGTGTACCACGGCCCTGCAGGCCTCAAGGAACAGGCCGAGCGGATTCACCGTCAGGCGAACCTGTTGGCGGAGCATCTCCAGGAAGCCGGGTTCCGGCTGCAGGACGGCCCCTGGTTCGACACCCTCCGGGTGCGCATGGACCGGGAGCGGCAACAGGTCATCGTCGAGAAAGGACTGGAGCGGAAGATGAATTTCCGCATTTACGACGACGGCGACCTGGGGATCAGCCTGGGGGAGACCACCACCGCCGCCGACCTGGTCGATCTGCTGGACGCCTTCGGCTGCGACCGTCCGGACCTGCCGGAAATCGAACGGCGGCTGGGGGAGGTTCCGTCCGGGATCCCCGAAGTCCACCGCCGGACTTCCGACTTCCTTACCCACCCGGTATTCCGGAACTTCCGTTCGGAAACCGACCTGATGCGATACATGCACCGGCTGGAGCGGAAAGACCTGTCTCTGAACCAGGCGATGATCCCCCTGGGGTCCTGCACCATGAAACTGAACGCCGCGGCGGAGATGCTCTCCATCACCCTGCCCGGCTTTTCTTCCCTTCACCCGTTCGCGCCGGCGGACCAGGCCCGGGGATACGCCCGGCTGTTCCGGCGGCTGGAAAGGTGGCTGTGCGAGATCACCGGTTTCGACGCCGTCTCCTTCATGCCGAACGCCGGCGCCCAGGGGGAGTACACCGGCCTGGGAGTGATCCGGGCCTGGCACCGGTCGCGCGGGGACGCAACGCGGACGGTCTGCCTGATCCCGTCTTCCGCCCACGGCACCAACCCGGCCAGCGCGGTGATGGCCGGGATGACGGTGGTGGTGGTGCAGTGTGACGACCAGGGGAATATCGATGTCGCGGACCTGGAGGCGAAGGCGGCAGAGCATGCCGGCGACCTGGCCGCCTTGATGGTCACCTATCCGTCCACCCACGGCGTCTTCGAGGAATCGATCCGGGATCTCTCCGCGATCGTTCACAAGTACGGCGGGCAGGTCTACCTGGACGGCGCCAACATGAACGCCCTGGTCGGCGTCTGCCGGATCGCGGAGCTGGGGGCCGACGTCTGCCACATGAATCTGCACAAGACCTTCGCCATCCCCCACGGCGGCGGCGGCCCGGGGATGGGACCGATCGGCACGGCGTCCCACCTGGCGCCGTTTCTACCGACCCATCCGATCGTGTCCACCGGCGGAGAGCAGGGGATCGGCCCGGTCTCGGCGGCGCCGTTCGGTTCGCCCAGCATCCTGCCGATCTCCTACGCTTACATCGCCATGATGGGAGCCGAAGGGTTGAAGGCGGCGACGGCCACGGCGATCCTTTCCGCCAACTACATCGCAAAACGGCTGGAAGGATCCTACGACCTGGTCTACCGGGGCCGGAACGGCATGATCGCCCACGAATGCATCCTGGACATGCGCCGGTTCAAAGAGGTCGGCGTCCAGGTGGACGATATCGCCAAGCGGTTGATGGATTACGGGTTCCACGCGCCGACCATGTCGTTCCCGGTGGCAGGCACCCTGATGGTGGAGCCGACCGAAAGCGAATCCCTGGCCGAGCTGGACCGTTTCTGCGAGGCGATGATCTCGATTCGTGAAGAGATCGCCGAGATCGAATCCGGGAAGGCGGACCGGGTGAACAACCTGCTTCGGAACGCCCCCCACACGGCGGAGGCGGTTGTTTCCGATTCCTGGGATCGGCCGTATTCCCGGGAACGGGCCGCGTTCCCGTCTCCGGCGACCCGGCGGGATAAATTCTGGCCGGCTTCGGCCCGTGTGGACAATGTCTGGGGCGACCGGAATCTGGTGTGTGCCTGTCCGCCGATGGAAGCCTGGGAGGAGAAGACCGACGAGACCGGCGGCACCTGAAGCGGCCCTGTATCCAAGGAGGCGGACCGCGCATCCCTTAGGTTGACCCCCCGGTCGAAACAGGCAGCGAATCGTGGATTCACACCGTACCGGCAGGAGGTGGCCCGGATGCGACGAAGGATGGTTACAGGGTTGTTGGCGGTTCTGGTTTCCACAACCGGCCTGTCCGCCGGGGAACCCCTTTCCCTTTCCCGGGCGGTCTGCACCGCCCTTTCCAACAGCCCGGCGGTGGAGGCGGCGGACGCTTCTGTCCGGGCCGCCGCGGAACGGGCCAAGCAGGCGAAAGGACACCGGCTTCCCAGCGTGGACGTGTCGGAGGTCTATAACCGGACCGACAGCCCGGCCGAGTCGTTCGCCCTTCTTCTGAACCAGGAACGATTCGACATGATGAACTTCTTCGCGTCGGATCCGAACGATCCCGGGACGCTGACCACATGGATTTCCCGGTTGCAGGTGGTTCAGCCGATCTACACCGGCGGGAAGCTCTCCACCCGGATCCGGCAGGCCGGCCTGATGAGCGAGGCGGAGAAGCTGACCGGAAGCCACACCCGGGAGCAGGTCGCCTTCGATACGATCACCGCCTACACCAACCTGGCCAAGGCACGGGAGTACCTGGGGCTGCTGGAAAAAGCCCGGGCGACCACCGCGGAACATGTCCAGCTGGCGGAGAATTTCGCCGGAGAAGGTTTCATCGTCGAGGCTGAGGTTCTGAAAGCGAAGGTCTACCTGGCCCGGATGGATGAAATGGTCGAGAACGCGCGGAGCGGCGCCGAGCTGGCTTCCGCCGCCCTGAACTTTCACATGGGGCTGGACCAGTCCACCGTCCATCTCCTGGAGCCCGTACCGTCTCCACCCCCGGTGGACAGCGACCTGGAAAGCTGGCTCGGCAGGGCGCTGGAACGGCGGAGGGACCTGGAATCGGCCCGCCGGAAGTTGAAGGTAGGCAAGATGGAGGTGAAGGCCGCGTCCTCCGGTTTCCGGCCGGAGGTGGCCCTGGTCGGCCGCCTGGACTGGTACGATGATTCGGCGTTCGGCGCCCACGGAGATTCCAGTTCGATCATGGGCGTCGCCAAGATGAACCTGTTCCGGGGAGGCGCCGACAGGGCGGCCCGGAACGCCGCCGTTCACCAGGCCGGCGCCTACGCTTCCAACGTGGAGCGGTTCGAAGAAGGGGTCCGCCTGGAGGTTCGCCAGGCCTGGCAGGCCCTGACCACCGCCCGGGCCCGGCATGCAACCGCCCGGGCCGCTCTGGTTGCCGCCGAAGAATCCCTCCGGGTCCGAGAAGAACGGTTCCGGCAGGGGCTGGATAAAATGATCGACCTGCTGGACGCCGAAACCCAGCTTCGGGAGGCGAAGGTCCGGGAGCTGGTCTCCCGCTACGACACGGCCCTTGCCGCCTATCAGCTTTACTACGCTTCCGGTCAATCCCTCCTGGAAGTGGAAAACCTGTCGGAGGAATGCCGATGAACCCCCGCCTGATCGTACTTGCCGGTCTTCTCCTGGTGGTCTCCTTTCTTTCCGGCTGCGGGAAGAAGGAAGCCGAAACCGCCGAAGCGGCCTTCGAGCCGGTGGCGGCCCATATCCGGCCGGTGGAAATTCTGAGCGAACGGAAGCCGATCACGGTGTACGGGATCGTGCAGCCGGCGCGGCAGTCCTTTGTCTCCGGCCGGGCGGTCGGGCCGGTGGTGGAGGTGAAGGTGGAAGCGGGACAGACGGTGCGGGCCGGCCAGCCGCTGGTCCTGATTCAACCCCGGATGATCGAAGGGCAGGTCGCCCAGGCCGAGGGGGCCCAGGCCCAGGCCGAGGCGGCCCTGGCCCTGGCGAAAAAGAACTACGACCGGTACCGGCGCCTCCACGAGAAGAAGGCGGCCTCCGATCTGGAGCTGGACATGGCCCGGATGCAGTACGAACAGGCCTTGGGCGCCGTTTCCCAGGCCCGGGGGGCGGTGGAAACCGCCTCCGCCGTGGCCGATGACGCGGTGGTTCGGGCGCCGTTCGACGCCCGGGTGGTGGACAAGCTGGTGGAAGTGGGCGACCTGGCCGCTCCCGGACGTCCGCTGGTCCGCCTGGAGTCGGTCGGCGGAGGGAAAATCTGGATCACCGTCCGGGAGGCCGATATCCGGCGCGTTGCCAAGGGGGACAGGCTGGAGGTCCGCTTCAATACCCGTCCGGACCTGGGAACGGTGAAGGGAGCCGTGGATGAGATCGTCCCGGCGGCGGACCCGGCCACCCATACGTTCACGGTGAAGGTCCTGCTGCCCGGCGTCCAGGTCCGTTCGGGCGTTTCCGGCACCGCCCAGCTTCCCGGGAACGTGACCGAGCGCCTTGTGACACTCCGTTCGGCGGTCCACCGGCGGGGAGGACTGGAACTGGTGGTCGTGCGGGACGCCGGCGGAAAGGCCCGGACCCGGGCGGTGACCACCGGTGGGCTCGTTCCCGGCGGCCGGGTGGAGATTCTCTCCGGCCTTTCCCGGGACGACCAGGTCCTGGTGGACGCGCCGGGGCCGTTGCCGGACGGAACGCCGGTGGAGGCGGTGCCGTGAGCGAGACGGACGAACCGAACGCCGCCCGGAAAGCGGAGATGGAGAAGGCGCGCCGGGAAGCGCTGCACCTGAAAATGACCCGGCGGCCCCTGGGAGCGTCGGGCCGGATCGCCAAGGCGTTCCTGGAGTCGAAACTCACCCCGTTGATGATCCTGTTCTCCCTGCTTTTGGGCGGGTTCGCGGTGCTGATCACTCCCCGGGAGGAAGAGCCCCAGATCAAGGTGCCGATGATCGACGTGATGGTCGGGTATCCGGGCGCCTCCGCCGAGGAAGTGGAACATCGGGCGATCTCTCCTTTGGAGAAACTTCTGTACGAAATCGACAACGTGGACTACATCTATTCCACCTCTCAACCGTCCGGCGGGATGATCATCGTCCGATTCCTGGTCGGCACCGACCCGGACCAGGCCGCCGTCCGTGTACACGCCAAGATTCAGTCGGCCATGGACCGGATGCCCGACGGGATGATGCCGCCGGTGGTCAAGCCCCGTACCATCGACGATGTTCCCGCCGCCGCCTACACGCTCTGGAGCGAAGAGGCGACGCCTCTCGAGCTGCGAAGGGTCGCCGACGAGATCAAGGTCGAGTTGACTCGCCACCCGCGGACGGCGCAGGTCTGGGTCCTGGGCGGCCAACGCCACGTGGTGCGGGTCGACTTCGACCGGGACAAACTGGGATCGTTCAACGTCTCCCTGCTCCAGGCGTACCAGTCCTTGCGGGGATTCAACTGGCGCCTGCCTGCAGGAAACGCCGTTCGCCTGGACCGGGAGGTGCAGGTGGACGTCGGCTCCTTCCTGCAGGACACGGAAGACATCGGCAATGTGGTGGTCGGCGTCTACGACGGGCGCCCGGTCTACCTGAAGGACGTGGCGGCGATCCTGGACGGACCGGAGGAACCTTCGACCTACGTCTGGATCGGGTCGGGTCCGGCGGCGCCGGAGAAAGGTCTGGGGAAAGCCGGCCTGGACGCACCGGCGGTCACCCTGGCGGTGGCCAAGAAGCCGGGCACCAACGCGGTGGAACTGGTGAAGGATCTGGACCGCCTTCTGGACGGTCTGCAGGGCCGGTTGATCCCTTCGAACATCCATGTCACCAAGACCCGGGACTACGGTTTTACCGCAGACGAAAAATCGACCGAGCTGATCGAGCATATGCTGATCGCGACGCTGGCGGTGGTGATTTTCATGGCGTTCGCCCTAGGCTGGAAGGAAGGGGCCGTGGTGGCGGTGGCGGTGCCGGTGACCCTGGCGTTGACCCTGGCCGCGTCGTATTTCTTCGGCTACACCCTGAACCGGGTGACTCTCTTCGCCCTGATCTTCGCCATCGGGATTCTCGTGGATGACGCGATCGTGGTGGTGGAAAATATCCATCGACATTACGAGCTGCGGTGGGCCGATCCCAGGCTGGCGACCGTGTACGCGGTGGACGAGGTGGGGAACCCGACCATCCTTGCGACCTTCACGGTAATCGCCGCATTGATGCCCCTGGCGTTCGTGTCCGGCCTCATGGGGCCGTACATGCGGCCGATCCCGATCAACGCCTCGGCGGCGATGCTCTTCTCCCTGCTGGTGGCGTTCATCATTTCCCCCTGGCTGACCTTCAAGCTGTTTCACAAATCTGCCGAGGCGGAGCTTGCGCTCCATCCGGACGGCCCGGAACAGGAGAAAGAAGAGGAGACCCGGCTCCACCGGATCTACGCCAAGATCATGGGGCCGATGATCCGGTCCAGGTTGCTTCGGTACGCCTTCCTGGTCGGAGTCGTTCTGCTGCTGTTGCTGTCGATGGTCACCGTCCCGACCCGTTTCGTGAAGCTGAAAATGCTCCCCTACGACAACAAATCGGAACTGCAGGTGATGATCGACGCTCCGGAAGGGTTCTCCCTGGAACAGACCAACGCCGCCGCCCGGGAGATCGCGTCGGTTTTCCGGGAGATTCCCGAAGTGACCGATTATCAGGTGTACGTAGGAACCTCGGCGCCGTTCAACTTCAACGGCCTGGTCCGCCACTATTTCCTCCGTTCCGGAGCGAACGTGGCGGACATCCAGGTAAACCTGTTGGACAAGCATTCCCGGGACACCCAGTCCCACCGGTTGGCGAAAGAGATCCGGCGGAAGATCCGGCCGGTGGGCGAGCGGCTCGGTGTGAACGTGAAAGTGACCGAGGTGCCTCCCGGCCCTCCGGTGCTTTCCACCATGGTGGCCGAGATCTACGGTCCTGAGCTGGAAGGCCGGCTGGATGTGGCCGGCCAGGTCCGAAAGATTTTCGAAACCACCGAAGGGGTCACCGATGTGGACTGGTACGTGGAACAGCCCGCGCCCCGCTGGGAAGTCCGACTGGACCGGGAGAAGGCGATCCGCTCCGGAATCAACCCGGAGCAGGTGGTCCGCACCCTCCGGGTCGCACTGGCCGGCGCCGACGCCGGCCTGGCCCACCTGGGAACCGCCCGGGAGCCGGTGCCGATCGTGCTGCGCCTGGACCGGGCTCAGCGATCCCACCTGGACGATCTTTTGCAACTGGCGGTCCACGCGGCCGACGGCAGGATGGTTCCCCTGGCGGAGTTGGTGAGCGCCCGGGAGACGACCCGGGAGCGGTATCGATACCACAAGAACCTGCAGCCGGTGACCTACGTGATCGGCGAGGTGGCCGGCTCGGCCGAATCCCCGGTCTACGCCATCCTCAACATGAAGGACCGGGTCGAAAACATCGTGACGCCCCTGGGCGAAAAGCTGCCGGTGATCTCCACCCATCTCCCTGACGACCACAACCGTTACATGATGAAGTGGGACGGCGAGTGGCAGATCACCTATGAAGTCTTCCGGGACATGGGGATCGCGTTCGCCGTGGTCCTGGTGTTCATTTACGTGCTGGTCGTCGGCTGGTTCCGCTCGTTCGTCACGCCGCTGGTGATCATGGCGCCGATCCCTCTGACCCTGATCGGGATTCTACCCGCCCACGGTCTCCTGGGGGTGTTCTTCACGGCGACGTCGATGATCGGGTTTATCGCCCTGGCCGGGATCATCGTCCGAAACTCGATTCTCCTGGTCGATTTCATCGACCTGGAACTGGAGGCGGGGGAAGACCTGGAGCATGCCGTTCTGCGGGCCGGCGCGGTCCGGTTCCGTCCGATCGTACTGACCGCCGCCGCCCTGGTGGTGGGAGGGCTGGTCATCTACCTGGATCCGATCTTCCAGGGGCTGGCGGTTTCCCTCATCGCCGGCGTGATCGTCTCGACGCTGCTCACCCTGGTGGTGATCCCGCTGGCCTACTACATGTACCTGAAGACGGTCGGCCCTGAAAAGGTGATCCGGAGCCTGGAGGAGTGACCGCCCCGGCTCCATCGGGAGATGCCGATGAAAATGTTGATGATGATCGTGGAAAGTTCCTGCAAAGAGGAACTGGAAGTTCTGCTGAACCGAAACGAAGTGGTCGGGTACACCGAGATTTCCCAGGTCTACGGCAGCGGAGAAAGCGGCCCCCGACTCGGATCCCGGGCGTTCCCCAAGACCTCGTCCATCGTTTTCAGCGTGGTTCCCAGGGAAAAGGCGGAGAAGGTGGCCTCCGAAGTCAAGCACTACTGCGACGATTGCGGCAAGGATATGACGATCATCACCTGGAACGCCGAGCGGATCGACTGAATCCCATTTCCCTGCAACATTTCCTTTTTCCGCGCGTTTGACTATTCTTGCCGAGGTTCCGGCGGCGTTTTCCCCGGCCCTCGGGTAGTGGGCGCCGGCGTGCCGGAAGGGGGGAGTGTTGATCCAGGTCGAACGTCTCCGGAAAGAATACGGCGATCTGACGGCGGTGGAGGAGATCTCCTTCCAGGCGGAGCCGGGGAAGATCTTCGGCCTCCTCGGCCCCAACGGCGCCGGGAAATCGACCACCATCGGCTGCATCTCCGGCCTGTTGAAGCCGACGGCCGGTTTCGTCAAGGTGCTCGGACATGACGTGGTGCGGAACCCTGTCGCGGCGAAGCGGCGGCTGGGGGTCGTGCCTCAGGAACTGGCCCTGTACGAAGACCTCAACGCCGCCGAGAACCTCGGTTTCTGGGGCGGTGCGTTCGGCCTCCGGGGCGCGGAGCTGAAACTCCGGCTCGGAGAGGTTCTGGAATTGATCGGCCTGCAGGACCGGGCGAAAGAGCCGGTGAAGAAGTTCAGCGGCGGCATGAAACGCCGCCTCAACTTCGCCTGCGGCATCATGCACCGGCCGGAGGTGCTTCTGCTGGATGAGCCGACGGTCGGCGTCGACCCGCAGAGCCGTGTACGGCTGCTGGAGATGGTCCGTGAGCAGGCCGCCGGCGGGACCTGCGTGCTGTACACCACCCACTACATGGAAGAGGCCGAGTCCCTGTGCGACCGCCTGGCGGTGATCGATCACGGCAGGCTGATCGCCTCCGGTTCCCTGGAGGAACTCCGCGCCCTGCTGGGTGAGAAAGACCTGCTCCGCCTGTCCGGCTCGTTCCCGGTGCAGCCGGCCGCGGACGCCTTACGGTCCCTGGAAGGGGTGGAGGTGGTGCAGGCGGCGGAGGAGCAGCTCACCCTGGCCCTCCCCAGCGCCTCCGCCCTGCTGCCGGCGGTGTTCTCGAACCTGGAGAAGGCCGGGGCCGAGATCCGGGAAACCACCGTCACCCGCCCGAGCCTGGAAAGCCTGTTCATCAAGCTGACCGGCTCGGAGCTCAGGGAATAGCCGTGTCGTGGGTCTGGATCACGATGGTGAACGATCTTCGCCGCCGTCGCCGGGATCCGATCAGCATTCTGCTCTGGGCCGGGATACCGTTCGGCATCCTGGTCCTGTTCTCCCTCGCGTTCGGTTCAGGCGGCGAGGTGAAACCCCAGGCTTCCCTGCTGGTGGTCGACCAGGACGAAACCATGCTCAGCGGGTTGCTGAGCGGCGTGTTCAACCAGGGGGAACTGGCCGACCTGGTCGACCTGGAATCGGTCGGCCTGGAAGAGGGGAAGGAGCGGATCGGAGAGGGGAAGGCTTCGGCCCTCCTGATCATCCCGGAAGGGTTCGGCGAAAAGGTGCTCAACGAGGATCCGGTCACCCTGCGCCTGCTGACCAACCCGTCCCAGTCGATCCTGCCGAAGATCGTCCAGGGGGTGTTGGAGATCCTGGTGGACGGCACCTTCTACGCCCAGCGGATCTTGGGGGAGCCGGTTCGGGAAATGATGGAGGCGACCGGCAACCTGGACGAGGCCCCTTCGGATAAGGTGGTGTCCGACCTGAGCCTGGCGGTCAACGCCCGGGTGAGGAATCTCCAGGGAAAGCTGTTTCCCCCCCTCATCGAACTGGTGGAGGAGAAGGCGCCGGAAACAGAAGAGGAAGAGGGGCTCGGGTTCGGCGGCCTGTTTTTCCAGAGCATGCTGTTCATGTTCCTCCTGTTCGCCGCCAACGGAGTCAGCGACGAACTCTGGCGGGAACGGGAGGAAGGCACCCTCCGGCGGATCCTGGCGGCGCCGGGAAGCCTGACCGGGTTCCTCCTGGGGAAAGTGCTGGCCGGCGTGGTGTTCATCGGCGGAATCCTGGCCTCGGCCTTGATCGCCGGGACCTGGATGTACGATCTCCCCTGGGCCGCCTACCTGCCCGGCCTGGCCTGGCTGGTCCTGATCGCCGGCTTGCTGGTCGCCCTGTTCGGCCTGGTGCAGCTTTTCGCCGGCAGCCGGAGGGGGGCGAACCTGCTGCTCAACCTGATTGTCTTCCCGATGATGATGCTGGGAGGCAGCTTCTTTCCCCCTGAAGTCATGCCTGGATGGCTGGCGGCGATCGGCCGGTGGACGCCGAACGGCTACGGTCTTCGAGTGTTGAAGGAGATCCAGGCGGGAACACCGGATTCGGCGCAGGTGGCCGTTTCATTTCTCGGCGTCGCTCTTCTTACCGGCATGATCCTCTGGCTGAACTCGATCCGGTTGCGACGGAGATTCGCGGCGGAGGCGGCATGATCCGGGAAGCGGCGTTCATCGCAGGAAAGGATCTTCGGTTCATGCTGAAGCGTCGGGAGACCCTCCTCTGGACCTTCGTCATGCCGGTGATTTTCTTCTACTTCATCGGGGCGATGACCGGCGGGGCCGGTCGAAAGGAACCTTCCAAGGACCGGATCGCCATCAGGATGGAATCGGGGGAGCCCGGTTTCCTGGCGGATCAACTGGTCCATCGGCTGGAAGAGCAGGACTACAACGTGGTCTTCCCGAACGACCGGGAGGAGTTCGACCGGTACCTGCGCCGGCTGATCCTGCCGGAGCGGTTCACCGAAAAAGTCCTGGCGGGAAACGAGGTAAAGGTACGCTGGGCCGATCCCGGAAGCACCACAGGCGGTGATTATGACCGGATCCGTGTGGCCCGGGCGGTTTATTCGGTGTTGGCCGACCTGGTGGTCACCGGGGAAAAAGGGGAAGCGCCCTCCCCGGAGAGCTTTGCGGCGCTGAACGCCCGTCCCCGGAGCCTGGTGCTGGAAGTGGCCCCTGCCGGGGAGAGGAAAAAGGTGCCGAACGGGTTCGAACAGGCGATCCCCGGGAACATGGTGATGTTCACCCTGCTGGTGCTCCTGACGACCGGGACCGTCCTCCTGGTCTTGGAGCGGGAAGAGGGACTCCTCCGGCGGCTGGCGTCGGCGCCGATGAGCCGGGGCACGGTGGTCCTGGGAAAGTGGGCCGCCCGGCTGGGGCTGGCGCTGGTGCAGATCGGCTTCGCCATGGCGGCGGGAAGCTTTTTCTTCGGGATGGGATGGGGCGACCACCTGGGCGCCGTCTTGTTTCTCCTTGGCGGCTGGGGCCTCCGCACGCGCCTGGCCC
>CAZZIV010000097.1:0-11423 GCA_964654385.1 uncultured Acidobacteriota bacterium | reverse complement strand
CCGATCGGCGCGTCGGCGCGTCGGCTGGGGTCCGCCTGCGCGCCTGGTCTCCCGCGCTCGGGCGCGGGCGCGGAGCAGGTGGAGGAGGTCCTCCCCCGGCGTGACCGCCACGAAGGCCCGGATCAGTTCAGCGCCTTGTCCGCCGGCCATTGGCCGTCCTTCAGGTACCGGTCGATGGAGACGGCGGCGGTGCGGCCGTGTCCCATCGCCATGATCACCGTGGAGGCGCCGACCACGATGTCGCCCCCGGCGAACACCCCTTGCCGGGAGGTCATGAACCGCTCGTCATCCACCACGATCGTCCCTTTCCGGTCGTCGGTGTGAAGGCCCGGTGTGGTTTTCGGGATCAGCGGGTTCGGGCCGTTCCCGATCGCCACCACCACCGTGTCCACGTCGAACTCTTCCACCGCCCCCTCGATCGGCACCGGCCGGCGCCGGCCCGAGGCGTCCGGCTCTCCCAGTTCCATCCGCTGAAGCTTCATGCGGTTCACGAACCCTTTGTCGTCGCCGCTATATTCCAGGGGAGAGGTCAGCAGGTGCAGCTTCACCCCTTCTTCCTTGGCGTGGTGGATCTCTTCCTGCCGGGCCGGCATCTCCGCCTCGGTCCGCCGGTAGATCAGCCAGACCTCGTCGGTACCCAGCCGGATCGCGGTGCGGGACGAGTCCATCGCCACGTTCCCGCCGCCGATCACCGCCAGCCGTTGGCTCTGCCGGATCGGCGTGTCGGCGCCGTCGCCGTACTTGTAGGCGTTCATCAGGTTCGCCCGGGTCAGGTACTCGTTGGCCGAGTAGACGCCGTTCAGGTCTTCGCCCGGGATCTTCAGGAACCAGGGGAGGCCGGCGCCGGTGGCCACGAAGACGGCGTCGTACCCTTCTTCGTTCATCAGCTCGTCGATGGTGACGGTCTGCCCCACCACCACGTTCGGCTCGAAATGCACGCCCATCCGCTCCAGGATGCCGATCTCCGCCTCCACGATCTGCTTCGGCAATCGGAACTCGGGGATGCCGTACACCAGGACGCCGCCCAGCTTGTGAAACGCCTCCAGGATCGTGACTTCGTGACCGAGCTTGGCCAGGTCGGCGGCGCAGGTCAGACCGGCGGGGCCGCCGCCGATGATGGCGACCTTCCTGCCGGTGGCCGGGGCGCACTCGGGCACCTCGACGCCGTTCTCACGCTCCCAGTCGGCCAGGAACGCTTCGATCTTGCCGATGGAGACGGCGGCGTCGGTGGTCTTGTGGGCCTTGCTCATCAGGCAGACCGCCTGGCACTGGGTTTCCTGGGGGCAGACCCGGCCGGTGATCGCCGGAAGCACGTTGGTCTCTTTCATCTTGCGGATGGCGCCCCGGAAGTCGCCCCGGCCGGTCAGCTTCAGCACCGCCGGCACGTCGATGCCGACCGGGCAGCCGGAGACGCAGTTTTTCTTGGCGCAGTCCATGCAGCGGATCGATTCGGCCTGGGCCTCCAGTTCGGAGAGGCGGAACGGCACTTCCTGGATATTGTGGATCCGCTCCTCGGGAGGTTGTTCCCGCCACCAGACCTTGTCCAGTTTGACCTTGTCCTTCGGCGTGTATTCGGAGGCGTGTTCGATCCGTTCCCGGAGCTGTTCTTCGGTGAAGGTCTTCTTTTCGATGTCGCTCATGACAGCGCCTCTTCCCTTTCGGTTTTCTCGATGTCCCGGGCCTGTTTTTCCAGGTTGCAGAGGTAGTCGTGGTACTCCTTTTTCTCCTGGTCCGCGTAGGCCGCCTGCCGTTGCATCATCCGCTCGAAGTTGACCTGGTAGCCGTCGAATTCCGGGCCGTCCACGCAGACGAACTTGTCGGTGTCGCCGTACTGCACCCGGCAGCCGCCGCACATCCCGGTGCCGTCGATCATGATCGTGTTCAGGCTGACGGTGATCGGCACCTCGAACGGCCTGGCGGTGGCAACGCAGAACTTCATCATGATCGCAGGGCCGATGGCGATGATCTCGTCGAACGTTTCGCCCGATTCCAGGAGCTGTTTCTCCACCTCGGTGACCAGGCCGTGATGCCCTTCGCTGCCGTCGTCGGTGCAGATCAGCAGCCGGTCCACCAACGCTTCGGTTATTTCCCGCATGAGGAACAGGTCCTTGTTCCGGGCGCCCAGCACCACCGTGACATGGTGCCCCGCTTCCTTGAACCCTTTCAGGATCGGGTAGAGAGGGGCGATCCCCAGGCCGCCTGCGATTCCCATGATCCGTCCCGGCTTCTCCGGGATGTGGGTCGGGTTCCCCAACGGGCCGACCACGTCCAGCATCTCGCCGCCTTCCTGCAGCTCGCGCCCCATGTAGGCGGTGGTTTTCCCCACTTCCTGCACCACCAGGGTGATGGTCCCCTTCTCCGGGTCGGCGTCGGCGATGGTCAGGGGGATCCGCTCGCCTCCCTCGTAAGGCCGGACGATGACGAACTGTCCCGGCTTCCGCTTCTTCGCGATTCGTGGCGCTTCAATTTCGTACCAGGTAATCTTCTCCGCGATCGTCTTCTTCTTGATGATCTTGCTCACTGGAATACTCCCGTTTTGGATTCCGCCGGCGGACGCCGGGGCTCCGCTCCATCTGCATCATGGCACCCGACTCTCCGGTTTGCCCCCAGGGTAAAGGCCCAATTCACTCTAGTTTTTCGCTTCCGGGGTCTCGTTTTTATGCCCGGGAGAAAGGAGCGACGGTCCGGTCTCGGAGAAAATCGCGGCATTTCCGTGAATGAAAGAACGGTGGGTGATGCAAATGGATCAGGTTTTTCCGATCGGTGTTCCCTCCCGCCACTCCCGGTATGAGCAAGGTGGACGGGAGAATGTTGTTCCTGCCGGAGGAACCTTCTCTTCCTGCTACCGGTTAGCCCGATTCCGCGCGCATACTTCCTGGAAACGGAATTACCCCTGTACTTACAATCATTTAAGCGTTTTTATCAACATTCTCCCTTCCACCTTGCGGTATGAGATAATCCCCCGATGGGATTTCGGGGGGAGAGCATCGCCCATGTGCCGGTTCACAAGATCGGCGCCGGGGGCGGCGGGATGCAGGAAGACCGGATCATCGTCGAAGAACCGATGGAGATCCGCCTGGGATTCGGCCGGTCCGGCTCCCGGTCCACGCTGAGCCTCTCCATCACCATGCGGACGCCGGGAGACGATTACGACCTGGCCTCCGGTTTCCTGTTGACCGAGCGGATCATCGGGAGCCTGGAGGACATCCTTTCCATGGAACGGTGCGGGCCGGTCCCTCCCGGCCGGGAGCACGCCAACATCGTCCGGGTCGAACTGGACCCGGAGGTGAAGGTCGACCCGGGACAGTTGCAGCGGAACTTCTACGCCGCCTCCAGTTGCGGCATCTGCGGGAAGGCTTCCCTGGACGCGGTGGAGGTGCAGGGCCTGGACCGGTTGCCGGAAGGCGGCCCGCGCATCTCTTCGGCGATCCTCCACGACCTGCCGGGAACGCTCCGGGACGGCCAGCCCTTGTTCCACGCCACCGGAGGGATCCACGGCGCCGGCCTGTTCGACACCGGGGGCGCTCTCCTGGAGGTCCGGGAAGATGTGGGACGCCACAACGCGGTGGACAAGCTGATCGGCGCCCGGCTTCGGGCCGGGAAGTTCCCGATCGGCGACGGCATCCTCGTGGTCAGCGGCCGAGCCGGTTTCGAGATCACCCAGAAGGCGCTGAGCGCCCGGATCCCGGTGTTGATCTCCGGTGGGGCGTCCTCGTCCCTGTCCGTCGACCTGGCCCGACGATTCGGAATGACCCTGGTCGGCTTCGCCAGGGACGGCCGCTGCAACGTGTACGCCGGCAGCGAGCGGATCCTGCCATGCTGAAGCAGGGCGCCCGGCGGGAAGAGATCCTGGAACGGCTTCGGAAGGCGGACGGCGTCACCGAGGAGGCGGTGCGGGAGATCGCCCGGGAAACCGGCGTGCCCGAAGCCGAGGTCTGGGGAACCGGCAGCTTCTATTCGTTGCTGCGGGGGCCTGGAAAACGGAAGCGGGTATGCACCGGGCTTTCCTGCCGCCTGGCAGGGGCGGAACGGCTTTTCCGTGCATCGGAGGAAGCGGGAGAAGAGGTGGAGGAAGTGAGCTGCCTGGGGCAGTGCGACCGGGCTCCCGCCGCCCTGGATCCGGACCTGGAACTCCTGTCCGGCCCGGGAACCGAAAGCCGGGTTCTCCCTGACGATCCGAACCTGCCGATCAACCTGGGAGGGGTGGACGACGACGGTTACCGCGCCCTGGCGGCGATCCGGGAAGCCGGGCCGGAGAAGGTCCTGGACGCCCTGGAGGCGGCCGGGCTGCAAGGCCGGGGCGGGGCCGGGTTCCCGGTCCACGCGAAGTGGCGAATGATCCGCGGGCAGGCGGAACCTGAACGGTACGTGGTCTGTAACGCCGACGAAGGGGAGCCGGGCACCTTCAAGGACCGGGAAATCATGATCCGCCGCCCGCACCTCCTGCTGGAAGGGCTGTGCATCGCTTCTGAAACCGTGAGGGCCGCCGAAACCGTGGAGGCCCCCGAGATCATCCTCTACATCCGCGGCGAGTTCCGGGAGGCTCGCCGTTCCCTGGAGGCGGCGATGGAAGCGGCCGGCGAACGATTGGCCGGTTTCCGGTTCCGCATCGTGGAAGGCCACGGCGCCTATATCTGCGGCGAAGAAACGGCGCTGCTGGAAGCGTTGGAAGGGAAGCGGGGGATGCCCCGATTGAAGCCGCCGTTTCCCACCGAGTCCGGCTACCGGGGAAAGCCGACGCTGATCCACAACGTGGAGACCCTGGCCTGTCTGCCGTTCATCATTCGCGAAGGGGGAGAGCGGTTCCGGGAATTGGGAAGGACCGGCGCCGGAACCAAGCTGTACTGCGTCTCCGGGCACGTGGCCCGTCCCGGCGTGTACGAGCTGCCCCTGGGGGTGACCTTGAACGAGCTGGTGGAGGTTGCCGGCGGGTACGTGGGGACGCCGATCGCCTTCAGCCCCGGCGGGGCGTCGTCCGGTTTCCTGCCGATCCGCCTGGCGGAGATTCCCCTGGACTTCCCGCACCTGGCCGATGCCGGCTCCATGCTGGGAAGCGCCGGCGTGGTGGTGCTGAACGACACGGTCAACCTGGCGGAGGCGGCCGCCTGGCAGACCGGTTTTTTCGACGAGGAAAGCTGCGGCCAGTGCGCCCCGTGCCGGATCGGTTCCCGTTACTTGTCGAAGACGGTCGGGCGGTACCTCCAAAGCGGCGATCCGGCGATGCTGAAGAACGTGGAAGAGGTCGGCTGGGAGATGGAAGAGGGCTCCATCTGCGGCCTGGGAATGGTGGCGGCCAAGCCGTTGACCTCCGCCATGGCGCATTTCCCCGAGGCGTTCGGCGGACGGAAAGGGAAGCCGAGGAAGATCGAGCGGGAGGAAGGGGAATGAGCAGGCGGATCCGGATCCGGCTGGACGGCCGTTCCTCCGCCGCGACGGAAGGGGAGACGATCCTGGAGGTGGCTTGCCGGGAAGGGGTGGAGATCCCGACCCTGTGCCACGACCCTCGGCTGGACCCGGCCGGCGCCTGCCGGAGTTGCCTGGTGGAGGTGGAAGGGGAGCGGCGGATGCAGCCGGCCTGCGCCTTCCCGGTCCGGGACGGCATGGAGGTGATCACCGATTCGGAACGGATCCGGCGCCATCGGAAAGCGCTGGTCGGCCTGTACCTGGCCGACCATCCCCTGGACGAGGCGGGGAATCCGGTGGAAACCGGAAATGGGAACCGGTTGCGGGCGCTGGCGCAGGCGAGCGGGGCGCTTTCGCTGGAGCCGGTTCCGTCCACCCGGGCCGGGCGCTCCGATCCGAACCCGTACATCCGTTTTGACCCGGAGCTGTGTATCCTGTGCGCCCGCTGCACCCGGTATTGCGACCAGGTGGAGGCGGTGAACGCCATCGCCCTGACCGGTAGAGGGGCGGACACCACCATCGGCACCGTGGGGAACGCCGGCCTCCTGGACACCAGTTGCGAGCTGTGCGGCGGCTGCATCGATGTCTGCCCCACCGGGGCGATGATCGAGAAGAAAACGGTGGATCGGCTGCCCGGCCCTCCCGGCGTTGCGGCTCCTCCGAGAAAGGTCCGATCCACCTGCAACTTCTGCGGCGTCGGCTGCCAGGTCGATCTGAACGTGGCGGACGGGAAAATAGTGAAGGTGACCTCGCCCCCTCCCGGTGAAACCGTCAACGACGGCAACCTGTGCGTCAAGGGGAGGTTCGCCTTCGATTTCATCCATCACGAAGAACGGCTCACCGTTCCCCTGGTGCGGAACGAAGCCGGCGACCTGCGCCCGGCCTCCTGGGAGGAGGCGATCCGAAAGGCGGCGGCCGGTTTACAGGCGGTGAAGGAGAAACACGGCGCCGACGCCCTGGGGTTCATCTCTTCCAGTCGCTGCACCGGGGAAGAGAACTACATGATGCAGAAGCTCTCCCGGGCGGCGTTCGGCACCAACAACTGCCATCAATGCGCCGCCACGTGACACGCCCCTACGGTCGCCGGGCTGGTGACCATGTTTGGGGCGGGGGCGATGACCAACTCGATCCCGGAAATCCGCGGCGCCGACCTGCTGTTCGTCATCGGCTCCAACACCACCGAGGCCCACCCGATCATCGCCATGGAGATGAAACAAGCGGTCCGCCGGGGGGCGAAGTTGATCGTGGCCGATCCGCGCAAAATCTGGCTGGCGGAGATCGCCCACAGCCACCTGCAGCTCCGGCCGGGCACCGACGTCTGGCTCCTGAACGCCATGGCGAACGTGATCGTGACCGAACAATTGACCGATCGCGCCTTCATCGAACGCTGCACCGAAAATTTCGACGCGGTGGCGGAAGCGGTGAGACGGTACACGCCGGAGGAAGCAGAAACGGTCACCGGCGTGCCGGCCGGCGACATCCGGAACGCCGCCCGGGCGTATGCCGCAACGAAAAAGGCCGGCATCTATTACACCCTGGGGATCACCGAGCACACCCACGGCACCGACAACGTCTACGCCCTGGCCAACCTGGTCCTGATGACCGGCCACCTGGGAGTCGAACACGCCGGCATGAATCCGCTCCGGGGGCAGAACAACGTGCAGGGGGCCAACGACGCCGGGGCGACGCCGGTGTTCTATCCCGGCTACCAGCCTGTGACCGATGAGGAGGCCCGACGGAAGTTCGAAGCGGCCTGGGGAACGGAACTCTCGCCGGAGCCCGGCCTGAACCTGAACGTCATGATGAAGGAGACGGCGAAGGGGAAGGTGAAAGGGCTGTACGTGATGGGGGAAGACCTGGTGATCTCCGAGCCGAACGCCGGCCGGGTGGAGGCCGGTTTGAACCGGTTGGAGTTCCTGGTATGCCAGGACATCTTCCTGAACGAAACCACACGATTCGCCGACGTGGTTCTTCCCGCCGCCTGCTTCGCCGAGAAGGACGGCGTCTTCACCAACAGCGACCGCCGGGTGCAGCGGGTCCGGAAAGCGGTGGAGCCGCCGGGGGAAGCGAGAGCCGACTGGGAGATCCTCTGTGAGATCGCCCGGGCCGCCGGCTACCCGATGCCGGCGTACGAAGGGCCGGCGGCGATCTACGACGAGATGGCTTCCCTGGCGCCGAAGTTTTCCGGCATCTCCCACCGGCGCCTGGAAGAGAAGGTCGAAGGGCTCCAATGGCCCTGCGTCGATGCGAACGACCCCGGCACGCCGACCCTTCATCTGGGCGGCCCGCTGCTCGGGAAGGCCGGTTTCCAGCCGGTGGAATACCGCCCCAGCGATGAGCTGCCCGATGAGGAGTATCCCCTGGTGCTCTCTACCGGCCGGGTGCTCTACCACTACAACGCGGCGACCCAGACCATCCGGGAAGCCGGCCCTATGGCCAAGCTGCCGGAAAACTTCCTCGAGATGCACCGCCGGGACGCCCGCCGGCTCGGCCTCTCCGACGGCGAAACGGTCACGGTGGCTTCCCGCAGGGGAGAGGTGCAGGCGGTAATCGCCGTCAGCCCCCGGATGCGCCCGGGCTGCGTCTGGATGCCGATGCACTTCGCGGATTCCCGGGCCAACCTGCTGACCAACGACGCCGGCGATTCGATCACCGGCACCGGCGAGTACAAGGTCTGCGCCGTTTCGGTCCGGCGCTGATTGAACGATCCGCTGTCGGAACCGATCAGGGACTACGGGGCGGAGTGGTTCCGGTGAGAGGGCGCACGGGGAAGCACGAGTCCTTGATCCGCATGCAAGTCCCGCTCAGTTGGGGAAATTCCTTCCCCGTTCCATATCGTCTCGCGTGATCTCATAGGTCGTCTTGCAATACTCGCAGGTGGTGTGGATCGACTCTTCACCAGGGTGGAACAGTTCCTTCCTGTCCGTTTCGCCCAGGGACCACAGGCTGTTCAAAACCCTCTCCCGGGAGCAGGAACAGGAGAAACGGATCGGCCGGTCGGCCAGGAACCGGAACCCGATGGTTTCGAAACCGGCGAGGATCGCCTCCGGCGAGGTGAGGGCTTCCCCCAGCAGTTCCTGGAGTTGCTCCCGCAACCCGGCGGATCGTATTCGGATCGCGGTTTCCGAGTACTCGTATTCGTCCTTGATCGGCGGCAGCTGGTGCAGCATGGCGGACTGATCGCTTCGCCGGGAAAGCAGCACCGTGCTGTGCACCTGGTACGACTCCTCCAACACCCGGTTGACGATCTCCCCCAAAGGCACTTCCTGGACCTTCAGCACCGATAAGTACGGCGCCTGGTTTTTCGGGAACAGCTTCCGGCAGCGGACCATCCCGGTCATCGTTTCCGGGAACGAGCGAAACTCCTCCGGGACCAGGGCGCAACGGGTGCTGCCCCCATGGGATGCTTCGATCTTCAGCCGAAAAAAAGGCTCGCCGGAATCGATGTAGAGGCCGAACTGCTCGCCGTGCTTCAGCAGGCCGATCATCGGCTGGAAGCTCAGCACCGCGTCCCGGAACCAGGCGAACCCTTCCCCCCGGATGTCGTGGGTCAGGGCCAGGTCGTGGATCAGCTTCTGCCCCTCCAGGAAATAGAGGGCGAACCGCCGGTCGCCGTCGATGAAGGTGTACAGCCGGCTTAGAGGGAGCGCCTGCGATTCAGCCATCCTGCCTCTCCAGGTCCAGCACGCCCTTCAGATAGTCCGGTTCGCCTCGCACCACCCGGAGAGCGAACGGCAGCCGCAACGGGTTGTTCACCAGCATGGAGCTCAGGAACATTTCCACCCACCGGGTCTCGGTGTTCCGGAACATGTCCAGGGGATGGTCGGAAATCAACGGCCGGAAGATCGCCTGCCGAACCTTTCCCAACCGGAACAGCTTCACCACCTCCGGCGGGAACCAGCCGGGAAACAGTTTCCCCAGGTGGCGCATGCTCATGGCGGCTCCCGGCGCCCCGCCCCACTCCCGGGTCCGCCGGGCCACCTGCTTCCAGTCGAAGCCGGGCTCCCGGCTCAGGGTAAAAAGGTCCAGCCAGTTCTTCAGCGTTCGGTGGAAGTGGCTGGAGACATGGTGCAGCAGGGTATGGGCCGCCAGGTCGTGGCGCTCCAGGCCGAGCACCTTCCTGCCGCCCAGGTCCAGTTCCACCGCCCGGCGGAAAAGGTCCGCCGGATCCAGGCTGTAACGGCCTTCCTGGATGATGTTCCAGTGCACCTCCAGGGAAACGGAAACCGGGCCGCTGCTCTCCATGCCGGTGTGGTACGGCGCCCAGTTGCTGTCGTAAATTTTCGCGGGGAGGTTCCATCCCGCCTTCGCCAGGGCGGCCATCACCGCCCGAACCTGCCCGGTCGGGACCAGCAGATCCATGTCGGTCATCCGCCGGGAGTCGAAGCCGAGATCGAACCGGTGAATGATGTCCAGCCCTTTGAGCACCACCGGAGTGACCCCGATGCCTGCCATGGCGTCGATCACCTTTTCCGCTTCGGCCAGGAGGAGCAGGTTGTCCATCCGGCACTTGTGTCTCGCCTGTTCCAGCCCGGCTCCGGCCCCGTCCCGCGACACGGCGAAACGGCCCGCCCTCTCCCAGCGCCCGTGGCAGCGCAGGCTAGTATTTCACTCCTGGGCCAGCCGGAGAAATACTTCCGGGTCCGGCTTCCGTTCCCGGGTCAGCCGGGCGGCCTGGTCCCACTGTTCGGCGACCAGGGCGAGAAGAATCCTGGATTCGTGGTGGTCGTGGATGGTGAAACTCCCTGAACGCTACGGTTCAGCCGGTACTATATCGGCTTCAGGAAGCCGGCGCACCGGCCGGCGGGGAAACTTGGCCTCGATCCTGCAATCCATCAAGTTCCCGCGACCGTACGCAGGATGGAGGAAGGATGGGGCCACAGGCCATGGCCGGGAAAAAGAAAGGCGAACCATCGATTCTGCCGGAAAACCGGGAGGTGTTGCTGGCCGGGCGGCCGGCCTTGCTGCGGCAGGTCCTTGCCGGGCTCCCGGCAAGCGGTTGCCTGCCGGAACACCGTTTTGCCGGCGGGGGAGCGGCGAGGGATGCGGTCGCCCGGGCCGAGGTGCGGCAGGCGGGAGCGGCCACCGCAGGCCACATGCTGCTGTTCGGCTTCGGGGACGGCCGGCAGGTGGAGGCGGCGCTTCGATCGGTTCCGAACGACGCCCGGGCGACGGTGGTGGTCCTGGATCCGGCCAACCTGCTGAAGGCGCTTGCGGTGCGGGATCTGTCCGGCATCCTGGCCGACCGCAGGCTGACGATCCTGGTCGGCGGCCTGAGAGAAATCGCCTCGTCCATGCCGGCTCCCGAGGAGCGGATGGCGGTTCTGGCCGACCCGGCCGCTCTGGACTGCGCCGCCCCCTCTCTCGCCCCCCTGGCGAAGATGGGGAGGGAACTGGCGGCGGTGCAGGCGACGAAGCAGACCCAGTATGACGGCGTCCTCGAAAACATCGAACGGAACCTGGACCGGATCGTCCAGGCGGTTCCCGCCGGCGCGCTGACTCCGCTGCTGCAGGGCCGGCCGGTGATGGTGATCGCCCCCGGGCCCAGCCTGGAAGTCTCCCTGCCGATCCTCGCCTCCTCTTTCCGGCCGTTTACCGTCGCCCTGGACACTTCACTTCGTCCCTTGGCCGCCGCCGGGATCGTTCCCGACCTGGCGGTGACACTGGATCCCACCGAGTCCAACCGGAAAAAATTCGACTCGGTCTCCCTGGAGATCCCCCTGGTCTTTTTCGGCGGCGCCCGTCCGGAGGCGGTCGGCGCTACTCCCTGGCCGATCTTCGCCTGGGAAGAAGGGGGACTGTTCGACGGCATCCATCCCGGATTCCAGGAGGGAGGGCCGTACCGGAGCGGCGGGTCGGTGCTGCTGGCGGCGGTGGACCTAATGCTGAAGGCCGGCGCCGATCCGCTGGTGCTGGTTGGGGCGGACCTGGCGATGACCGGAGGAAAAGGCCACGCGGCCGGCGCCGGAGACCGGGCCGGAGCCGGGGACCCAGGGACGCCGGGCGCCGCTGTCTGTAAG
>CAZZIV010000096.1:0-11423 GCA_964654385.1 uncultured Acidobacteriota bacterium | reverse complement strand
CGGCATGGACGGCGCCCGCCGTGAAGCGGAACGACAGGTCGAACGCGCCCGTTCCGCCTTGGCCGGATTCCAGCGCCCCACCGGGATGCTGGACGGCCTGGCGACCTACGCCATCACGAGAAGCTCCTGATGGCTTCCGGGAACCGGCGCCTGGACCAGTTGATGGTCGACCGGGGCCTGGCTCCCAGCCGGACCCGGGCCCGGGCGCTGATCATGGCCGGCAGAGTCCGCCGCGACGGCCTCCGCCTGGAAAAACCAGGCGTCCGCCTGCCGCCGGACGTCCGGATCGACGTCGACCTCGGGGAGCGGTACGTCAGCCGGTCCGCCCGGAAGCTGGCCTCCGCCCTGGAGGAATTCCAGGTGCAGGTCCAGGGCGTGGACGCCCTGGACGTAGGAGCCTCCACCGGCGGCTTCACCCAGGTACTCCTGGAAGCCGGGGCGGCCCGGGTCATCGCGCTGGACGTAGGGAAAGGGCAACTGGACTGGTCCCTTCGCACCGACCCGAGGGTCACGGTCCTGGAACGGGTGAACGCTCGTCACCTGGCGGCAGAAGATCTTCCTTACCGGCCCTCGCTGATCACCATGGACGTCTCCTTCATTTCCATCGAAAAGATTCTGCCGGCCCTGGTTCCGATTCTCGCCCCTGGAGGCAGGATCGTCAGCCTGATCAAGCCCCAGTTCGAAGTGGGGAAAGGGAAGGTAGGGAAAGGCGGCATCGTCCGGGATCCGGACCTGCACAGAGAGGTCCTGGAGAGAATCACCGGCTTTGCCGGGAAAAACCGCTGGGGAATTCTCGGCCTTGGGTTATCCTCGATCCGTGGAGCGGAAGGGAACGTGGAATTCTTCATCGACCTCGCGCCCGAAGCCGGGGGGATGAGTCTCTCCCAGGTGAGGGAGCGGATCGAACAACTCGGGAAGCCCGAATGAAACCTGACGTCAAGAACGTGTTGGTGGTGGCGAAAACCGGGAACAGCGGCCCGTTGGAACTGACCTCGCGGATCGGGACGCGCCTTCGCGAAAAAGGGGTGACGGTCCAATTCGACCTGGCGACCGGTACCGCCCTGGGATTCCGGAACGGCGTACGAAGGGACGAGATCCCGCGGAAAACCGACCTGGTCATCACCGCCGGGGGCGATGGAACGCTCCTGTCCATCGCCCGTTCGGTGGCGGCCCGGGGCATCCCGATCCTGGGCGTGAACATGGGAGGCATGGGCTTCCTGACCGAGCTTCAGCCGGAGGAGCTCTGGACGGAACTGGAGCGGATCGTCGCCGGTGACTACAGGGTCGAGGAGCGGAGGGCGCTCCGTGTGCGTCTGTGCCGGGATAAGGACCTCCTGAGCGAACACATGGCTCTGAACGATGTGGTGATCGCCAAGAGCGCCCTGGCCCGGATGATCAGCCTGGACCTCTGGCTGGACAAGGACAAGGCCGCCACCTATACCAGCGACGGCCTGATCGTCTCCACGCCGACCGGCTCCACCGCCTACAGCCTCTCCGCCGGAGGCCCGATCCTCGATCCCCGGGTGGACGCTTTCGTGATTACGCCGATCTGCCCTCACGGGATGGCGTTCCGCCCCACGGTAGTCCCTTCATCCACGGGAATCCGCATCGCCCTCCAGGGGAAAACCCATGAAGACGTTTTCGTCACCCTGGACGGCCAGGTCGGATTCCCGATCAAGTATCGGGACCGCCTGCTCATCGACCTTCATCCGTCCGGAGTGCGGCTGGTCCGCCTTTCGGACCGCAGCTTCTACGAAGTGCTGCGCCGGAAACTGAAATGGGGGGAACGGTGAGGAAAGCCGCTTTCCGCGAGGTCGCATCCTGGTGCATGTTCGACTTCGCCAATTCCGCCTATACCACCTTGATCATCACGGTCGCCTACTCGGTCTTCTTCCGGCAGGTCGTGGTCCGGGCCGAGGGGAACCAGGGAGATCTCCTCTGGGGAAGAGCGACGTTCTTCACCATGCTCCTGGTCGCCGTTTCGTCTCCGTTCCTGGGAGCTCTCGCCGACGGATCCGGGCGCAAAAAGCTGTTCCTGATCCTCACAACCCTCCTCACCGTAACCGCCACCGGGTTGATGTACTTCGTCGGGCCCGGAGACGTTCTTTTCGGAATGCTGCTGTTCGTCCTGGGCACCTACGGGTTCGAAGCCGGTTACGTGTTTTATAACGCTTTCCTACCGGAAGTATCCACGCCGGGGACCATCGGCAAGATCTCCGGCTGGGCCTGGGCGATCGGCTATATCGGCGGTTTGACCGCGATCCTGGCATGCAAGTTTCTGGGGTTGATCGGCGCGCGGGGCGAACTCATTCTGGAAGACGGGACCTTGAACCAGCCCGCGATCGAGGGCTACCGGTTGTCCTTCGTCCTGGTGGCCGTTTTCTTCCTCGTGTTCGCCCTTCCGGCCTTCTTCTGGCTCCGTGAAAACCCGGTTCCCGCCTCCGCGCGACCGGCCGGATTTTTCCGAACCGGGATCCTCCGTCTGGGAGAAACCCTCCGCCATCTGCGCCGGTACCGGGAAACGGCGAAATTCATCGCCGCCTCGCTGTTCTTCAACGACGGGATCACCACCATCATCAGTTTCAGCGCCATCTACGCCACGGTCACCTTCCGGTTCTCCTCCGGAGACCTGGTGCTCCTCTTCCTGGTGTTGAACATCGTCGCTTTTCCCGGGTCGGTCATCGCCGGCTACCTGGCCGATCGGGTCGGTCCGAAACCGACCCTGCTCCTGAGCCTGGCTCTCTGGGTCGGCGTGGTAGTGGTCGGCGCCCTGGCCCATTCCCGCTGGATGTTCTGGATCATGGCTTCCGGAGCCGCCATCGGGATGGGGAGCACCCAGGCGGTCGGCCGTTCGTTCATGGCCCAGATCAGCCCGCCGGAGCGGGAATCGGAGTTCTTCGGCTTCTACGTCCTCTCCGGAAAATTCGCTTCGATGTTCGGCCCTCTCCTGTTCGGCTTCATCTCTTCCACCACCGGGAACCAGCGGCTGGCGGTTTTCTCGCTCCTCCCATTTTTTCTGCTCGGAATCGGGCTGATGCTCTGGCTGAACGCAGACCGGGCGATTCTCCAGGCCCGGGATGGGATGAAAATGGAGAAATCCCCCTCCTGACCGACCCCGGTCGCCGAAGGTTCCCTTCGGATATTCCTCCGCCGCATATAAACTTGCCTTGTGGATACTGATACCTATATTCCACCTATGGGGCCCCCGGCGAATGGTTCACCGGGCCTGGGCCCTGGATCGGAAAAGGTATGCAGGATCTCGATAAAGCTTCGATGGGCAAGAGGATACGCCAGATTCGAACGCGGGCGGGCCTCCGCCAGTGGGAGCTGGCGAAATGCCTGGGAACCACCCAGTCGGCGGTGCACAAATACGAGCACGGCGTCGTTCCCGAGCCCAGGCGCCTGGTGGAACTGGCCAAGGTCGGGGAAACCAGCATCGAGTGGATTCTCACCGGGAACCACTGGGAGAACGGATCGGAGGAACAGGAGCGGGTGTCTCCGGATCTGCTGCTCACCGCGTCGCTTCTTCGGGGGATCGAGCCCTCGGAAAGGAGTTCCGTGGACGAGGCGCTCCGGATTCTCCAGGAGGCTGTCCGGGTGCTGGCGGCCGGTGACGAGGCCGAATCCACCTTTCTCTCCCACCCGAGGGAAACCCTGCAGGTCCTGGAAGAAGCGCGAAAAATTCAGCAGGCGGTTCTCAAGCAGGTCCTCCGACAGACGGAGCATCGCTTCGGGGATTCGACCCTCCTCCGCCGCCCTGGGAAGGACGGGAAGAAGAATCCTTAGAAGGCTCCTCCCCGGGCTCCGCCTCCAGAACCGTCAGGGTACCCAGCATCTTGGCGCACCCCTTCCCGCAGGGTCGGCCGCAGCGCCAGCGGAACGTGCCGGCCTTGTCCGCCGTAAATTCGACGGTCGTCGTCTTGTCCTGGGGAAGCATCACTTTCAGCCGGTAATCCTTCAACAGAAACGCATGCGTCGCGTTCCTCGAGCGGATGTGCAGAATCACCCGGGATCCCTGTTTCACACGAAGGACGTTGGGGATCCATCGCCAGTTTTCGACCACCATATTCATTTCCAGGGTCGGTCGGGATGCCTCCTTCCCCTTCTCTCCTCCGGAGGCGAAACCCTGGAAAAAGACGAGCATCATCCCGACGCATAGCAGCGGTAGAAGCCGTTTCGTGCCGCCGATTCTCATTGCTTCCCTCCTTCAGCAGCTTCCCTGAACCGATCGGCGCAGAAGCCCGGACCCAGGGTCGCGATGAAAGAACCCGCCCGCGGCCCTTTGGTTTTTCCCAGCAGGACGAGATAGATCGATTGGAACAACTCCGAGGGCGGTACCTCATCGAATCGCTCTCTTAGAGTATAAACCGTGCGATGGATCGCCGCTCCATCCATGGAAGCGTCCAGAGACGAAGCCAGGGCGGAGAGGAACCTGCGTTGGACGTCGCTCAGCCCTTCCGCCTTGCGGGGCACCGTTTCCTGGACCTGGTAACGTTCGTCTTCGGGGGCGAACCGGTCCAGCCAGTTCCGGGCGTATCCCAGACGTCCCTCCACGGCGCTCCGGGTTGCGTTCGGATACCCGGTTCTTCCCAGGATCTCCATTACCTTGTCCAGGTCGAAGCGGGCGACCTGAGCCACCATCACCAGGTGCCGGTACGGAACCCCGACCGGCTCGAAACCCGCCGCCCGGGAAAGCTCCATCGAGCGTTCATCTCTCCCTTTCGCCTGGGCGTCGTCCACCTGGTCCACCAATTGGGCCAGGGGACGGCCAGGATCGAACTTGATCGTCTTGCCCGGACGGGCGCGCATCACCATGTACCGGAGCACCTCCGGCGGCGCCACCTTGAGAATGCTGCCGATGGAGAGAACGTTCCCCTTGCTGGAGGACATGTCTCCCCTGCCTTTGAGGCTGATCCATTCATAGGGGATCGGGTAGGGTGGTTCGATTCCGAACACCTCCCGGGCGATCCGCACGCCGGTATCGTAGGAGCCGCCACGGGTGGAGTGGTCCTTCCCGAACGGCTCCACAGAAACATGGAGGGCGGACCATCGCGCCGGCCAATCGATTCGCCATTGGAGCTTCCCCCCTCCGGACATCGGAACATCCCCGGACGCTCCGCAATCGCAAGTGAAGGAGACGGTTTCCTCCTTCGCCGAAAAACCTGTCACCTGTGTTCCGCTCATCTTTCGGCACCCGGAGCAGACCGGGACGAAGGGTGACCAGGTTTCATCCATCTGTTTTCCGGTCAGTTCCTTCAGAATCCCGACGATCACGCCCCGGTTTTCCAACGCGGTGACGATCATCCGGTTCATCCTCCCCGACCGGTAAAGCTCATCGGCCCGGACCAGCTCCACGTGGACGTGCAACTCCCTGAGCGACTCCAGGAACGGTTCGAGGAAGTGATCCCCGTAGGAGTCATGACCGCCACAGGGACAGGGAATCCGCGATAGCGGCATCCCCACCAGCGGAGCATACGTTTCGGCGTCCAGGAACGGAGAGACCTTTCGGAGAGGGTCGAAGTTGTCCGCGACGAAATGGAACTCCGGTCCGGCTCCCCGCTCCTTCAGCGCCCGGTACACCGCGTCCGCGGTGAGCACTTCCCGCATGTTCCCGATATGGATTTCCCCGGAGGGCGAGATCCCGGTAGACAGCACCGGCTTTCTCCCATCGCCTTGTGCGGCCATAATCTCCGCCGCCGCCCTGTCCGCCCAATGGGCCGGTCCCGACTCTTTCATAGTCTTCCTTCCCCACTCCGCCGCCGGCGGGAACGACGCTATCCTACCTTCCTTCCGGCCCCGTTACCATATTCGGGAATCGCAGACAATGGTTGTTCTGCCCGCAGACGCTGTGGTAAAAGAAAGCGTGATCCAAGGCTGAACTCTTCGGAGAACACCGAATGTCGAAAATGAATCTGCGAGAAGCCTCCGACCGAACCATGCGATCCGTGACGACCCTGCGGAGGTATCTCCGGAGCGGACGCCTCAAAGCGGAAAAATCTTTCGGCCGGTATGGACCGGAATACTTCGTCACGGAAAAGGACCTCCAGGAAGCCGGTCTTCTGTTCGCGAACGGAAACGAGAACCGGCCGGCGGAGGCGCTCGCTCCCAAGGACCGGTCCTCCGCCCTGGCTGCCGGCTCGGCGCCGGAGACGATCCCCTTCCTCCTTTTCCAGGAGCTGCAAATGAAACACGAGCAACTCCTGGTGCAGTACGGCATGGTCCGCGCCGGAGGGATGCGTGTCATGGAGTTGCAGGCCGAGTTGGAGACCAGGCGGCTGGAAATCGGCGAGCTGAAGCAGCAGGTGGCGGTGCTGAAATCCAAGTTGCAGGATGCCGCCCAACCGTTCATCGCGCGCCTTCAGGAAGCGGAGCTGGAACTGAAAGGCCGCCAGATGGAGATCGACGCTCTCCACGAAAAAGTGCGCGGTTTGGAGATGATCACTCGCAATTCCGCGACCACACGGTCGATCGAAAACCAGTTCTCCGAGCTCTTCGACCAGGAAAATCGCGTAAAAATGCGCGCCACTCCGGCGGTTCCCTCTTCCTGGAAGAGGAAAACCGCTCCGCCGAAGGACCGAACGGGGCATTAGGGCGGTCCCAGGCTCGGCCCGGTCTGCGGGCGTTTCGCAGCACTGCTTGGACGGGAAAAAGACCGGACCTTGACTCCAACCACCGAGTCAGGTAATTTTTCGTCTTCATTCGTGGGAATTTTGGAGGCATCTCATCATGAGACGGGTCATCTGTCTGGCGTTTTTGATTCTATGCGTTGCACTGTTCACTTCCTGTGATTCGACGCAACCCCAGGAAGTCGGCGAACAGCTGCTGCAGATCGAAATCGCCGCCGGCAACGCCAGTATCAACGCGTACGATGTCTGGGAACAGTATTACGACGAAGACGGCGACGGCATCCCGGACGACACCGACCCGTTCGGCAACCTGCTGCCGTCGCCTGTTCAAATTGCCTGCAGAAAGGCCAGAAATCCCCAGAACAACGACCTGATCTTCGCCTCCGCCAATACCCCGTGGAACTATTCCCTGGAAATTTCCATCATTCGGGCCGGTACCACCGATATCGAAGTGCTGACCTCGACCGAAGCCCTCAGTTCCACCTTCAATATGACCGACTACTCCACCGATTTCCTGCCTGGGATGCAGCTTCCAGGCGCGGACTGTCCCCCCTCCGCCATTTGCAACCCGATCGGGCGGATGCCGGGGACCCATCGGATCGTGGTGGACAGCACCTTCGACAACACGTCGGTCGATCTGGATCTCGTCTGCCCCGGCGGCGGCGGTCTGGGGGACGCCAGGATGGCCGGAACCGTCGGCTCGCCCGGCCCGGTCCCCTTCACGCTGAGCGTGGCGAAGGGAGATACGGTCCTCGTGAAGGCCAGAAAGAATTTCGACGCCCCCAACGGCATCATCCTCAGTTCGGAACCGACCCTGCAGGGTACGGTTTTCCTGGACGGTTCCCAGATTCAGAACCTGATCGGGACCAGCGTTTCCACCGCCGACCCCCGCAGCGGCATTTCTTTCTCCCTCACCGTTAACTAAAGGCATGGAACCCGTGAACATGATCAATTCAAGAAACTCGATGCGAAGTAATTCCAGGCTTCTCCTTCTCGCGGTTCTCGGCCTGCTCCTGGCCTGCCTTCCACCGGTTGCTTTTGCCCAGGGTGAAACCGAATCCGAAAACGAGTTCGAAGGGCTCGGCAACATCTTCGCCCAGTTGGAATCCTGGATCAACCAGCCGGTCGGAGCCGGTTTCGCCCCGTCCTCCCTGGTGGACGCCGCCCGCCCGTTCAACACCTATCTGCTGGGCGTTCCCTACGCCACGGAAGCCAGGAATTACATCCGCGGCGGGTATCGCCTTCGGGACAATATGGGGGAACTCCTGGTCACCTACACCTCCATGGATCACACCGGCCAAAACAACCAGATCTCGCCCGGGCAGTTTCAATACGGCGTGCTCCTCACCGCGCCTCACCACGCAGGGGTGTTCAACGACGGCCTGGCCGACGCCTTTCTTTCGGAAGCCGGCCTGAAAACACGGGATCTCCGCCTCGACTTCTTCCGCGACGCTTTCCAGGGCCGGCGGATCTCCGCCAAGTGGTACGTCGGGTACCGCCGGATCATTCATCAGCGATCCATCAACGCCACCTACTTCTCGCTGGCGCCGGACCTTCCGAACCTGTTGAACCCGATCGCCGAAACCGGGTCTAACACATTGAACGCTCGCCTGGCGCCCCGTCCGGACACCGCCGTCCAGAACGCGAAGTACAACGGGCGCGGTCTAGAAGGCGGGATGGAGTTCAAGTTTCCCCTCGGCATCGCCAAGAAACTGACCGCTGAAGCATCCATGGGATTCGCCGTTCTCCGGGGAAAGATCGACAGCCAATACCGTTCGGTCACGCACAGGTACATCCTTCGAGACACCGGCGGGAATTTCATCCGGGAGCTCGCCCCTCCCTACTCCGAATTCGAAGTCTTCCTCGACCCGAGCAATGTGAATTCCGAAGTCCTCGCCGACCAGATCCGCCAGCAGCGGATTCAGATCGGCCTGAACGCCGGCAGCGATCCAGGCGCTTCGTTCGTCCTGGACATGTCCCTCGGCCTCCGCTGGAACGCCTGGAAAGGCCTGGACGTCACCGGCGGGTTCCGCCAGTCGTACTACGCCAATGTCGGAGTCGACCTCCGGCCCCGGAATGTCACCCCTGCAGGCAGCCAGGTGACCGACGGCATCGACCAGGTCCTGAACCCGAACGACGCCACCCGGGAAATGAAGTCGATCACCTACGAAGGGTTTTACCTGGGCGTCGCGTACACGTACTAGCGATTCCTGTGCCCGAACCTGCGCCTGATGCTATAGTGACCTACACTCGTTCATTTTCATCAGGTTCATCAGGAGCAGGTTCCGATCATGAGCATCCAGGAAAAATCTGTACTCGAAATTCTTTCTTCCATTCCGTTTCCCGGATACGACCGGGACATCGTTTCCTTCGGTGTCGTGCGGAAGGTTCGCTGCGACGGAGACGACGTCTTCATCCAACTCGACCTCGGCTCCGGCGATCCTTCCAGGGGAGTTCCCCTTCGTGAGACGATCAAGGAACGGCTGGCGTCCCTGGAGGGGATCGGGCGAATCACCGTGCGGCTGGCCGGGCCTTCCGACGGCCTCCAGATGGCTTCCCCGGGACAGGCGCCTCCTTCCACGGCCCAGGCGACCGCTCTTGAAACCGATCTTCTTCCGGAAGTGCGGAACGTCATCGCCGTCGCCTCCGGCAAAGGCGGCGTCGGCAAGTCCACCGTTGCCGTAAACATGGCGGTCGCCCTGGCGAAAGCCGGCGCCTCGGTCGGCCTCCTGGACGCCGATATCTACGGGCCGTCCATCCCCCTGATGATGGGGCTGGAGGGCGCCAGGCCCGGCGTGGATGAACAGGCCCGGAAGCTGGTCCCGTTCGAAAAACACGGGGTTCGCTTCATGTCCCTGGGGTTCATGGTGGACCCGGACGCCCCGGTGATCTGGCGGGGGCCGATGGTGATGAAAGCGCTGGAACAGCTAATGCGGGATGTTCGCTGGGGAGCCCTGGATATCCTCGTGGTCGACATGCCTCCCGGCACCGGCGACGCCCAGCTGACCCTCTCTCAAAAGGTCCGCCTGGCCGGTTCCGTGATCGTCACCACTCCCCAGGACGTCGCCCTCGCCGACGCGAAGAAGGGGATCGCCATGTTCGAGAAGGTGGAGGTCCCCGTCCTCGGCCTGGTGGAGAACATGAGCTATTTCTGCTGTCCGGAGTGCGGCGCCCGATCGGAAATCTTCGGCCACGGAGGTGGAAAAGCCGAGGCCGAACGCCGTAAGGTCCCTTTCCTGGGAATGATCCCCCTGAACCCGGCGATCCGAAGCGGAGGGGACGATGGGGTTCCGGTCGTAGCGGCCGACCCGTCCTCGCCGATCACCGAGGCGTTCGACAAGATCGCCTCCAAGGTACTGGAAGCCCTTCCCCGAGAGGAGCTCCCCGACGGTGGCGGAAGTATTTTTCGGCGACTGGCGAGAGGCTTCTCCTGATGGCGCCTGCCGGAAGCCGGCGGTATACTCCCTCGGAAACCTCGTAAACGCACGATGGAGTCCGTCTTGAAAATGCGCAGCCTTCTTTTCTTTCTGTTTCTTGCCGTCCTGGCGGTTCTCCCGG
Organism: uncultured Acidobacteriota bacterium; assembly: GCA_964654385.1. GTDB lineage: Bacteria > Acidobacteriota > Polarisedimenticolia > Polarisedimenticolales > Polarisedimenticolaceae > Polarisedimenticola. Next base: position 1,239 of record CAZZIV010000096.1, on the reverse strand, counting down.
TCGCCGCAGCGGAAAAACCGGATCCGGAACAGGTGGTCCGGGCAGCGGTGGCCCGGCATGCGCGGGACTATGACGCCCAGGCAGAAGAACTCGCCTGGCTGGCGTGGCCGGAAACCCCCGGTGACCCGGCGGTCCAGGCCCTGGCCCGGAAGCGGCTGGTCGGGTACGGCAAGAATGCGATCCGCCCGGTCCGGATCGTCTTCGGTTCCCTCCCCGCGGCGTACCGCGCCGACGCGGTGAACGCCGTGAAGGAAGCGTTCACCCTCGTGACCTCCGATCTTCCCGTCGAATACCTGCAGGTGATGTACGAGGCGGCCTGGTTCGGCCCGAAAGACGCGCGTCTGGCGGCGATCCCGGTGATCCGGAAATACCGGTTCAAACGCCCGCTTCTACCGCTGATCGACGCCACCTACGAAGACCCGTCGTTCACCCCTGTGGTCATCGACACTCTCGGCGCCATCGGCGATCCCCGGGCCCGGTTCTGGTTGGGAGAGAAGCTGACCGAGGACGACGGAGCCTACCGTGACCAGGCGGCCCGGGCCCTTTCGCTGATCGGCGGAGAAGCTCTCGCCCCCCTCAAGGCCGGCCTGGAATCCGAAGACCGGGCTCTCCGGGAACGGTGCGCCCAGGCGCTTTCCACCTCCGCCGGTTCGGCGGAGCTGACGGCGCTGTACCAGTACCTGGAAAATTATCCCGACGACGATCCGGAAACGGTCGAGGCGATCCGCAGCCGGGCCGAGCTCCTGGAAAGAGCCTTGCAGGAACTGGACGAGGAACTTTCGTCGTCAGGCGAACCGGAGCTCTGACCGTCGGTCAGCGAAGAGCCTCTTCCAGCGTGGCGGAAGCGTCGGTTCCGGCGTCCCGGTATTTGACGATCACCGGCGCCTGTAAATGAATGCCGAGCCGGGACGCGTATTCGCCCCGTGTCGGGCGGGTTCCGGGCACGACCACGGCGTTGGGCGGAACCTGGATCACCCCGTTCTCCGCCCGGTACACCGTTTCCTTCACCAGGTCGTGCACCGGCACCGCCCGGGTGATCACCACCCCGGAGGCGAGCACCGCCCCGGCCCCAATCCGGGCCCCTTCGTACACGCCGCAGTTGCCGCCGACGAACACGTCGTCCTCCACGATTACCGGCAAAGCGCCCACCGGCTCCAGGACCCCTCCGATCTGGGAAGCGGCTGACAGGTGAACTCGCGAGCCGACCTGGGCGCCGGAGCCGCACAGTGCGTTGGTCAT
>CAZZIV010000095.1:0-11439 GCA_964654385.1 uncultured Acidobacteriota bacterium | reverse complement strand
CAGGACTCGCGCGCTGCGCGCTGCGCGCGGTGCGCACCGGGCCCCCTCCGGCCCCGCCTCTCCCGGCACCTGGCGGAGGAACGGACCCGGGCCGGGGCCGACCTGGTGGTCTCCCTGGACCGGACCGACGGCGCGCGGGACCGCTCCCTTGTGGGAGGAAAAGCCGCCGGCCTGTTCCAGGCAGGGAACTGCCTCCCGGACCGGTGCCGCATTCCCTGGGGGTTCGTGGTCACCACATCGGCCTACCGGTTGCACCTGCTCGGCGAACCTGGGGAAAAGATCCGTGAAGCGGTGGAGAACGGCGCCGGCGAACGGGAGATCTCCCGCCGGGCCAAGGCGGCGATCCTGGGCGGGCCGATCCCCCGGGAAGTCACCGACGCCCTGGAGAAGGCACTGGCCGGGCGGGAATCGACGAGGCTCGCGATCCGCTCGTCCGGCACCATGGAGGACGGACCGGCCGGCAGCCTGGCCGGCCAGTACGACACCTACCTGGGCGTCTCAGGGCGAAAAGAGATCCACAACCGGATCCGCCGGGCCTGGGCCTCGCTCTGGAACCACCAGGCGATCCGGTTGCTCGCCGGCCGGGGCATCGCGCCGGCCGGGCAGGCCCTGGCGGTCCTGGTCCAGGAGATGGTCGAAACCCGCTGCGCCGGCGTGCTGTTTTCCCGGGAGCCGTCGGGAAAGCCGGACACCCTGCTGGTGAACGCGAACTGGGGCCTGGGCGAAGGGATCTCCCAGGGGGAAACCGCCGGGGATCTCTACTGGGTCCGTCGTTCCACCGGCGAACTGCTCGCATCGGAGACCGGAAACGGAGGCGCCATGATCGTCCTGGATCCGGATCGGAGCGGGACGCTGGAAAAGCCGATCCCCCGGGAACTTCGAGGAACGCCCTGCTTGACCCAGGAGAACCTGGAACGCCTGGCCGAACTGGCCCGAAACCTGGAACAGGCTACCGGCCGGGGGCAGGATGTGGAGTTCGGGTTCACCGAGGGGGGAGAGCTGGCGGTATTCCAGGTGCGCAGGCTCCTATCGACCGGCCCTCGCGTTGTAGAATAGAGGGTGATGCTGACTCCTTTCACAACCGCCTTCCGGCTTCTCCCCGTCTTCCTGGCGTTGTGCTTTCTTCCGGCGGGGCCGTTCACCGCGCCGGTTCGGGCCGCCGTCCCGGTGGTTCGCTTCGTCCAGCCCCGGAACCTTTCCACCGTCACCGGCCGGTCCGAGTTCGTTCTGGCGCTGAACCTGCCGTCCGGCGCCCGGATCCGGTCGCTGAAAGTGGAGGTGGACGGGGAACCTGCCGCAACCCTCACCGGCCCTCCCTGGCACGGAACCTGGGATGCCGGCGACGGCAGCCGAGGGCACCGGCTGACGGCGACCCTCCTGTTGAACGACGGCACGACCTACAGGGCGGCGGTGCGCACCATGCCGATTCGAATCCAGGAAGAAGAAGACGTGGACCTGGTGAACCTGTTCGCCGTGGTCCGGAACCGGCGGGGGGAATACATCACCGACCTGACCCGGGACCGGTTCACCCTGCGGGAAGACGGGGTACCGCAGAAGATCAAGGTCTTCAGCACCGAGCCGAAGCCGCTGGCGGTGGCGATCGTCCTGGACAACTCCATCAGCATGAAACGGGGCGAGAAGCTGGAGGCGGCCAGGAAATCGGCCCTCCGGTTCCTGGACACGCTGGGTAAGGAAGACAGGGTGATGCTGCTGACCTTCAACAACCGTGTGAAGGTGCTGCAGCCGCCGACCCTGGACCACAAGGCGATGGCCCGGGCGATCGAGGCGATCGGCCCCTGGAACCGGGGCGGCACCGCCCTGTACGACGGGATCTGGCGGGCCGCCGATTACCTGCGCCGGCTGGAGGGACGCCGGGTGCTGGTCCTCCTGACCGACGGCAGGGACGAAGACGGGCAGGGGTTCGAGCCCGGCAGCCTGCACACCTTGTCCGAGGCGTCGGACCATGCCAACCGGAACGACGTGATGATTTTCGCCGTCGGGTACGGGCGGGATCTGAAGCAACTGGATATCTACCAGCGCGCCACCCTCAAGAGCATCCTGGAAAAACTGGCGAACCGATCGGGAGGCGCCGCGCTGTTTCCCCGCAGGATCGGCAGCCTGAAAGGCGCGTTCGAAACGGTTACCAGGGACCTTCGCCACCAGTACAACATCGCCTACGTCTCCAACAACAAGGAGCGGAACGGGAAGTGGCGGACGATCGAATTGAAGACCGACACGAAGGGCCAGGAAGTGATTACGCGGAAAGGCTACTTCGCTCCGGGAGGCGAAGAGGAAGAAGACTCGGCGCCCTGAACCGCCTTCCGGGTGCGGCGGATCAGCACCAGGTTCCGGAAATAGACGATGAGACCGGCCGACTGCCCCAGGATGATGACCGGGTCCTTTCGAAGGATGGCGTACGAAAGCAGGAACGATCCGCCGGCCAGGGAAAGCCACCAGAACAGGACCGGCACCACGCTTTCCTTCCGGCGCTCCGAGTAGACCCACTGGACCAGGAACCGGCCGGAAAACATCAGTTGCCCCATGAACCCGACCGCCAGCCACGAAGCGGGAATTCCGCTATTGATCATCCTCGACCACCTCGTACTTCAGATGCCGCCGTTTCATCCAACGAACGGCGAAAAGATCGATAAGCGCCCGGAAAGCCCGGTTCCGGATGCCGTACTTGCTCTCCCCCGCCAGCCGCGGGCGGTGCCGGACCGGGACTTCCACCACCGTGTACCCTTCGATCCGCAGAAGGGTCGGCAGGAACCGGTGCATGCCGGTGTACAGGCGGATCGACCGGAGCGCCCGGGTGTCGAACGCCTTCAGGGAACAGCCGGTGTCCTGGATCTCCTCTTCGGAAAGCCGGTTCCGGATCCGGTTGGCGATCCGGGAAGAGACCCGCCGCACCCAGGTGTCGTGCCGGTCCACCCGGCAACCGACCACCGCCCCGTGACCGTTCAGTTTGGCGAGGAGGGCGGGAATGTCCGCCGGGTCGTTCTGAAGGTCCGCGTCCAAGGTGACGATCACCGCTCCCCGGGCGGCGCGGATCCCGGCGTCCAGGGCCGCCGTCTGGCCCGCGTTGGCCCGGAAGTAGAGGCCCCGGACCTCTTCATGCCGTTTCCCCAGGGACCGGATCTTGTCCACGGAACCGTCCCGGCTGCCGTCATCCACCAGGAGAATCTCGTACCAGCGGTCCAGACCGGAGAGGGCGGACCGGATCTCGTCCACCAGCTTCTCCAGGTTGGGCAGTTCGTTGTAGACCGGCACCACCACCGAAACGCCGCCGGGAATCAAACCGTCCTCGCTCAAAGGGCCGTCTCCTGTCCGGACCGTTTCTTCCGATTGAAGAACCAGAGGGTTCGGAGCCGGGCGGCCCGGCTGTCGAACGCCTGCTCTTCCCGGGTCAAGCTGCCCGGCGCCAGCATTTTCTTCCACTTCAGAAACGCGCTTTCATCGGGAATCCGGAGCCAGCGGGCCAACAGGCGGTGAACCCAGCCGTCCGGGCGGAAGCAGAGAGCGCCGGCCAGGTCGACCAGCACGATGTCGCCGTTCTTCTTGATCAGCACATTTTCCCTCCCCCGGAGGTCCATGTGGTAGACGCCGGCCCGGTGGAGCCGGTCCACCGCCTTCCGGAGGGCGGCCACGTGGGCCGGCCCTCGTTCCATCCGGTTTTTCAGGAACGCCAACTGCAAGCCGTCCACCTTTTCCAGGGCCAGGGCCCAGCGATCCACCCTTCCGATCAGCGCCGGCGTCACCGGCGTTGCTCCCAGCCAACGGTAGGCCCGCAGCTCCCGGAAGATTTGCAACTGGCCCAGTAGACGGGTTTTCCAAGGTTTCCCGGCGAAATCTTTCACCACCATCGGCCCCTCGCCCAGGTCGACCACCGTCAGGTCGGCCTTGTTGGAGGCGCCTTTCACCAACACGTCCACCTGCCGGGGCTTCAGTTCCTCCCGGCGGGGAACACGCTTGGTTACCGTCGTCGTATTGTTCACGGTCGTCCAGGATGATACCGTTGAAACGATCCGTGCGAACGGCCCGGAAGCGTTTCACGGACAATAACATACAGGGTTTATCTTGGCTGTTTCAGGCTTTCATCCTACCACAGACGGCGATTCGCCAAGGTTGCGGCGGGAGGACCTTGACCGGCTCACGCCGATGCGGATCCTGCCCGGCAGAAACGGTACCAAGGCGGACATCCTGCTCTACCGGGACGGCAACTTGCGTGTGGCGCTGAAGGATTATTCTCCGCGCGGTTTCCTGGTCCGAAACCTGGTAGGCCGTTTCCTGGTCCGGCGGGAAAGCCGGGCGTACCAGGCGGTCCATGCCCTGGGTCCTGTCCCGGAGATCCCCGCCTTTCTCGGCCGGCTGGGGGCTTATTCCCTGGCCACCGAATGGGTGGACGCGGTTCCCCTGGCCGCCGCCGCGGCCCGGACCGGCGGGCGGCTTTCCCCGGCGCTGTTCGACCGGCTGGACCGGGTCCTGGACCGCCTTCACCAGGGAGGGATCGCCCTGGGCGACCTGCATCACCGGGATGTGCTGGTTTCGCCCGAAGAAAAGATTTTCCTCGTCGACCTTGCCACCGCCTATTCCCTCCAGGAGCACCGTTCCTTCCTCCGGCCGTTCCGGCGGAGGCTGTTCCGCCGGCTCGCCGACCTGGACCGGATCGCCGCCGCCAGGCTCCGGGCCCGTTTCACCGGGGGAGACCCGGACGCCGCGGTGGATCGTGCAGGCGGCTCGACCGCCGGACTTTACCGGGCCGGGAGACGCTGGAAAGACTGGATCCGCTCCGGTGGATCCGGATCTCGGAAATGAGATATTCTGCCGGGGCATAACAGGGAGAGGAACGTTGGCGGAACGAAGCTATAACAAGGTGCTGGGCCGGATCCGGGTCGTCTCGGTCTACATTCTCATCGGGGTGCTCGGCGTCCTGTCCCGCCCGACGCCGGTGAGCGTCACCGTGGGGGCCGTCCTGATCGTCCTGGGCGAGGCGGTCCGGTTCTGGGCGGCGGGCCATCTCTACAAAACGGTGAAGCTGATCACCTCCGGCCCCTACCGGTACACCCGGAACCCGCTCTACCTCGGCCGTCTCCTGATCTTCACCGGGATCTGCGTCGCAGCCCGCCTCCCCTACTTCGGGGTTCCGTTCCACTACCTCGTGCTGATCCTGGGCTGGGCGGTCTTCTTCGGCTACTACCTCCGCCGGAAGGAACGGGTGGAGCCGGCCCGGCTGCGGGAGACCCATGGAGAGCCCTACGAGCGGTACTTCCAGGCGGTGCCGGCCCTGTTCCCCACCCTGAAGCCGTACGGCGCCGCGTCGTCCTCCGGGTGGTCCTCGGACCGGATGCTCCGGAACCGGGAGCACTGGATGGTGATCGGCCTGGCGGTCCTGGTGTTCGCCCTCCTGTGGAGAGCGTACGCGCTGATCGGATGAAGGGAGCGGTTTCATGACCACTCGCAGAACCGTCTACAAGGTCGTCTTCCACAACCAGTCCAAGGTGTACGAGCTGTACGCCCGGGGAGTCAGCCAGGGGCAGCTGTACGGCTTTATCGAGGTGGAGGAGATCGTCTTCGGCGAACGTTCTTCGGTGGTCCTGGACCCGTCGGAAGAAAGCCTCAAGAACGAGTTCAAGGAGGTCCGGCGGACCTACATCCCGATGCACCAGGTGATCCGGATCGACGAGGTCGAGAAAGAAGGCACCGCCCGGATCCGGGACCGGGAAAAAGGCGACGACACGGTTACCCCGTTCCAGTTGCCGGTGAAAGGGCCGGAGAAGGAAGCGTAGCCGATCAGTCCGTCCGCGCCCCCGCGCGAAGAAGCAAGGTTTCCGTCGGCCGGTCGGTGACCTCCGGCGGACCGAAATACTGGATCCCCCCCGGGAACCGGTACGAATCTTCCATCGCCCACTCTTCCCGGTGTTCCAGGAGCTTCCCGAAAACAGGACCGTGCAGATCGACCAGCGCCTTCCGGATCACCGGCTTCCGAACCCCTTTCCGGCTCTCCATGTGAAGGAGAGAGGTGATCGGCACTCCGCCGATGATCCAGTCCGAGGGAGACGCGGCCAGGTTCCGGATGGAGCAGAGGAGGCCGGTCCTGCCCCGGCTCAGCAGCATCACCGCCGTCCGCCCCAGGCTGTAGGTATAATCGGCGTCGAAGTTGGAAGGGGCCGAGCAGCGGCCTTCGTAGCCGAAGAAATGGGCCAGGGCGCTGAACCGGGCCTTCTCCCGCACACGTTCCTTCACCAGTTCCAGGAGAAGCTTCTCGGTATCGATCCGGCTGACCTGCACATTGCCGTGGGAATCCCGGTCGATCAACAGTTGCCGGCGGATCGCAGGCGGCAGGTCCTGGAAGACGCCGGCGCTGCTCTCCGGCAGGGGGGAGCGGACATACTCGGCCTGGGCGTCCGGTCCGCCGGCGGCCCGGACCTGTTCCTCCCGCTCGCCCAGGAGGTCGTTCAACCGGCCGATCAGCTCTCCTACCTCCGGGATGAACTCGATCAGCCCTTCGGGCACCAGGCAGACGCCGTAGTTTTTGCCCGCCTCGCTCCGCCGGAGAACCGTTTCCGCCACGCCGTCCACCACCTGTCTCAGGGTCATCCCGGCGGCCCGGACTTCCTCGCCGATCAGAACGACGTTCGGCCGAACCGCCAGGCCGCATTCCAGGGTGACATGGCTGGCCGAGCGTCCCATCAGCTTGATGAAATGCCAGTACTTCCGGGCGCTGGCGGCGTCCCGGCAGAGGTTGCCGATCAACTCGGCGTACACCTTGGTGGCGGTGTCGAAACCGAACGACTGCTCGACCGATTCGTTCCGGAGATCGCCGTCGATGGTCTTGGGAACGCCGACGACCGACGTCCCGGATCCCTGGGCCAGGAAGTATTCGGCCAGGACCGCCGCGTTGGTGTTGGAGTCGTCGCCGCCGATCACCACCAGCCCGTCCAGTTCCAGGCGCCGGCAGGTTTTCAGGGACCGATGCAGGTCCAGGTCCCCTTCGATCTTGTCCCGCCCGCTGCCGATCATATCGAACCCGCCGGTGTTCCGGTACGGGGCAACGAGTTCGGCGGTCAACTCCACCGACTCGTCCCGGAGGATCCCTCCCGGCCCGCCGAGAAAGCCGAACAGCCGGGAACGGGGATCGAAACCGATCATCCCGTCCAGCAGCCCGGCGATGACGTTGTGGCCGCCGGGGGCCTGGCCGCCGCTGAGCACCACGCCGATCCGGAGCGGTTTCCGCCTCGCTCCCGCCTCGCCGGTTCTCTCGAAGGTCACCCTCGGGCCGGAACAGGTCCGGGGAAACCGGGCGCGGATTTCCTCGCTGGGAACAGAGGCGGCCTCCTCTTCCCGGAACCGGAGGGCGGTCGGGTCTCCTCGGAAAATAGACGGCAACTTCGGCACATAGGCGGCCCGGGCCTTTTGAAGGGGGGAAATCGAATCACTCATCCTGTCACGCTTCCTTCCGCTCCTGAGCCTTCCATTCTACCGCACCGTTCCCTGGGTTCTTCAGGATTTTTCCGCACCTCCGCCAAGGTGCCAACGAGCCGATCACGTTTTCGTAATCGGACAGGCCAAACCGTTATGGTATCCGTCGAAAGGCAACCTATATTTTCCAGCATGTTCCGCAATCCTCTTCGAAGCGTTCCGGCGGAGCCGGACGACGGGAGACCGTCCGGACCGGACCTGCTGCCTTCCGGCGCGAACGCGCTGGAATGCACCGATCCGACCCGTGGAGAGGTCTTCGCCCAGGTCCGCTGTACCTCGCCGGAAATGGTGTCCGAAACGATCAACACCGCCTCGCTGGCGTTCGCCATGTGGAAAGGAACCGCCCTGGCCGAACGGCTGGCGGTGATCGAACGGCTCGGCCGATTGATCCACCGGCAGGCCGACCGGATCGCGGCCCGGATCTCCCAGGAACAGGGGAAGCCGATCCAGGAGGCGCTGGCCCTTGAAATCCTTCCGGCCCTGGACCACCTGAATTTCCTCATCGCCCACGCGGAGGAAACCTACTCGGGCCGTCCGATCCAGCCCAGGCACGTTTTTTACGCCCACAAGCAGGTCCATTACCTGTACGAACCGTTCGGCCTGGTGGCGATCGCCACCCCGTACTGTATGCCGTTCTCCCTCCCTCTCGTCCAGATCGCCTCGGCCCTGGCCATGGGGAACGCGGTCCTGTTCAAACCGTCGGAGCTGACGCCGCTGACCGGGCTGCTGATCGGGGACCTCTGCCGTGAGGCCGGTTTCCCTCACGGCCTCTTGCAGGTTCTCCCGATGCAACGGGAAGAGGCGATGTTCCTGATGAGCCATCCCGGGATCGACAAGATCTTCCTGACCGGCTCCCCTGAATCGGGGCGGCAGGTCATGGCGATCGCCGGCTGCATGCCGAAGCCTGTGGTTCTCTCCCTGGGCGGGAAGAGCGCGGCGGTAGTGGCCGACGACGCCGACCTGGACCGGGCGGCCCGGGGCGTCGTCTGGGGCGCCATGGCCAACGCCGGGCAGAACTGCACGGCGGTGGAACGGGTGTTCGTCACCGAGGGGGTCGCCACCCGTTTCACCGAAAAAGTGCTGGAACAGGTCGACGCCCTGACCGTAGGCGACCCGGCCGGAGAGAGCGTGGACATCGGCCCCCTGATCTCCGCCTGGAGGCGGAGGCATGTGCACGGGCAGGTGCAGGAAGCGCTGGAACAAGGAGCCCGGTTGCTCCGAGGCGGCGAGATTCCGGAGGGCCGGGGCTTTTTCTACCCGCCCACCGTTCTATTGAATCCTCCCTTGGACGGACGGCTGATGACCGACGAAACTCTCGGCCCGGTCCTCCCGATCGTGGTGTGCGACAGCGTGGAACAGGCGATCTTCCGGGCGAACCGGTGCGATTTCGCCCTGTCCGCCGTAGGCTGGACCTCGTCCAGGGAAACCGCCGAGCGGCTCATGAGCGGGCTGCAAGCCGGCGAGGTCACCATCAACGACCAGTTCTACGCGAGAGGAGAGCCGGCGGCGACCCGGGCCGGTTACCGGATGAGCGGGTTGGGTAACCTGTCGGGGATCGCCGGCCTCCAGGAGATGTGCCGGAGGCGGTTCACCTCCAGCGACCTGAAGAAGTCGATCGGCCCCCTCTTCGCCTTCCCGTACGACCGGGAGCACTGCCGGATGACCTGGGGTTCCATGGCGCTCCTCCACGGCCGTTCCCTCCCCGGCCGGCTGGGCGCGCTCTTCCGCCTTCTTTCCCTCCGCCGGTTTCGCGGCAAGGTACCCGGCCGTTTTCTGCTGCTCCGCTCCCGGAAACGGCGAAAATGATCGCCCGCTCGTTCCGCGGATCTCCCGCCGCTACGAGAACAGATATTGCCCGGCGGAGCCCAGGACCACGGTGATCAATCCCAGGACCAGGTTGACCGCGACGATCCCCCGGACCTTTCCCATCGCCTTTCCGGCTTCGGGCCAGCTCTCTTCTTTCACCGCGTTCCGCAAACGCTGAAACGGCACGAAGTAAAGGAACACGAACAGCAGCATCATGAGCAGCCCGATCCCCATCATCAGGTTCACGTGCATAGGTAGGTTCTTCATCCCCCCCAGGTGCCCCAGGATCATACGGAACCCGGTGGCCAGGAGCAGCAGAACGGCGAACCAGACCCAGGCGAAGAACCGGGCCAGGACCCGGTACCAGAGGCGAAGCCTGGAAGGGGGCTCCAGGACCGCCGACGACGCCGGCCGGAGAACGATGAAGGCGAAGAACATCCCTCCGACCCAAACCAACGAAGCCAGGGCATGAAACAGCAGCAACCATCCATATTCCATGACACGCACCCTTTCCTGTTTTTTCTCAGGGGACCCGTTTTTTCACGAACAGGGAAGCCGTTCTGCTGCCGACTTCCCGTTCCAGAACCGGATCATACCCCTTGAGCACCGATCGAGCTTCCTCGATCCGGTTATTTTCCACGATCACCCATCCTGAATCGGCCCGATCGGAACGGTTCCAGTACTCCGCCAGTTCCTCCGGGGAATGAAGATTCCGAATCTTCCGCCCGCTGTAAAAAGCGAATCCCGCCCGCCAGTCCCAAAATCGATACGACACCAGGTCGGCCTTTTCCGGGACGATCCGGTTCAACTCCACGCAGAATCCCCGGGCCGACTTGTACCGGTCCACCTGGGGCAGCACCGCCACCGAGGCGACCAGGTAGAACGCGACCAGGAAGCCGGCCAGCCCCCAGGGGACGACGGTCCTCCGCCAGGTGGGGCGGACCAGGCCGACCAGGATGATCAATCCGCCTGCGATCATCACCGAGGCCAGGGCGCCGACCGGGATCGCCAGTTCCGGGTATCGAGCGATCCCCTTGAACACCGCCGCCGCGCCTCCCAGGAGGACCAGCCCTCCCAGGAGACCGTGAACGCCCAGGGCGAACCGGCGCCGGGCCGCAGAGAGCAGGCCGCCTCTCAGCCGGAGCCACACTCCGGAAGCCAGGAAAGCGACCGCCGGGGCGATCGGCAGCATGTAGGCCGATCGCTTGCTTTGGGAGAGGGAGAAGAACCCGAGGATCGCCACGATCCAGATCCATGCGAACAGGTCCAGCTTTCGCTCCTTCTCTTCTCGGTGCGGCAGGCCGATGCACAACGGGGTCAGGAACGCCCAGGGCGCCATGTCGATCCAGTAATATTCCAGGTAGTACCACCAGGGGTTGGCATGATCCCAGGCGTTCACGAAACGGGTCATGTTCTGCCGGAGGTACATCTCCTCCAGGATCGCCCCGTTCCCGGTCCACCAGACCCAGAGATGCCAGGGAGCCGCCGTCAGGATCGCCAGGAGCGCTCCTACGAACGCGGCCGGCGCAAACAGCATCTTCAGGCGCCCGGTCCAGAGCAGGTATCCGCCGAACACCAGCGCCGGAAGCAGCCAGGCCACCGGCCCTTTTCCCAGGAAGCCGAGCCCGGCGGCGAAGCCGGCCAGGAGCCAGCCTTTCCATCGGTTCATCCCGTGGTCGGCCACCCGGCTGAGAGGGAGTAACACCCCCAGAGTAGACGCCATCACCAGGACGTCCATCTGGATCGTCCGGGCCGCCCAGAACACGCTGAAGGTGGTGGCGAACAGGCCGGCGGCGGTGATCGCGCGCCGGCGGCCGGCGTACGGCAGCACCAGGAACCAGACCATCCAGACCGACCCTAAGGCGGCGATCAGCGAAGGGAGGCGCAGGTTGCCCTCATCAGAGCCGCCCGGGAGGAAGGAGCAGATCCGGGCGGTCCAGTAGTAGAGCATCGGTTTCTCGGCGAACACCTTTCCGTTCACCGTGGGGATCATCCATGAACCGGTCTGCTCCATCTCCCGGACTGCCTGCCCGTAGATCGGCTCCTTCGGGGTGCCCAGGGCCCCGCCTCCCCAGGCGGCGGGGCACAGGACCGCCCACCCCCCGCGCGAGCGGAGCAACGCCACGCGAGGCTCCTTGCCAGAGTGCCAAGCTC
>CAZZIV010000094.1:0-11463 GCA_964654385.1 uncultured Acidobacteriota bacterium | reverse complement strand
CTTCCGGGTGCAGGGAGACACCGCGCCGCGGATCGTGAATCTGATCACGCGGATCGCCATGGTGAAAGGTCTCCGGTTCGCGATCCGGGAAGGCGGCCGAACGGTCGGCGCCGGAACGGTGACGGAGATTATCGAGTAGCGGGGTAGGTTCGGCGTTTCGTCCGGAGGTGAACGACGATGAGAGATAACGTGATTCTGGCGTGCGGCGAATGCAAGCGCCGGAACTATGTGACGACGAAGAATAAGAAAAGGACGACCGGCAAGCTCGAGTTCAGCAAGTATTGCCGGTTCTGCAGGAAACACACGCCGCACAAGGAAACCAAGTAGAGGTTTTCCGGGAGTGAACCCGTGGATTCGCTGAAACGGTTCAAACAATTTGTGATCGAAACGTGGGCGGAACTGAAGAAGACCACCTGGCCGGACAAGAAAGAAGTTACCGGCACGACGATCGTCGTCATCATCACCGTCCTGATCTGCGCAGTGTATCTCTTCGTGGTCGACTTCATCTTGAAGGAGATCATGGAAAAGTTGCTGAGCGCGTTTTAGTCTGGAGCCGTCGATGGGCAAGGAATGGTACATCGTTCACACCTACTCCGGATTCGAAGCCAGGGTCAAGGAAAGCCTTGCGCAACGGGCTGAAGCTGCGGGAATGACGGACCTGATCGAAGAAGTGTTGATTCCGACCGAAGAAGTGGTCGAGGTCAAGGAAGGGAAAAAAACCCGGTCCAAGAAAAAATTCTTTCCGGGTTATGTCCTGGTGCGAATGGAATTGACCGATGACACCTGGCACGTGGTGAAGAACACGCCGAAGGTGACCGGGTTCGTGGGGACCGGGAACAAACCGGTTCCCCTGAAGGAAGAAGAAGTCGAAAGGATCATGAACCAGGTGACGGTGGCGGCGGAGAAACCGAAACCGAAACTTGAATTCCGGATCAACGAGACCGTTCGGATCATCGACGGTCCGTTCAGTAACTTTACGGGTGAAGTCGAGGAGGTCAACGACGATCGCTCCACCTTGAAGGTGATGGTGACCATTTTCGGCCGCGCCACGCCGGTGGAACTCGAATTCCTCCAGGTAGAAAAGCAGTAAGCGGCAGGGAGAACGCCCGCATGGCCAAGAAAGTGATCGGCAAAATCAAGTTGCATATTCCCGCTGGGAAAGCGACTCCCGCTCCCCCGGTGGGGCCCGCACTCGGGCAGCACGGGGTGAACCTGATGGATTTCTGCAAGGCGTTCAACGCCAGGACGCAGAAAGGCGGCGGGATCACGACACCGGTGTTGATCACCGTGTACCAGGACCATTCCTACTCCTTCATCACGAAGACACCCCCGGCCTCGGTCTTGCTGCTGAAGGCGGCGGGAATTCCGAAAGGGTCCGGAGTTCCGAACCGGGACAAGATCGGCAAGGTGAAAAAGGCCCAGGTCGAAGAGATCGCGAAGACCAAGTTCGAGGACCTGAACGCGGCCGACCTGGATGCGGCGGTGAAAATTATCGAGGGGACCGCCCGGTCCATGGGGATTGTAGTTGTCTGACCGGTCTACCCGGCCTGTCCGGAAACCGTTCCGAGGAGAAATGGATCATGCCCAAGCATGGCAAGAAATTCAATGAAGCCAAGTCCAAGGTGGAAAAACGCCGGTATTCCCTGGAAGAGGCGGTTCGGAAGCTGAAGGAAGTGAAATACGCGGCCTTCGATGAGACCATGGAAATCAGTCTGAAGTTGGGCGTCGATCCGAAGCACGCGGACCAGATGGTTCGGGGAACCGTGGTTCTTCCCCACGGTACCGGCAAGGACAAGAAAGTCCTGGTAATCGCCGGCGGCGACAAGGTGAAGGAGGCGGAGGAGGCCGGGGCCGATTTCGTCGGCGGAGCGGACATGGCGAAAAAAATCCAGGACGGCTGGCTCGACTTCGACGCGGTGATCGCCACTCCGGACATGATGCGCGAAGTCGGGAAGCTGGGCCGGGTGTTGGGCCCTAGAGGGATGATGCCGAATCCGAAAACCGGAACCGTGACGATGGATGTGGCTTCGGCGGTGAAGGATATCAAGGCGGGGAAGGTGGAATTTCGCGTGGACAAGACGGCGATTGTACATGTCCCGCTGGGTAAGCTCTCTTTCGAAGATTCAAAACTGGTGGAGAACACCCAGACCCTGGTCGGCGCGTTGCTGAAAGCGAAACCGGCGGCCGCCAAGGGGAAATACATGGAGACCGTTTATCTGGCTTCCACCATGGGGCCGGGCGTGGCGCTCGATCCCGAGGCGCTCCAGAAAGCCGACGCGTGAGGTAAGACGTGTTATCAAAGAGTGAAAAAGGGCCGAGAACGAAGGAGTTCGCCGACATCATCGGCTCGAACGCCCAGATCTATCTCACCCGGTACTCCGGGTTGACGGCGAACGAGTCCAACGAGCTCCGGGGGAAGATCCGGGAGACTGGCGGAGGCTTCCGGGTCATCAACAACAGGCTTGCCAAGCGGGCGGCGGAAGGAACCAGCTTCGCCGGTCTCAAGGATCAGCTGACCGGTCCGATCGCCGTCGCGTATCACAAGGATGATCCGGTGGCCCTGGCGAAGGTGCTCACGGATTTCGCGAAAACCAATCCGAATTTGCAGATCTTCGCCGGAATCATCGATTCGGAACAGTTGGTGGGCGCCGAGGAAGTAAAAACGCTGTCCAAGCTTCCGGGGCTTCCTGAACTGAGGGCGCAGATCCTGGCGATGATCAACACGCCGGCTACCACGCTGGTTCGCCTGCTGGGGACTCCCGGAACCCAGTTGGCCCGGGTGATCGATGCCCGTCGGGAAAGCCAGGAGGCCGGCTCCTGAACGGGACGACACCGTCCTTTTGAAAAGGTAGGAATCCGGGCGGTTTCCCAGGAAGAGGCCCGGTTGAAAGTAGGGATTATACGACGCGCCCCCAACGGGTGTTGAAAATGCAACGGAGGAAGACTGAAATGGCCGATCTGGAGGCAATTGCCGAAAACCTGAGCTCGCTGACCGTAATGGAAGCTGCCGAGCTCGTCAAAGTGCTGGAAGACAAGTGGGGCGTTTCCGCCGCCGCGCCGGTGGCCATGGCCGCCGCCGGGGCGCCCGCCGAGGGGGGCGCCGCCGAAGAGAAGACCGAGTTCGACGTGGTCTTGAAGGAGATCGGCGCCAAGAAGATCAACGTGATCAAGGCGGTCCGGGAAGTCACCAGCCTGGGTCTGAAAGAAGCGAAGGAACTCGTCGAGAGCGCGCCGAAAGCGGTCAAGGAAGGCGTGACCAAGGAAGAAGCCGACGAGATGAAGAAGAAGTTCGAAGAAGTGGGCGCAACCATCGAGATCAAGTAGCTCGTCTGTGCTCGTGTTCGTGCTGAGTCTCTACCGGCCCGCAAGGGCGTCCACGGCGGTCGAAAGCCAGCCGTGGAACGGTGTGACTTCGTGTTTTTCTGAACCGCCCGTTCCGCTTGCGTTCAAGCTAAGGGGGTAGTTACCGAGATGCCAGAGACCCTCAGGTCGATATCTCCCAAGCGCTCCGACTCCTCGAAGATCAAAACGTCGATCCCGATCCCGAACCTGATCGCCGTGCAGAAACGTTCTTACCAACGGTTCCTGCAGATGCACACCGCCGCTTCCGACAGGGAGGCGGCCGGTTTGCAGGCGGTTTTCCGATCGATCTTTCCCATTCAGGATTTTCGGAAGACCTGTTCCCTGGAATTCGTGGATTACACCATCGGAAACTGGGAATGCAAATGCGGCGAACTTCACGGGATCGAGAACCTGCGCAGCGAGTGCAAGTTCTGCGGCGCCCGCCTGGTCGCTCCGGACGCCAGGGGCGGCGAGGTTACCTGCCACGCTTGCGGCAATGCCACGCCGGTCGCGGTGGAGGAGTGCGCCGAATGCGGCGAACCGGTCGCCCTGAAATTCAAGTACACGGTGGAGGAATGCCAGGAGCGGGGGCAGACCTTCACGGTGCCGCTGAAAGTCACGATTCAGCTGGTGGTGTACGACACGGATCCGGATACGGAAGTCAAATCAATTCGGGACATCAAGGAACAGGAAGTCTACTTCGGGGAAATCCCGATGCTGACCGCCAACGGCACCTTCATCGTGAACGGGACCGAACGGGTGATCGTCAGCCAGTTGCACCGCAGTCCCGGCGTCTTCTTCCAGGCGGATGAGGCGAAGTCTTCCTACACGGCCAAAATGATCCCCTACAGGGGCTCCTGGGTCGAGTTCGAGTACGATCACAAGGATATTCTTTACATTCGGATCGACCGGAAACGGAAGTTCCCCGCCACCGTTTTCCTGCGGGCCCTGGGCCTGGAAGACGATATGTCCATGATCAAGGCTTTCTACAACCCTGTCCGGGTGGCGATCAAGGGCAAGGAATTCCGTTCCGAGCCGTCGAATGGCCTTGTCGGGTTGCGAGCCATGGAAGATGTAGTCCGCCCCAGGAAAAAAACGGAAGTACTGGTCAAACGACGCCGTAGGTTCGATGAAGCGAAACTGGAGGCGATGATCAAGGCCGGGGTGAAAACAGTCAAGGTCGATCCGGCCGAGTTCATGGATGCTCTCATCGTCGCCGATGTGGTGGATGAGGAGACCGGGGAGGCGGTGGTCGAGGCCGGCCAGCACCTGACTGCCGATCTGCTTGAATCCCTGGGCGGTCTTGACACGATCACCCTGGACCTGGTCTTTCCCGACAAGGAACTGGTGGGCAGCACCCTGATCAACACGCTGGCCAAGGATCCGATCAAGACCAAGAACGACGCGCTTCTGGAAATTTACCGCCGGCTCCGCCCCGGCGATCCGCCGACCATCGACTCGTCCAAGAACCTGTTCAACAGCATGTTCTTCGATCCGAGCCGATACGATTTCTCCCGTGTCGGCCGGTTGAAGTTCAACACCAAGCTGTACGGGTTTTCTCCGGAACAATGGCCGAAGGAAATCCGGGAAGGCTGGGAGGCGGACCAGGACCGGACCCCCAGCACCGATGATTTCGTCGAAGTGCTTCGCTACATGCTGAAGCTCCAGAAAGGCGGGGCCGAACTCCTGGACGACATCGACCACCTGGGAAACCGTAGAGTCCGCAGCGTGGGCGAACTCCTTGAGAACCAGTTTCGGATCGGGCTGGTTCGGATGGAACGGGCGATCAAGGAAAAAATGTCGGTGTACCAGGAAATGACGACGGCGATGCCCCATGACCTGATCAACGCCAAGCCGGTTATGGCCGCGATCCAGGAATTCTTCGGGAGCAGCCAGCTTTCCCAGTTCATGGACCAGACGAACCCGCTCTCGGAGGTCACTCACAAGCGCCGGCTTTCAGCCCTCGGGCCGGGAGGCCTGTCCCGGGAGAGGGCCGGCTTCGAGGTTCGGGACGTCCATCCGACCCACTACGGCCGGATCTGTCCGATCGAAACGCCGGAAGGCCCGAACATCGGCCTGATCTCGTCTCTGTCCTGCTACGCGCGGATCAATGAATACGGGTTTATCGAGTCGCCGTATCGAAAAGTGGAAAACGGGCAGGTGATCCAGCATGTCCGGGTGACCAGCACCGGGGAGAGCGGGCTGAAGCTTCACCAGGTCATGACCGAGGAAGCGTTCGCCAAGGAATGCGCCAAGCTGGAGAAGAAAAAGAAGCTGAATCCGACCGCGGCGCCCCATTCCTTCTACCTGACCGCCTGGGAGGAAGACCAGGTGGTGATCGCCCAGGCGAACGCCACCCTGGACGAGGAGGGGAGGTTCGTCAATGAACGGGTGAACGCCAGGAAGGCGGGCGAGTTCAAGCTTCTGCCCCGGGAAGACGTGGCGTACATCGACGTCTCGCCGAAGCAACTCGTTTCGGTGGCCGCATCCCTGGTGCCGTTCCTGGAGAACGACGACGCCAACCGGGCGCTCATGGGATCCAACATGCAGCGGCAGGCGGTTCCCCTCATCCGGCCCCAGGCGCCCCTGGTCGGGACCGGGATGGAGGCAATCACCGCCCAGGATTCCGGCGCCGTGGTGGTCTGCAGGCGGGCCGGCGTCGTCGACCTGGTCGATTCGGAACGGATTATCGTCCGGGTGGGAGCAAGGGGCCAGGAAGATTTTGGGGCCGATATCTACACCCTGACCAAGTTCAAGCGGTCCAACCAGAACACCTGTATCAACCAGCGGCCCCTGGTGCGGCGGGGCCAACGGGTGGAACGGGGCCACGTGCTCGCCGACGGACCCTGCACCGATCAGGGCGAATTGGCGCTGGGAAGGAACGTGCTGGTCGCCTTCATGCCCTGGCGGGGGTACAACTTCGAGGACGCCATCCTGGTTTCCGAAAACATGGTTCGGGAAGACTGCTACACATCGATCCATATCGAAGAGTTCGAGGTGGAGGCCCGGGATACCAAGCTCGGCCCGGAAGAGATCACCCGGGATATTCCGAACGTCTCGGAAGAGGCTCTGAAGGATCTGGACGAAGCCGGAATCATCCGGATCGGCGCCCACGTGAAGCCTGGAGATATCCTGGTGGGCAAGGTGACCCCCAAGGGGGAGAGCCTGCTCACGCCCGAGGAGAAGCTGCTTCGAGCGATCTTCGGAGAAAAATCCGGGGATGTCCGGGACGCCTCGCTGACGACCCGTCCCGGGATCGACGGGACCGTAGTGGACGTGAAGGTTTTCTCCAGGAAAGGGATCGAAAAAGATTCCCGCGCCCAGGAAATCGAAGATAACGAAATCGAACGCATGAAAAAGAACCTGCAGGATCAGATTCGGATCATCCGGGAGGAGGATCGGAAGAAGCTGATCGAACTGCTGGAAGGCGAAAAGCTTACGGCTCCCCTCGTCGGGCGCCGCGCACGCGAGATCATCCTGGAAGAGGGGGCCGTGCTGACCCGGGAGGTGATGGCGGCGATCGACACCGACGACCTTCGCCTGTGCGAAGTGAAGCCTCGGAAAACCTCCAAAATCAAGGATATGCACCGGATCGAGGAGCGGACCCGCAAGCGGATCGACGTTCTCAAGAAATTGAACGAGGAAAAGATCTCCCAGATGCGGAAAGGCGACGAACTGGCTCCCGGAGTCATCAAGATGGTGAAGATTTTCGTCGCCATGAAAAGGAAGCTTTCCGTCGGAGACAAGATGGCCGGGCGTCATGGCAACAAGGGCGTGATCTCGCGCCTGCTCCCCGTGGAGGATATGCCGTTCCTCCCGGACGGCACTCCGGTGCAGGTGGTCCTGAACCCGCTGGGGGTGCCGTCGCGGATGAACGTGGGGCAGATCCTGGAGACCCATCTAGGATGGGCCGGCCATGAACACGGGAAGTGGATCCAGGAGGCGCTGGAGGCGGAGCGGACCGAGGCCGCCGAGGCGATCCGGAACCGCCTGAAAAAGATCATGAACGTCAAGCATCACGAGTATCTCGATGAGCTCGACGTCGACGGCGTGATCGAACTGGCCCGCACCATGAAAAGCGGTATCAATTTCGCGACGGCGGTCTTCGACGGGGTCCAGGAGGAGGAGATCAAAACCCAACTGGCCCTGGCCGGTTTGCCTTCTTCCGGGAAAATCCGCTTGAGGGACGGCCATACCGGCGTCCCGTTCGAGCAGCCCGTGACCGTCGGCTTCATTTATCTCCTGAAGCTGTCCCACCTGGTGGACGACAAGATCCACGCCCGCTCCATCGGCCCGTACTCCCTGATCACTCAGCAGCCGTTGGGCGGCAAGGCCCAGTTCGGAGGCCAGAGATTCGGGGAAATGGAAGTCTGGGCCCTCGAGGCGTACGGAGCGGCCAATATCCTGCAGGAACTTCTCACCGTGAAATCGGATGACGTCTACGGACGAACCAAGATCTACGAATCGCTGGTCAAAGGGGATTCGTCGGTGGAACCGGGACTCCCCGAGTCGTTCAACGTCCTGGTGAGAGAATTGCAGAGTTTGTGCCTCGATGTTGAACTTTTAAGCGGGGATCCGGACTCTCCGGCCCCCACGATCCTGTGATCCGGAGGTCGAAGTCATGAGCAGACCGTCGTTTCTGTTTGATCGCGCGAAGACGATCAATGATTTCAGCGCCATCAGGATCAGCCTGGCGAGTCCGGAGAAAATCCGGTCCTGGTCCTATGGCGAAGTAACCAAGCCGGAGACCATCAACTACCGGACGTTCAAGCCGGAGCGGGACGGCCTCTTCTGCGCGAAAATCTTCGGCCCGGTGACCGACTGGGAATGCCTCTGTGGCAAGTTCAAGCGGATGAAGCACAGGGGAGTCGTCTGCGACAAATGCGGAGTCGAAGTCACCCAGAGCAAAGTCCGCCGGGAGCGGATGGGGCATATCGAGCTGGCCAGCCCGGTCAGCCATGTCTGGTTCTTCAAAGGGCTGCCCAGCCGGATCGGACACCTTCTGGATATGCCGCTGAAGGACCTGGAGCGGATTCTGTATTTCGAAGCGTACGTGGTGGTCGATCCTGGGGATTGTCCCGAGGTGGTCGAAAACCAGGTGCTCACCGAAGACCAGTACAGGGAACTGCAGGACGAGTTCCCCGATTCCTTCGAGGCCGCCATGGGCGCGGAGGCGATCAAGGAAATCCTGGCCCGGGTCGAGGTCGATTCCCTCGCCACCACTCTGCGGGAGAAAATGCGGACAGAAACCTCTCAGCAGAAGCGGCTGAAGTTTGCCAAGCGGTTGAAGGTGGTGGACGCGTTCCGGAAGTCGGGGAACCGGCCGGAGTGGATGATCCTGGATGTGATCCCGGTGATTCCCCCGGAGTTGCGCCCGTTGGTTCCGCTGGACGGAGGACGGTTCGCCACGTCCGATCTGAACGATCTCTACCGGAGAGTCATCAACCGGAACAACCGGCTGAAGAAGCTCCTGGATCTGAAGGCGCCGGACGTGATCGTGCGGAACGAAAAACGGATGCTCCAGGAGGCGGTGGACGCCCTGTTCGACAATGGCCGGCGCGGCCGGGTTCTCAGGGGAAGCAACAACCGTCCGCTGAAATCGCTCTCCGACGCCATCAAGGGGAAGCAGGGACGCTTCCGACAGAACCTCCTGGGCAAAAGAGTCGACTATTCGGGCCGTTCGGTGATCGTGGTCGGCCCCGACCTGAAGTTGCACCAGTGCGGGCTGCCCAAGAAAATGGCGCTCGAGCTGTTCAAGCCGTTCATCTACAACAAGCTGGAGAAGGAAGGGCTGGTTTCCACCATCAAAGCAGCCAAGGAACTGGTGGAGATGGAGAGGCCGGAAATCTGGGACTACCTGGAGGAAGTGATCAAGGAACATCCGGTCCTGTTGAACCGGGCCCCGACCCTTCACCGGCTCGGGATTCAGGCGTTCGAGCCGGTCCTGGTGGAGGGGAAGGCGATCAAGATTCATCCCCTGGTCTGCACCGCGTTCAACGCCGATTTCGACGGAGACCAGATGGCGGTTCACGTCCCCCTGAGCGCGAAGGCCCAGATCGAAGCCTCGGTTTTGATGCTCTCGAGCCAGAATGTTCTGAGTCCTTCCAACGGCATGCCGATCGTGAACCCGTCCCAGGATATGGTGCTCGGTTGCTACTACATCACCCAGGAGAAGACCGGGGGGATCGGAGAAGGCCGGGTCTTCAGCAGCCCGGATGAGGTGATTCTCGCCTACGAGGCGGGGGAACTGGAAACCCTGTCCAGGATCGTTCTGCGCTACACCGGGAACCTGATCGACTTGACGACTCTTCCCGAGAAGGAGCGGAACAGGGTGGTGCGGGCGCCGGAGCAGACGGTTGAAAACTACCGGTTGTGGACGACGGTCGGTCGTGTGATCTTCAATTCCGCCATGCCGGAAGGGTTGCCGTACCTGAACGGCCTTCTGAAAAAATCGGCCCTTCAATCGTTCGTTTATTACTGTTACCTGCGCCACGGGCTGAACAAGACCGTGGAGATGGTGGACCGGCTGAAGGAAATCGGGTTCCGGTCCGCGACCCGGGCCGGGGTTTCCATCGGCGTGGACGATATGGTGGTGCCGCCGGAAAAAGCGAAGGTGGTTTCCAAGGCGCGAAACGATCAGATCGTCGTCGAACAGCAGTATCTCGACGGCTTGATCACCAACCGGGAACGGTACAACAAGGTGATCGCCATCTGGTCGGAAGCCACCGAAAAGGTGTCCGAGGCGATGTTCCGGGAGATGACCGCCATCGAACAGGATGAAAACGCCTTTAACCCGATCTTGATGATGGCCGATTCGGGCGCCAGGGGAAGCAAACAGCAGATGCGCCAGTTGGCGGGAATGCGGGGCCTGATGGCCAAGCCGTCCGGCGAAATCATCGAAACGCCGATCACCGCGAACTTCCGGGAAGGGCTGAATGTTCTCCAGTACTTCATCTCGACCCACGGCGCCCGGAAAGGGTTGGCGGACACCGCTCTGAAAACGGCGAACTCCGGCTACCTGACCCGCCGGCTGGTGGACGTTTCCCAGGATGTCATCATCCGCGAAATCGATTGCGAAACCCTCGAAGGGATCGAAGTCAGCAGGATCGAGGAAGGGGGCGAGATCATCGAGGAGCTGCGGGATCGGATCGTCGGCCGGGTCGCCCTGGAAGACGTTCTGGATCCGCTTGACAGCAACGTGATCGTGAAGCGGAACCAGTTGATCGATGAAGATCTGGCGCGGGAGGTGCAGAACGCCGGCGTCGAATCGGTCAGGATCCGCTCGGTCCTGACCTGCGAATGCAAGCGGGGCGTATGCGCCAGCTGCTACGGCCGGAACCTCGCCACCGGGAAGTTGGTGGAAATCGGGGAAGCGGTCGGCGTCATCGCCGCCCAGTCGATCGGCGAACCGGGAACCCAGTTGACCATGCGCACCTTCCACATCGGAGGAACCGCCCGGATCGACGAACAGAGCAGTATCGAGTGCCGGAACGCAGGGGTCATCGAATTCCAGAATCTCCAGGTCGTGAAAAACCGGGACGGCAAAATGGTTGCGACCAACCGATCGGGAAACCTGGTGGTCAAGGATCGGGAAGGGCGCGAACGAGAGCGATACAACGTTGTGTACGGGGCGGTTCTGGAAGTGTCCGACGGCCAGGAAGTGGCCCCTCGCACGCTCCTGGCCGAATGGGATCCGTACAACTACGTCATCCTCACCGACAAGGACGGGAAGGTCCAGTTCTCGGATATCGAGGAAGGCGTGACCATGAAGGAGGAAGTGGACGAGGTCACCGGGATCGCCCAGCAGGTGATCATCCAGTCCCAGGACGAGAAGCGCCATCCTCACCTTCTGGTGGTCGACGGCAAGGGCAAGGAACTCCGGAAGGTCCTGATGCCGGTTCACGCGCGCCTGATGGTGCAGAACGGCGCCAAGGTGGTGCAGGGGGATGTTCTCTCCAAGATCCCCAGGGCGACCACCAAGACCAAGGACATCACGGGCGGCCTCCCCCGGGTTGTCGACCTGTTCGAGGCCCGGCATCCGAAGGATCGCGCCGTGATGGCGGAAGAGGAGGGGAGCGCACAGCAAGAGGCACACGCGCATGGCACAGTCACGGGGACGTT
>CAZZIV010000093.1:0-11508 GCA_964654385.1 uncultured Acidobacteriota bacterium | reverse complement strand
AACCTGCTAGCTCGCGAGCAACGGCGGAGGCAGGCGCCGGTGGGACCAGCGTCCCTCCGCCGTAACCCGGGGAACCCTGGCGCTGGTCGGCGATGCGGCCGGTTTCCTGGATCCGATCAGCGGAGAAGGGCTGGCGATCGGTTTCGAGCAGGCGTCCGCGGTGGTGGAGGCGATCGGGAAAAACGACCTGCAGGGCTACGCCCGGGCCTATCGCCGGATCACCTTTCTTCCGAACCTGCTGACGCGGATGTTGCTTCGAATCGCCCGGCGGAACCGGGTGCGGCGATCCTTCCTTCGCGCCTTGCGGCACCACCCCGAAACCTTCGATCGGTTGCTCGCCGTGGTCGGGGGAGATCTCCCCCCTTATCGATTCGGCGTCGGGAATGCCGTTCGGTTGATCGGGGGTCTTCTTGTCCCTCGGTGAGTCTCCGTCCGGCACATCCTCACGCGGCCGGTTTTTCTGGACGCGAGGAACGAACTGGACCCGGCGAGCCCCTGCCCCTGACGATCTCGGTGGACCCGGCGAATCGGTTCAGAACGTGAAGGCGACCCCGGCCGTCGCCTGCAGACGGTTGTAGTCGTACCGTGGGTCGGAGGTTTTCTGGTCCCGGTAGTCCAGCTCGGCGAACAGGTTCATGTTGTTCCGAAGAGGCATTTCACCCTGTACGTCCACGTCCAGGATTTCGTAGCTCTTGTGGGGGTTCGCCAGGCCTCCGACCGGGTTCGCCGGTTTGTCGAAGATGAACGCGTTGTCGTAGTCCCGCTCCCGGTAACGGATGGCGGCCCGCAGCCGCTTCCCCTCTCCCCTCCAGACCGACCGGAGCCGGTAGCCGGTTTCGGTGTAGTCGTTGTAGGAAACGAAGTCATCATCCCGGACCAGGTAGTCCAGGTCCAGGAACAGCCTCCAGACCTTCGCCGGCCTGAAACGGAGAGAGGCGCCCAGGGAGTTGTAGAGGTACTTGAGGGATGGGCTGGAGGCGAACAGGGCGCCGTTGGCGTCCCGGGATAGCCGCTCGTCGTAGTCCCGGATCTGGTAGTAATAGTCCAGGTACAGCCGGACCGTTTCCGAGAGGTCGACGCTCCAATCGGTGGAGAGCCGGATCAGGCTCTGGTCCAGGGGCCGGACGCCGGCCAGTTTCTCGTAATCACGGCTTTCGAAAAGCCCTCTGACTCGATATCGGACCTTTTCGCCGGTGCGATGCCGGTAGCCCGCCTCCAGGCCGATCGACTTGTAGGTGAACCGGCCGGAAGCGTTTCCCTGGGTGAACACCTGGTCCAGCCCGGTATCCCGGTCGAAGTAGACCTCTTTGTTGTAGCCGGCAAACGGCGTTACGAAAAAGCTGTTCTCCCGCCGGTGATTCCGGGCGGTGACCCATTCCATTCCTGCGGCGATTTTCCCCTTGGTTTCATCGGCGTTCGTCAGCGCCGAGTCCAGGTAGGCGTTATGCCGGAGCCGGTACTTCAGGATGAACCTGTGACCGTCGCCGTTTCCGGTGAAGCCTCCCTTGAGCTTCGCCGGGATGAAGATGCCGGACTGGGGGGCCGGATTCATGGTCACCAGGCCGTTCTGATCGAAGTAAGGCGTTTCCGGAGTCAGGTACGGATTGTCGTCGTATCCGATTCCGATTTCGATCTCCGTGCTCCTCTCGGCGGCGGCCGAGGGGAGGAAGGAGGCGGTGAGAAACAGGACGGCGATCGCCACCCCGAGAAACCTGGTCCTGCTGTTCATTCTTTCCCTTTCGGTGGGCGGCCGGGGCCGTTTTCCCTGGTATCCGCCGTCATTTTCATTCTTCGTTCTGAATCCACGTCGTTGCGGACTTGTTTCAATCCGGCACTCGATTAATATTGATCCCGATGGCGAGAATATCAAAGATTCGCAGGATCCAGCGAAAAAAGGTCATGTCGTGAGAAGACGGGACCGGCTGGCGGTTTCGATCCTGGTGGCTCTCTGCTTCCTGCTGGTCGGCTACCGGGTATTCCGCATGGAGCGGGACGGGGAGGGTGACGCGCCGGTCCGGCATCATGAGCTGAACATCAATATGCGGTTGTTCGGTCACGGCGACGACGTGAAGGTCCTGGCGTACCTTCCGATGGACACCGAACGGCAGAGCGTGAAAAACGAAGTGGTCAGTTCGGGAACCTTCCGTTTCGCCATGGAGCGGGAAGACGGCAACCGGTTGGGCGTATGGGACCGCCGCGGAGTGGCCGGCCCCCAGTCGCTCCTGTACTCCTGCGTGGTTCGAACCGATCGAAGAAAATACGAACTGGAGCCGAACATCCCGGTCCCGGCCCATGTTCCTCCGGCCTTGGCGAAGTACGTGCGGCCGACCGAAAAGATCCAGTCCGATTCGAAAGAAGTCCAGGACCTCTTCCGGAAGATCGTCCCGGAAAAGGACCGGGGAAACGCCACGGCGGTGCTTCGCGCGGCGTTCGACGCCGCCCACGACGGCATCGCTCCGGTCCGGTACAGCGGCACCACCGACGCGCTGACCTGCCTGCGCCTGGGCGAATCCTCCTGCGGAGGGAAAACCCGCTTGTTCGTCGCCCTGGTCCGGGCTGCCGGGCTGCCCGCCCGGATGGTCGGCGGGGTGATTCTGAAAAGTGGGACCTGGCACGCCGGGCATATCTGGGCGGAGGTCCGCCTCGGCGATCTCTGGGTGCCGTTCTGTCCCTTGAACGGCTACTTCGCCGAGGTGCCGGACCGGTACCTTGTGACCTATATCGGCGATCTTCCCCAGTTCGAGCATACCCGGGACATCAATTTTCAGTACGACTACCACGCGAAGCGGATCCTGGCTCCACCGGACGTCGGTTCCGCGGAAGCCTGGGCCCGGACCCTGGATGCGCCGAACCTGTGGGCGGCGTTCGAGCAGGTTCGGATCCCGGTCAACCTGCTGAAGATCATCCTGATGGTGCCGTTCGGCGCTCTCATGGTGGTGCTCTGCAGGAATATCGTGGGGATCGAAACCTTCGGCACGTTCATGCCGGCGCTGATCGCCGTGGCGTTCCGGGACACCGGGTTCGGATGGGGGACCGCTCTTTTGATCCTGGTCATCGCAACCGGTGTGGCGGTCCGATTCCTCCTCGGCCGGTTCCAGTTGTTGCACACGCCGCGCCTGGCGGTGCTGTTGACCATGGTGGTGCTGATGATCCTGGGGCTCTCCTTGCTGGGGCAGGCGACCGGGCAGGTGCTGCCGACCCGGATCAGCCTGTTCCCCCTGGCGATTCTCGCCCTGACGGTGGAGCGTTTTTCGGTGATGCTGGAGGAGGACGGAACAGGACGGGCCCTGGGCGTGTTCGCAGGCACCCTGGTTGTAGTGGCGGCCGCCTACTCGGTGATGAACTGGGAGCGGTTGCAGGTCGCCGTGTTGATGTTCCCTGAACTGCTGCTCCTGGTGATCGCCTCCATGTTCGTCCTGGGGCGGTGGAGCGGGATGCGCCTGTCCGAACTGGTCCGGTTCCGGGAGCTGGCCGCCGGTGGTGACCGGTGATGAGCTTCTCCTGGGCCGGCGCGCTTTCCCGGCTCGGCCGGAGGGTGCTGGGCATCAACGCCAGGAACCTATCGGTGATCTACGTCAAGAATCTCCGGAGCGCTTTCCGAACCGTGGACGACAAGCTGCTCTGCAAGGCGGTCCTGGAGTCCGCCGGCGTGCCGGTTCCCCGGACCCTGTTCGTGGTGGAGCGATACCGGGACCTGAAGCGGTTGAAGCAGGAGATCCACGCCCTTCCCGGATTCGTGGTGAAACCGGCCGCCGCCTCCGGCGGGAAGGGGATCCTGGTGGTCCGGCGGGAACCGGACGGCTCCCTGGCCGCTCCCGGATCCCGGGGTGACCGGCCGGTGAGTGAACAGGATGTGCTGGAGCATGTCGCACAGATCCTGTCCGGCCTGGTGAACCCGGCCCGGCTGGATGAACGGGTCTTCCTGGAGGAGCTGCTGGAGCCGGATCCCGTTCTGGGCCGGCTGGCGTATCGAGGGCTGCCGGACGTGCGGCTGATCGTGGATGAAGGACGACCGGTCATGGGGATGGTGCGGGTGCCCACCCGGAGATCGGCCGGCCGGGCAAACCTTCACCAGGGCGCGCTGGGGCTGGGCGTGGACCTGGCCACCGGCCGGACCACCTTCGCGATCCTGGGAAACCGGGCGGTCGGTGCCCATCCCGACACCGGGGTTCCGCTGGAACCTCTGGCGGTACCTCACTGGGCCCGGATGATGGAAATGTCGGCCCGGGCGGCCGGCTGCGTCGATCTCGGCTATGTCGGGGTCGACCTGATCCTGGACCGGGAGAAAGGCCCCCTGGTGATCGAACTGAACGCGAGGCCCGGCCTGAATATTCAACTGGCCAACCGGACCGGTCTCCGGCAGGTCCTCGGCCTCGAAACGTCGTGAGGCGGCCGGGAGACATCCTGTTCCTGTCGGCGGTGCTGGCGGCGACCGTCGTCACCTTGGGCATCGCCATGTACATGGCTGGACCGGAGCACCGATCTGCCGTGATCCACGTTTCAGGCAGGCCGGACCCGGCCGGTGCCGCTCCAGGAGAGGGGGGAGCCGTCGATCCGTTCTCCCTGGAGGCGGACGAAACGGAAGAGTCCGCGGGGGAGGTCCAGGGCGGAACGGTCCTGGGGGAAGCGGTGGCCCTCAGAAAGCAGGGGCGGATCCATGCCGCCATCGGGGTCCTGCGGGACGGTCTCGGCAAGTCGCCGGACGATCCGTCTCTCCTGGCGGAACTCGGTTCCGCCTTGATCCACGCCGGGGACCTTCCGGAGGCGATCCGTGTGCTCCGGGGCGCCGTGAAGAAAAGGCCGAACGACGCCAGGTCGTTCTATAACCTGGGAGTCGCCCTTTCCGCCTCCGGGGACCCGGCAGGCGCCCTGGCTTCCTACCGGCGCGCGATCGCTCTGCGTCCTTCGTACGCCCGGGCGCTTTACAACGCGGGTCTGACCGCCCTCAGGCTGGACGATCCGGCCACCGCCGAGTCGATGTTCACCCGGGCCGTCGAAGTCGACCGCTCCGGCCGCTCCGCCCGGTCCTGGTTCCATCTGGGACGGATCTTCTCCCGAACCGACCGTCCGGACCGGGCGGTGGCGGCGTACCGGGAAGCGATCCGGCTGC
Organism: uncultured Acidobacteriota bacterium; assembly: GCA_964654385.1. Taxonomy (GTDB): domain Bacteria; phylum Acidobacteriota; class Polarisedimenticolia; order Polarisedimenticolales; family Polarisedimenticolaceae; genus Polarisedimenticola. The sequence continues at coordinate 6,398 of CAZZIV010000093.1, read as the reverse complement.
GGCCGGATTACGAAGAGGCCCGGAACAACCTGGCCCTGGCCCTGGACGAGAGCGGCGACCGGGAAGGGGCGATCGCCGAACTGGAACGGGCCGCCCGGCTGGCCCCGGACCGTGCCAGCATCCAGTACAACCTGGGACGGCTCTACCGGGATACGGGAAGGTGGAAGAAGGCGGCGGAGCGATTCGGCGCAGCGATACGAGCCGATCCGACCGATGCCCGGGCGTTCCGCCTGTACGCGGAAGTCCTGGAGAAAATCGGCCGGATCGAGGAAGCGGTGGAGGCGCTGGAGACGGTTCGGGAGCTGGAGCCCGGGAAGACCTCTCCGCTTCGAAAGCTGGGCGGCCTCTATCGCCGCATGGGCCGCCTGGACCAGGCCGAGCGGCGGCTGAAGCAGGCGACGGAACTGGATCCCCGGTCGGCGGGAACCTGGAGCGAGCTGGGGATCGTGATGGCCAGGAAAGGGGACGACAGAGCCGCTCTCCGCGCATACGGCCGGGCGCTGCGGCTGGAGCCGGACCGGGTCGCCACACGATTCAACCAGGGGCTGGCGCTGGAGAGGGCCGGACGGTATGACGAAGCGGCCCGTTCCTTCCAGGCGATTCTGGATCGGGATCCGGGGCATCTTGAGGGCCGGGAACACCTGGCTTCGACCCTCTTCGCCGCAGGCGACGAGGAGCGGGCGATGGAGGAGGCGCGGAAACTTCGCCGGCTGGCCGGTGAAGACGCCGGTCTGCTCCGGTCGGTCGCACTGATCTTCTCCCGGGGCGGAGAGCCGGAAGCGGCGGCCGAAGCGCTGCTTCGTTCCCTGGAAATCGAACCGGAAAACGACGTCGCCCTGTTCAACCTGGGTGTGGCGTATTCCAAGGCCGGCGAGTACGCCAAGGCGATTCCGGTGTACGAGCGGTTCCTGGAGCGGCGGCCGGATCACGCCAACGCCCGCCGGTACCTGGAGAAGGCGAAGCGGAAGGTGAGCGGAAGGTAACCCCGTTCTGAGCGCTCCCATGGAGCCCGGGGGCTAGTGACCGTAAGCCAGGGACTCCACCGTTTCCATGAGCTGATCGAACAGCCTGCGGGCTTCGGCTTGCCGGATCCGGACCGCTTTGGTTTCGCCAGTCTTCTCCGGGAGATGCGCCTGGCTGCGCGCGAAACGGTCCACGATGGAAAAGACCGATTCCGGCGAGATCTCGTTGACCTGCTTTGTGAGGCTCTCGGCGGCGTAGGTGACCGCGTCGCCGGTGATCCGGGCGAAGGCGTTGAGGACGGCGGACCGGGCGGCGATCTCCTCCAGCATCTCCGGGACGCTTTTGTCCCGGTCGCCGGCGACCCTGCCCACCAGTTCCAGGTACCGTTGTTGCAACTCCCGGGCCATCCGCCTCCGATGGGGGGAGAGAACCCGGTCGGCCGGGCCGGCGTAGGTGGATGCCGCGATCTCCACCAGTTCCCGGGCCGGAATCGGCTTGCCCTGTTGCAGGAGCCGGCCGGGCAGTTCCCGGAACAGATCCCGCATGCTGAACACCGCGTTCCAGGTGATCCCGTCCGGGAGCCGCCTGGGTCCCCGGGCCGATTTCGCCGTTTCGAAATGCCGGAACGCCCGTTCGAACCTTCGGAGCCGTGGCCGGTCTGCGTTCAGGACGGTCTCCTGCGCCGCCGGATCGAATCCGCAGTTTCTCAACAGCAGCCGGTCCCGGTTACGTTCGTAAGCATCGTCGAACAGGGTCAGGATCGGATCTTTCCTGCACCGATCCAGCGGGCGTCGCCGGCCGGTGGTTAGGAAATCCCGGGCCTGGGCGAACGCCTGGACGATCTCTCTCGCTTTCCGTCGTTGCTCCGGCAGGGTGGTGGACCATCGGGGACCGTCGTCGAAACGGTACTCCCTGTGGTAGAGGCCGAACTGCCGGACCGAGCCGTAGTCGATGATCCCGCCGTCGGCCAGGATGTTGTCCCCGTCCCAGTCCAGCCAGCAGAAGATGTATTCCCGCTCGAACACGGCGGCCATTTTCCCGAAGGTGGCGGCCATGGTTTCCGCCAGCAGGCGGTACCGTTCCGGCCCGGGCGGAACGTCCGGCCAGCGCCCGTTTCCGATCTCCCGCTCCACGAACAGATCGGCGACGCCCCGAAGAGCGGACAGGTTGTTCTGCTTGAGATGCAGGAAAAAGTGGGAAGGCCGGATCAGGTTACGTCCCGCCCGGACGTTGATGGCGAAACCGTCCGGGCGCCGGAGGATCGCCAGGGTTCGTTCGGTCGGGATGTCGTTCCGGTGGAACGACTCGGACATCAGCAGCGATTCGAACCCTTCCTGCAAGGTCGCCGTTCCGCAGCCGTAATCCGCTTCCCAGTTGCCGGTTCGGTAGAACCGCCCGGTTTCCGCGGTGGCCGGGCAGAGCCGGGTGACGCCGGTGCCGCAACTGGAAATATCCCAGGTGACTCCCCGGTGGGAGACGCAGCCGTTCCAGATCGAGCGACCGTCCCCGGACTGCTTCCCGGTGCGGCCTGGATGTTGCAACTGCAGGTAGCGGGTCGCCATGTAGGCGCCAGGGGCCGGTTCCACAGGGTCCGGGCCCAGGCCGTGCTCCACGTCGTATTCGTTCACGATCTGCTGGGCGAAAGTTTTCAGGATCGCGTCTCGCAGGGCCGGAGTCAGTCGATTCGGATGCCGCTTCGGGATCAGGCCGATCTCCCGGGCCAGGGAGAAGTGAAAGAAGACGACCTCCGTTCCCGGCACCAGCCGGGCCGGGTAATCGAGGAAACCACCTGGGACCTTTTCCTTGAACGGATGGCTTCCGTCCAGCCGCCGGAACAGCCGGTAGGGGTCCACAGGTTTTCGCCTTTGGGGCATGGCTCGGCGCATTCCTCCCTGGATTCGAACATGGTTTCGGGAGACCGGGCAGGCAAACCTCGGCGAAAAACCCTTGGATAACCACCGAATTTCAACGGGATCCAATTGTGAACCGTTCGGCCTGCACCGCCGGGTTTACGGGCACTGCGGCCCGGCGTCCAGTTCCGCCCTCTCGTACGTCACGTTCAGGCAGTTGTCGCGGTACAGGTGGTAGAACCCGTAGCCCGGCGGCGGCGCCGGCACGGCCAGCGGAACGCTTCCGGCGGCTTCGAACCGGCCGAGGCATACCGACCGGGCGAAGTTCCCGTCGGCCCTCAGGTCGGACAGTAAGCCGTAGACCGCCTCGACGCAGTTGGTCGGGGCGTCGTCCGAGTGGAAGATCATATCGTTGCTGAACAGGCCGTCCGGGTTCTGGACCTGGAGGAAATGCATCCCTGTCGAAGGCAGCGAAGCAAGCTCCACGACGACGGTCTCGCCGTCACACCCGGGCAGGGATCCTCCGGTATCGCAACCGATGGTTCCCGGCACCCGCCGGCCGTCGACCCAGAGAAGAGCGCCCGGCTGCACGTGGCGCGCGTGCATCGTCATGGAGGTTCCGCCCCCTGACAGCCGTGGGAAGACCTGTTGGCCGGACTGGGCCTGGATCTCGGACAAGGTCCAGAGCGCCGGTTGGGGAGTGTCCGCCGCCACGCTCGCTCCCGGCCGGGAGGTGAAACTACCCAGGAACGTTCCGGCGGCGGCCCGGGAAACCAGTTCACCTCGGGTGTACGAGGTTGTGCTGTCCTGGCGAACCATGTAGCTCCCGTCTCTCAGCGGGCCGAAAGGATCCTGGTATTGCAGGTCGACCAGGGTTTGCCCCGACCCATCGAGGAACACCCCTTCCGCTTCGAGCACCACGCCCCCCTCGCCGGCGGATCGCTCCAACGCGTCGAAAAGATCGGCGGTTTCCGTCGTGTTCGCGGTGTCCTGGTTCAAGGTCCACGATCGCGCGAAGGAGCCGGACCAGCCGGTGCTCCCTTCCTCGACCATCCGCCAGATGTCGTCGGTGGCGCCGGCGATGCCCCACATGGTCCGCTCGACGAAGCCGTGGGTCTGGACGTCGGTTCCGAGCACATTCTGAGCGTCCAGAATGTTGATCCGTCCCTGGGGCAGGAGCAGCCACCGGTCGTAGGCGCCCCGCCATGTCGGCGCGTCCATTCCGGTTCCGATGGTACCGGTGCTGACCCAGAACGGCATTCTGTGGCAATTCCCGCAATCGGGATCCAGATCCACATGGAACGCCTTGAAGCCGGTCTTGGCGGAGGCGCTCAGCTCGTTGGTGTAAGCCCGTTCCTGGGAGGGCGGATACGGAACACTGAGCATAAACCTGGCCAGCGCGTCTCTCTCCGTGCCGGAGAACAGTCCGCCTTTTCCTTCATTGTTGGTTGCGCAGTTTGACGGGTCGCACATCGTCGACTTCATCGCTCCGTCGACGAGCACACGGGCGCAGCCCAGGGCGTCCCCCAGGTCGCAGTTGGGCGGATCGCTGCCCCAGACGTTGGCCACGTTGTTGCCGCCGTAAGGATCCCCCGGGATGCCGTCCCAGTGATACGGTTCTACGTCGCGCAGGCCCCGGATCGGCATCGTCGAGCGGGCCACGATCTGGTTGCAGCCCGGCCCGCTGGGGAACGGAGACAGGTTGCATTTCGGCGTATCCAGCACCCACAGCAGTTGATCGGTGTGGCCGTTCGGGTGGCAACTGGCGCAGGAGAAGGTTCCGGTGCTGGACCCGCCGGCGTCGTTGAACAGGTGGTGGCCCAGCTTCAATTCCGGGGCGGTCGGGTCGACCAGGTCGATGGTCGCCGTCACCACCGGGTTGGAGGGCGAGGTCAGGTCCACCCTGGAAACGCTGTTGGAAACCGCGTTCAGCGTCCACGCCCGGGCGGGGGCTCCGGCCTGGTCGGCTTCCAGGGCGATCCCCCGGGGCACCCAGCCGACATCCACACGTCCCAGCACCGCGCCGGTGGACGGATCGACGGTGAACAGCTTGTCCGAGCCGGCCGCCGTGACCACCAGCGTCGAGTCGTCGGGACTGACCTGGATTCCGTACGGGGTGGCCAGCGCCATGCCGGGCGCCGGGTTCGCCGGGGGCAACGGCTCCAGGTCGACGAAAGACGGCGTTCCGCACCCGCCGTTCTCGCAACCCTCCACGACGGTGATCTGGTTGAGAAACGCCCGGTTTTCCAGTTCCGGAAGACCGTGGCCGGCGGTGCCGGTCAGCCCATTGGCGTCGTTGCGGGCATCTGTCTGCGAGACGTAAACCTTTCCCTGGGAATCGACCGCGATGCCGTAGAGAAGAGTGCCGACGGTATCGACGATCTCGACCAGCGTATCGGTGCCGGTGTCGAATACGTAGAGGTCCCGGTCCGGAACGGCCGGCTCCCGGATCAGGTCGGACACGTACCCCTCGGAGAGCACGTCGTTCTCGTCCAGGACGTGGGCGACCACGTCGAAGGTGCATTTCGGGTCCTGGCCCGGGAAGAGGCACCCGGAGAGCTGGGTCTGGTTGTTGGATTCGAAAGGCAGGACGTAGAGCCGGTTGCCGTGCACCGCGATCGCCCTCGGATCCTGGGCGTTGATGTCCAGACGGCCGGTAATCGACCGGGTGGCGACGTCGATGACCGCGATCTGGTTCAGCGACGAGAGCGCCACGTAGGCCTTCGTGTCGTCGGCGAAGGCGATGCCCACCGGTTCGTCGAACCGAGTCTCTCGGGCGACCGGGTCCAGATCCTGGATGGTGGCGATTACCTGGTGGTAGGTCGAGCGGGCGGCGTTGGTGTCGATCACGCTGACCGAGTCGGAAACGTGGTTCGAGACCCAGACCTCCAATCCGTCCGGCCGGACCGCCAGGCTGACCGGTTCGATCCCGACAGGGATGCGCGCGACGACCTGGCCGTTCCCGGTATCGATGACGTCGACGGTATTGGACGGTGTGTTGGTCACATAGAGGTAAGAGCCGTTCAAGACGATCGGCCGAAAATGGGGGCCCAGGAACCGGGGATGCCCGGTGTCCAGGATCTCCGTCGCCGGAGGCGCGCCGGCCCGGATCGATGGAAGCAGGCAGAGCGCGGCCGACGCGATAATCGCGAGGGCAGCGGTGCGAGTTGTTCTTCGAAGCCTTGTGGGTGACGGAATCGTTCGCCTGTGAATCATGGGCCTCCCCCTGTTGGAACCGGTGACGGAGCACCGATCGGAGTTCGGCCCGGCGCCCCCCTTCTATCGGGAAAAGTATACTCAACATGATGTGATGCGATCCCGAAAAGATGAAAAGCTTCCGATTGCCGATGATTTTCAGCGTCGAGTTCGGGGCTGCCGACTTTTCCGGCCGGCCGCCGGCCCGCTTTCGAACTGGCGGAGAAACCGGTAGAATCCACGCCACGCGAGAAGGGAGGAACCGGTCGATACCGGGGCAGGAGAAATTTCAGGGGCTATCGTTGCCGGAGTGGTGGAATTGGTAGACACAGGGGACTTAAAATCCCCTGCGCGAAAGCGCGTCCGAGTTCGAGTCTCGGCTCCGGCACC
>CAZZIV010000092.1:0-11510 GCA_964654385.1 uncultured Acidobacteriota bacterium | reverse complement strand
TGGACGCACTGGACACGGCGATGTGAAATCGCTATTGTGAGTGCATGCGATTATATGGCCAAGACTTTGGCGCGGCGACGGTGGCGCGGATCCGCGCGGCGGTCAGTGCGGATCCGCGGCTGACGCGAAGCGCGCTGTCGCGTCGGGTGTGTGAATGGCTTGAGTGGCGCGCGCCCAATGGCGCACTGCGCGAGATGAGCTGTCGCAAGGCGTTGCTCGCGTTGCATGCGCGCGGCGAGATCGGCTTGCCCAGTGCGCGTGAGCGGCCCGGGCACAGCACTGACGGGGGCGACGCGACGTGCGAGGCGCTGGCGCAGGTGCGCGCGCCACTGTCGGCGCTCGGGCGGGTTGAGCTGGTGCCCATTGCAGCCAACAGCGAACCTTCGCGGTGGTGGCGCGCGGTGCTCGACGAGCATCACACGCTCGGCAGTGGTCCTCTACGCGGCGCGCACAATAAGGCGCGAGTGGCGGAGATCGTCAGCGCCGCCGAGTACCTCCTGGCCCATCCGGAAATCGAGCACGGCCCGATCCGCCTCGGCTTCACGCCGGACGAAGAGGTGGGGAACGGCACCAAGTTCTTCGATGTGGAGAAATTCGGGGCTTTTTGTGCCTACACCATGGACGGGGAGACCCTGGGCCACCTGGAAACCGAGACCTTCTCCGCCGACTCCCTGACTGCGACCTTCCAGGGGTTCAACACCCATCCCGGTTTCGCGAAGGGAAAGATGATCAACGCCATCAAGGTGGCGGCCGACTTCCTGAACCGGCTTCCCAAGGATCGTCTTTCCCCGGAGACCACCGAGGGGTACGAAGGATTCGTCCACCCCTACGTGGTGGAGGCGGGAGTCGAGTCCACGTCGGTGAAATTCCTGATCCGGGACTTCGAGACCGGTCTGCTGAAGGAGAAGGAAGAATTCCTGGAGAAACTGGCCCGGGAAACCGCGGCCGACTGGGATGGCGCGTCGGTGAAAGTGGAGGTCCAAGAGCAGTACCGGAACATGGGCGAGATCCTGGAGAAGCACCCGAAAATCGTGGAGGCGGCCAAGAAAGCGATCGCCGCCGCCGGGCTGGAACTTCACATCACGCCGATCCGGGGCGGCACCGACGGTTCCCGGCTGTCGTTCATGGGGCTGCCGACGCCGAACATTTTCGCCGGCGAGCATAACTTCCACTCCCGGCTGGAGTGGATCTCCATCTATGACATGCACAAGGCGGTGGAAGTGATCATCGAGCTGGCGAAGATCTGGGCGAAATAGCCGCCGCGCTCTACCCAAACTGACAATCATTCGCGAGTAAAAACGCGCCAGGGTGCGTCAGGCCTGGTCGCACGCGGCCTTCAACGAGAGCGGCATACCCGATCGTACGGGACCAGCGGTTTATTCCTCTTTCACTTTTCGCACCGCCGTCTCCAGGCGGCTTTCGATCCGCTCCCGGTCGATCCGGTATTTTTCTTCGGTTTCCTCCAGTTTGGCCGGATCGCCGCCGGCTTCGGCGATCGCCTTGTTCCGGAAGATTTCGATTTCGGCCAGTTTCGCCTTGGCTTCCCGGCGCAGTTGGGCGATCCGTTCCTTCTGCTCCGGCGACAACGTCTTCGGCCCGGCCACCCCGGCCGCTTCGTCCTGGGCCCGCAGCCGCTCCATCGCAAGTTCATAGGCTGTTTTCGGTTTCTGGTCGTCGCTCACGATTCTTTCCTTTCCAGAAGCAGGCAAGAGATCGAACGCCGGCTCATCGGCGCGCCGGGATCCAGCGAGGCGCATTCTTCGGCCAGGGAGGCAAGGGAGGCCAGGCCGTATCCCTTCATCGCGGCGATTTCCGGCGAGGAGAGATCGAGGCGGGTGGTGAGCGTCGCCACCAGGGAGTCCAGGGCCCGCGTTGGAGCCTGGTCGTCGGCGGTCCGGCGGGAGGCGACGGTGCGAAGGAAATCGGCTGCGACGTCCGCCGGAAGCGGCTCCAGCCGGAGTTCGCCCCGGGCGGCATGCCAGGCCATCATGGTCAACAGGAGGGTGCTGAACCTGGGCCCGCCCAGCGGCAGGTCGTCCGAATCGGCCAGGAGACGGGAAATGTCCAGGCCCATCCGGTCCACCAGGACCGATCCGATATGCTCCACCAGGTCCAGGGCGTTGGCGGTCTCCCGAATCTCGGCGAGAGCCCGGAAATCGCGGAACGGTTCCTTCGGCGCGCTCTCTTCCGAGGAGTCCGCGGAACTCTTCCTGTCCGCGTCCGGGGAAGCCTCGATCTCGTAGTACAGGGGATGCCGGTGCATCAGGCCGGCCAGCCGCTGGCGAAGAGGCGGGTCGAGCAGTTCCAGGGAGTCGGCGTGGGATGCCGGCCAACTGGTTTCCAGGAGCCGGACGCACCGATTGCGAAGGTCCTCGGCGAGAGCGTATCCCTCCCGGAATAGTTCGATCATCGGAACCTGGGCCAGGACGCCGGCGGCCCGCCCCCCCGCCGCCGCTCTCCGGGCGGCCAGGGCGACGGCGACGTACGCGCCGGCTTTCCGGATGGCGCTCCGATGGGAGTCCGGGAGGCCGGTGTCCATCTGGTCCGCCACCAGGACCCGGTTGGCCAGGGCGGAAAGCTCCAGGAACACCCGGTCCCGGTCCTGCGGATCCATGTCCCGCTCCAGCAGGAGCCAGGTCGGATCCTCGGCGAGAACTGCCGCCGGAACCTGGGAGGGGAGCGGCGCCCCCCGGTCCGGGTCGATGGCCGTCTCTTCCGGAACCACCGCCAGCCCCCGGGGTGGCTGGTAGATCTCCTGCGCCTCCTCCAGGCTCAGGTATCCGTATTCCTCCATCCGGCTCTGCCTCCAATGGAGCGCGGAATCCTCCAGTTCGGAGGGAACCTGCCAGCAGGCGTCCCAGAGAATCTGCCGGTATCGCTCCGGATCGGCCGCCAGGAGAAGTTCGGCCAATCGTCGCACCGCCGGGGCGTGGGCCTGGATCTCCGGATTGAACCGGTAATAACCGTCCGGTGAAATGAAACCCCGTTCGTCCCCGGTTTCGGTTTCTCCGATTCCGGCCACAGGAACCTGGTCGTCGTATTCCACCGGCTTCAGCCGAGCCCAGTGGAGGAAGAGGGCGGAGAGGAGTTCATCGTCCGCATCCTGGATGAACCGATCCATGGTCTCTTCGCCGGCTTCCAGGAACGTGGCCACCCAGGCCCCGGTCCGGATCGGGTCCAACCGGTTCATCCGCCACGCTTCCAGGTCCACCAGGTGGTGGATCTGGGAGGAGGAGGCCATGGAGAGGAGGGGAAGGGCTTCGATCGGCCCGAGCTCTCTCACCGTCAGGTAGAGGTCCCGGTCGGGCAGGCTCTGCACCAGTGCCTCCGGATGCTCGGATTGCAGAAGCATCTCCAGCCGCTCCATCCCTTCCAGCCGGAGAAGGTCCCGGATTTTCTCCCGCAACTCGGCGAATTTTCCGGCGTCTCCGCCGCTCTGGAGGATGACGGCGTCCTTTCCGCCCTTTTTCCGGCTTCCCCGGTCCTGGCTCATAGGATCCCCTTGATGAAATAATGAATTTTACCAGATGCACCGTGGGGAGTCGTGCGGTATGCTTAAAGATCGTTTTCTCAGCGCAGGGAGGATAGAAACATGATACCCAGGATCCCTTCGAATCGGCTTCGGTACGGAGCCGTCGCGCTCTTGCTGGCGGCAGGCGTCGCGTCTTCCCAGGCGATGGAGGAGCCGAAAGATCTCCTGGACCAGGCAATCCGTCAGATGGCCGCGTATAGCCAGAACGCCAAGATCAAGGTCATGAACCAGGCCGGTGGACTCGGCATTCAGACGAACCGCCCGGGCTCCCTGCCCAGCAAGGCCAAGATCTCGCCGGCCGGCCGGTGCTGTAACGAAAACCTGAACATCATTCGTGACGCCAGCGGACGAATCCGCGAAATCATCCGGGTGCTTCGCTACGAACTGAAAAATCAGAATCGCCTGGAAGGGAAGGACGTTCTACGAAGCATGCGCGCCCACCTGGACGAAGCGGATCTCAAGATCCGACAGTTCGCCGGGACCGGCGAGAAGGACCTGGCGGTGAAGTTCCTGGAGCAGGCCCAGTCCGCTCTCTCCAGGCTTCAGGAGGCGAAAACCGGTTTGAACGATTGCTGCGAGGACCTGCTGCCGAAAATGCCTCCGAAAGACAAGGAAAAGAAGGCGAAGAACCACTCGTAACCGGCCGGCCGGGTCAGTAGCCGGCCAGGAGCCTGGCCGCGTTTTCGATCTCGGCTTCCGAAGGGAGGAACGCCGCCTCCAGGGGTGGCGCATAGGGCACCGGCGTATCCAGGGCTCCCAGGATCCGGATCGGCGCGTCCAGGTTTTCGAAAGCCTCCTCCTGGAGGAACGCCGCCAGGCTCTCTCCGATCCCGCCGGTTCGTGTATCTTCATGGACGATCAACACCTTCCCGCACCGCCGGGCCAGGGAAAGAACCGTCGCCCGGTCAAGGGGGGCCAGGGTTCTCAGGTCCAGGACCGCCGATTCCACTCCGTCCCGGCTCAGCCGTTCCGCCGCGCGGAGACAGAGATGGACATACGCGCCGTAGGAGATGATCAGGAGATCGTCGCCGGTTCGTCGAACGGCGGCTTTGCCGATCGGAACGGATTCCTCCGGCGGGCCGGAGAGGTCCTGGCGGATCTTCGGGTCCCGATACAGGGCGATATGCTCATAGAACAGGACCGGGTCCGGATCCTGGACGGAGGCAAGCATCAGGCGCCGGGCGTCGTGCGGGGTCGAAGGCGCCACGATCTTCAGGCCGGGGGTCCGGTAGAACCATGGCTCGGTGTTTTGGCTGTGGTACGGCCCGGCGTGGCGCATCCCGCCCCAGGGGAGCCGCAGGACCATCGGCACCGATCTTCCCCACCGGTACCGGATCTTCGCGGCGCCGTTCACAAGGGGGTTGAACCCGGTCGCGATGAAGTCATTGAACTGGATCTCGCCGATCGGCCGCTTCCCGGCCAGGGCGGCGCCGATGCAGACCCCCAGGATCCCCCCTTCCGCAAGGGGCGAATTGAGAATCCGTTCGCCGTATTTTTCCAGCAGCGGCCGGAGCAGCAGGAAGGCGTTCCCGTACTTCCCGCCGATATCCTCCCCGTAAAGGAACACCGCCGGATCGGCCTCCAGGGCGTCGCCGATCCCCAGCATGACCGCCTCCAGGAACGTTGTTCCCTTCGTGTCGAACGGCGGCGCCGGCTCGATGCTCGGCGCCGGCCCGGGAGGCGGCACAGGAGCAGGCGTCCGATCCTCCAGCGGTTCGATCCGGACCCTGGGCGGTTCTCCGGCGAGCACGCCGCTTCCCGCTTCGCTCGGCGAGGGCCATTCCGCCTCGATGACGATTTTCGCCTGCCGGGCCACGGCATCTTCTGCTTCTTTCCGAAGCCGGTCGCCTTCGCCCTTCTCCAGGATCCCTTCTTCCAAGAGCCGCCGTTCATAGCAGCGGATCGGGTCTTTCCTGGTCCAGGCGGCATACAATTCCCGGTCCACGTAGCCCTGCTTTCCGGGAGCCGGGTAATCCCAGCCGACCGGCGGCTCCTTTCCCAGGTACAGCATGTCATCGTGGTGGGCGTGGCCGCACATCCGCATGCAGACCAGTTCGATCAGGGCCGGTCCGTCTCCCGCCCGGGCCCTTTCCGCCGCCCAGGTGAACCCGGCGGCCACGGCGTCCGGATCGGTTCCATCCAGGGTGATTCCGGGAATCCCGTACCCACGTGCCTTCTCGGCGAAACGGATCGCCGCCGTCTGTTCCCGGACCGGCGTGGAGAGAGCGGTCTGGTTGTTCTCAACGCAGAAGACCGCCGGCAGCCGCCGGACGGCGCAGGAATTGATCGATTCGTGCCATTCACCCAGGGACGTTCCTCCTTCGCCGATGAAGGAGACCGCCACCTGCCGGGAACGGTTCATCTTGAATGCGAGAGCCAGGCCGCTGACGATCAAGGTGGACAGGCTCAGCGGCGCGGTCGGAGGAAGAACCCCGCGGGAAAAATCGCCCAGGTGGAAATCCTTCCCGTTCATCGGCGGTCCGCTTTTCCCCATCTGGGCGTTCAGGACCTGGCGGAGCGCATCGTCGTCGAGGGCCATCGCCAGCGCCGCTCCCAGGTCCCGGATCATCGGCGCGACCACGTCCCCCTTCCATGTTCCTCCGGGGCCCCGGCATTCCGGTCCCCGCCGGAGCCGGACGGGGGCGGCGAAAATCGCTTCCTGCCCCAGGGAGCGGAACCCTTTCCCCTGAAACGGCTGCCCTTCGTACCGGACCTCGCTGCCCAAAAAGAACTGCTTGAGCCGGTTGTCCACCGCCCGGGTGTAGATCATCCCCCGGAGGATCTCCCGCCGTTCCTCCGAGGTCAGGGAGGCGGCGATCGCCTCCCGGCGCAGAAAACCGTCGCAATCTTCCAGGATCACCTCCCGCTGGGCATCGGCGATCCGGTGGATCCGCCGGCCGGGAATCGGGTCGCCCAGGTCCTCCGGGAGCCGGTCCGCCGACCTTTTCAGCCGCTTGCCGAGTTCCCGGCGAAACCGGTCTCGAACCGCTTCGAACCGGTCCGGATCCCCGGCAGGATCCTCCATGGATCGGAGCACCTGGGAGAGCGCCTGCAGGCCGGCGTTCACGGACGTTGGATGGCTTTCTCCGAGAAACCTGCCCAATCGGAGTTCCAGGCCGGTAACGGTCGGTTTTGCCATCTCTATCGCTCCTGGCATTGTTCTCCGTGTCCCGGAGAATCGAAGAGTCGATGCTACCGGGAACCGCTGGAGGGGGCAAGGCGGAACCGGTGTGGAGAGATCCCACGGGGCAGGTTGCGGTTGCATTCCTTCGCCGGTTCAGGGCAGACTATTGGGATATGCCTACAGGGAACCGACGATCGAGAGGTTCGGCCGGCAGAAAGACCGGCCGCATGAAAGACGGCTCCGGCGGTCCGGCCTCGCCGGCCCCGCCCGCCGATCCGGTGCTCCTGACCTGGGACCTGGCCGAATGGGCCGGCGTGCGGTTGGCGGAAACCGGACGGAAATACGCCCTTCTCGGCCGCGTCGAGCAACTTCACCTCAGCACCAATGGGTCCTCGGTGGCGGCCAGGGTCCGTGGAAACCGTTCGGTGCCCCATGAAGTGGAGGTGACGGTTCGAGAGGGAGCCCTGGAGCACACCTGCACCTGTTCCCAGTCGGACGGCCGGCCGTGCCGCCACGCGGTGGCGGCGCTGGAGGCTCTCCGGTTTCCGCTCTCCGCTCCCGCCAATGTGGATGGGACCGGGCGCCGTCGCCGTCACGCGGGCCGCCGTGCCCGGGGAGAGGGGAGAATCGTCCAGAGGGCTCCGGCCCGTCCCGGCTTCGTGATCCTGGGCGAAGAGGAGCGGACCCTCACACGAGAGGAACGGGTCGAATTGGCGCGCCGAAACGAACTGAAGGAGAGAAAGCAGAGGGCGCGGCAGGAGAAAAAAGAGGTCCACCCCCTCCCAGGCGCCGGACTGCCTCCCAGGTTTCGAGTCGGCAGGAAAGGAATGAGCGGAGCTTACCTGGTGATCCTCCGCGGCGCCGGGGGAGAGCACGGTCACTGCACCTGTCCCGATTTCGAAAAGAACGAACTGGGCACTTGCAAGCATATCGAGCGGGTCCGGCAGTGGTATTCCCGGAAGAAAAAGGCGTGGCCGGACCACGTCCTTTCGATCTGGCACTCTCCCAGGGAGTGGATCGACCGGACGCCGGACCCGTTCCAGGAGATCCGGATCGCGCTGCCTCCCGGCGAGTCGCCCGGCCGGCTCTCCACCTGGTTCCGGAGAAATGGGTGGATCCGACCGGCGCCGTCCGGCCAGGACCGGCTTGACTGGGCGGAGGAAGCGATTCGGAACGGGAGGCAGGCGGCAGCTGACCGGGGCTGGGTGCTCGACCTGGGGCCGGGTCTGGCACGCATCCTGGAAGACGGCCGGCGGGAAGGATCCACGGCCGGAGAGTCCGGCGCCCTCGCCCTCTCCCGGAGCGACTGGGAAGAGTTGACCGCCCGGTTGAGGATCACTCTGCACCGATACCAGGAAACCGGCGTCCGGTTTCTCGCCGGGACCGGCCGGGCCCTTCTCGCCGACGATATGGGGCTGGGGAAAACCGTCCAAGCGGTGGCCGCCGCCCTTCTGTTCCGGCGCCATGCCCAGGCGCGCAAGTGCCTGGTGGTCTGTCCGGCGTCCCTCAAGTACCAGTGGAGGGATGAAATCGAGAAAGTGTGCGGAGAGCAGGCCAGGGTGGTGGACGGGCGCCGTTCCGGCCGGCTGGCGATGTATGAATCCTGGCGCTCCAATTTCCTGGTCATCAACTACGAGCTGGTGCTGCGGGACCTGGATCTGCTCCGGGCGGCGTCCCCGGACCTGGTGATCCTGGACGAGGCCCAGCGGATCAAGAACTGGGAGACCAAGACCGCCCGGGCGGTGAAGAAGCTTCGGAGCCCGTACGCGTTCATCCTGACCGGAACTCCGCTGGAGAACCGGCTGACCGAACTCCATTCCCTGGTGGAGTTCCTCCACCCCCGCGCACTGGGCCCCCGGTGGAGGCTGCTCCCATTCCACGCGGTGACCGATGCGGAAGGCCGGGTGACCGCGTACGAGGATCTGGGGATCCTCCGTTCCAGGTTGAAGCCGCTGTTCCTGCGCCGGGAAAGGAGCATGGTGCTGGATGAACTTCCGGACCGGACCGACAACACCTACTGGATTGAGATGACTTCCGCCCAGATCCGGCCCTACAGGAGACTCTCGGCGAAGGTGGCCCGGCTGCTTTCGGGGAACGGGGTCCTGGGGCCGGCGGAAGGGAGGATCCTGCTTCAGACGCTCACTTCCATGCGGATCCTCTGCAACGGTCTGGCCCAGTACTCCTGGGAGCGGTTCGAGTCGGTGGTCGGGGGAGACTCCAGGGAACCGGAACCGGACCTCGCCCGGCTCCATTCCCCCAAGCTGGAGGAGTTTCTCCACGTACTGGAGGAACTCCTGGAGGGGACCGACGGCAAGGTGGTGGTGTTCAGCCAATGGGAGAGGATGCTGAGGCTCTGCCGTTACGCCATGGGAGGGCTTCTGGCGAGGCGGGAGGAAACCACGGAAATTTTTCACGGCGGGTTGGGCGGCCGGGCCCGCACCCAGGTCCTGGACCGCTTCCGGACCGATCCCCGGTTCCGGGTTCTTCTCTCCACCGACGCGGGAGGGTTGGGGCTGAACCTGCAGGATGTGGCGTCGGTGGTGGTCAACATGGAAGTTCCCTGGAACCCGGCGGTGCTGGAGCAGAGAATCGCCCGGGTTCACCGGATGGGGCAGCGACGGGGCGTCCATGTTCTCCACTTCGTCACCCGGGGGGCGATCGAAGAGCGGGTGCGGAAGGTGGCGGCCGGCAAGCGGGCGCTGTTCGACGGGCTCCTCGTGGAGGAGGCCGACCAGGTGCGGTTCGATCCGACCGGGCCGGCCTCGTTCATCGAACAGGTCCGGGAGCTGATCGAGAGTTGACCGGGGACCGGAGAGGGTTCTATTCCCAGTACTCGAATTCTCTGACCAGCCGCACCTGGAATTTTTCCAGGATCGCCTTCTCGACCTGCCGGGCCAGCTCCAGCACCTGTTCCGCCGTGCCCCGGCCCAGATTCACGAAAAAATTGGCGTGGATGGGAGAGACCTGGATGTCGCCCACCCGGGCACCTTTCAGGCCGGCCTCCTCGATCAGCCGTCCGGCGAAATCGCCCGGCGGCTGCTCGAAAACCGACCCGCAGGACGGTAGCGAGGTCGGCTGATTCTCCTTGCGGGAGACGGAAAACCGCTCCAGGCGGCTCCGGATCTCCTCTTCGGTGTCTTCGGCCAGGGACAGGGAGGCCTCCAGCACCACGCCGCGGCGGCGGCGGAACGCGCTGGATCTATAGGAGAACCGGCAATCTTCTCTCGGCCATGATTCGAGAGCGCCGTCCGGGGTCAGGAACATCACCCGGGTGACGAAGTTCCCGATCTCGTGCCGGTGCCAGCCGGCGTTCATGAGGATCGCTCCGCCGACGGTGCCTGGGATACCGGCCCCGAACTCGAGTCCGGTCAGGCCCTGGGCGGCGCATTGATGGGCCAGGAGCGGAAAAGAGGCGCCGGCGCCGGCATGGACCGAATTCCCGTCGAACCGGACCGTGTCCAGGGTTTTTCGGAGATGGAGGACCAGTCCCCGGACTCCCCGGTCGGACACCAGCAGGTTGGAGCCGTTCCCGAGGACCCGCCACGGGACGCCGCCGGCCACGGCCCAGCGGATCGCCCGGGCCAGGTCCGCGGCGTCCAGCGGAACGGCCAGGAGCTCGGCGGGGCCTCCGATCCTCCAGGTGGTCCTCGGGGCCAGGGGAGCTTCGGAGTGCAGTTCCCCGGCGAATCCGGCCGCCTGCAAGGATCGCTTCAGGTTCACGTAAAAACCGCCTTCTTCTTCATCGATTCCGGAAGGATACATTCTAGACCTTATTGCTGAGGTTTCCTGCTGACGGACCGGGTGGGGAACGGTATGATGCCCGGTCACTTTGATGGGGGTGAAATGTCGAGAATTACCTGGTCATTGACCCGACATCCCGTGGGGCTGCTTGGAGCCGCCCTGACCCTGGTTTCGGGTCTTCTTCTCCTGGTCTTTTTCGGACTGGAACTGACCGGTCAGCAGGGGAGTCCCTACCTGGGGATCCTGACTTTCATCATTCTGCCCGGCTTCTTCGTGCTCGGCTTGATTCTCATGCCTCTCGGACTGTACCTGCAACGCCGCCGGGCCGTTCGGGAGGGGAGGGTGCCCGGAACCGGGCGTCTGCCGGTCTTCGACCTGAACACCGAAAGGCATCGGAAGCTTATGCTGATCTTCGTGGCGGTCACGGTGGTGAACGTGGCGATCGTTGCCGTCGCCACCTATCACGCGGTGGAAGTGATGGAGAGCGACGCATTTTGCGGAGCCACCTGCCACTCGGTGATGTCCCCCGAGTACACGACGTACCAGAGATCCGCTCACGCCCGTGTCGGCTGCGTCGAGTGCCACATCGGGTCCGGAGCCGGCTGGTTCGTGAAATCGAAGATCTCCGGTTCCTGGCAGTTGGTGTCGGTGACCTTCGATCTTTATCCCAAGCCGATTCCGACGCCGGTCCACAGCCTTCGCCCGGCCAGGGATACCTGCGAGAAGTGCCATTGGCCGACCAAGTTCCTCGGCGACAAGCTGAAAGTCCTCCCCAGGTTCGAATCCGATGAAGCGAACACGGAGACCGACACGGTCCTGCTCCTCAAGGTAGGGGGGACCGAGCGCGGGCGTTCCCACGGCATCCATTGGCATGTGGATCCGGGGAACCGGGTCCGGTACCGCGCCGATGAGACCCGGGATACGATCTATGAAGTGGAACTGACCACCGAGGACGGCGAGACGCGCGTGTATCGCTCTTCGGAAGAGATCCCGGAGGACGCGGGAGAGTGGCGGGAGATGGACTGTCTCTACTACCGCAAACGCCCCCACAACATCCACCGACTTCCCTCGGCGGGCAGCTGCCAACCCTCACTTGGGGGGGGCCCATGCCTG
>CAZZIV010000091.1:6361-11581 GCA_964654385.1 uncultured Acidobacteriota bacterium | reverse complement strand
GCTCGACGGGCCGGTGCCGCTGTCGATGGCCATCGAGCGGGCCCGAGCGCTCGTCCTCGCCGGGGCGCGGGCGGACGGCCCCCCTCAAACCGGTTCGGGAGGGAAGTCGGCGCCCGGCCTCCCCGTTCCGATCGCCCTCTATTCCCGGCCGGAGGATTCGGACCGGTAGCGAAGGATCAGGCGGACCAGTTCCCGGACCGTGGCCGGCCGTACTCCGGCCTTCCGATTCCGGGCGCCGATTTCGAAGGCGACGCTCCACTGCTTTCGCAGCACTCTCCACGCCTCGAAGAGGCCGGTCTTCGGATCGTAGATGTGGGTTGCTTCGGAAGTGACGCCGTTCAGTTCGATCACCTTGAACCGTCGCCCCAGGGCCAGGTCGGCCGGATCTTCCACCCGCAGATCGTACCGGCCGAACCAGAACCCTTCGTAGCCGCCGCTGATCTCCTCCAGGGCGCCGGCCAGTCCAGGCCCGTTCACCCGGCTTCCGTCCAGGAACACCGCGCCCCGGCAATGGGTTCCCAACTCGGTCAGAGGGACCCTCTCCCCAGCCCGGGGAATCGTATCGGCGGCGTCCGGCCGCCCGGCCAGGTAGACCTCCGCCATCGCCACGGCCCTTCGGTCTTCCAGGATCAATCGTTCCAAGGATCGACGGCCGTCTCCGGTCACCTCGGGGATCACCTTTTCGGTGATGCTGAACACCACCCCTTCCGGTTCTCCAGGGAGCTTGTACCAGAACACGCCGAACTCGACGCCCGGCACGTATTCCTGGAGGATCATCGTTTCTCCGGTGCTCTCGATGCACCGCTTTAGATCGGTTTCGCCGCGCACGACTCGGACCCCGGAGCCGCGTTGGCCGATGTCCGGTTTCAACACCACCGGAAATTCCAGCGACTCTCGTTCCATGAACCGTCGGGCCTGCCGGAAGTTCTCATCCCGGGCGCCCCCGGGCAGCAGGAGATACCGGGCGATGGAATCCCCGCTTCCGCCCCGGATCAATCCGTCCAGGATCGCGCTCTTGGATTCGGAGATGAACCCGCCGGCCGGCATCGCCGGATTGGCGGCGGTGAAAAGGGTCAAGCAGCGGTAGCGGAGGCCGAGGAACAGGATATGCAATACCACCGGAGGGTAGAACAGCCAGGGAGGCCAGAATTCCCAGCGGGTGATCCGCAGGAATCTTCCCTTCATTCTCCGCCGGCCTCTCCAGGTCAGCAGCGGCGCCAGGAAGCGGACCACCAGCAGAATCAGGAACGCCGAGGCGATCAGGCCGACGACGCCGTACCGCTCCATCCAGGAGAGATAACGAAGCACGTCCGACCCCGCGAACATGGAAAACGCCACCAGGATCGGCGTCCAGAGGCCGGCGGCCACAAAGAAATACAGGGAGAACCGCCAGAACCCGGTTCGGAACATCCCGGCGGCGAAGTAGGTCGGCAGCCGGGTTCCCGGCGTGAACCGGCTCAGTCCGATGACGATCGGCCCCCGGCGCCGGAACCAGCGGGAACCCTGTTCCACCCGTTCCGCCGACAGGAACCAGCGGAGGGGGCGCCGGGAGAGTGCCGGCCGGCCGATCCAGCGGCCGGCCAGGTACAAGAGCAGGTCGCCGAAAAAGATCCCGGCGAAGCAGGCCAGCACCCCGGGGAGGAAGCCGATCCGCCCCTGGACGATGATCAGGCCGGTGGCGATGCAGGTCAGGTCTTCGCTGACCAGGGTGGCCAGGGCGATCAGGAGCATGAGGACCAGGAGGGCGACGCCGTTCGCTTCGGGAACCGTCGAGGGGTCGAACGGTTTCAGGGAAGCGGCGATCCTGGCCGGATCGGCCTGGGCCCGGGTCGGCTCCCGCCCGGCTTCCACCCGGTCCAGGAACCGGGAAACCGCCCGGGCGACCTGGTCCCCGCGGGTGAAGACCATGAAGTGGTCGCCGTCCACCACTTCCAGGACCGACTGGGGCACCAGGCGGGCGTGCTCCTTCGCGGCGGCGAGCGGAACCAGCGGGTCGTTCCGGCCATGGTAAATCAGGGTTGGCGGATCCAGGCGAATCAGGATCCCCCGGAGAGGCCGCTGGTCCGAGTCGTAGAAATTCCGGGCGTAGGGGATGTCCAGCATCCCACCGTCCAGGAGGCCGAAATGGGGTATTCCGTCCAGGATCAATTTCAGCAGCGCCAACTGGGCGCCGTGGACCAGGTGGTTCATCCGGTAGTCGCCGAACAGTTCCATCTCCTGGACGCCGATGGACGACAGCAACGTGACCGAGGCGATCCGCTCCGGGGCCAGGTCATACAGTTCCAGGGCGACGCCGCCTCCCATGCTGAAACCGACCAGGTGAACCCTTTCGATCCCTTCCTGGTCCAGGAGTTCCAGCAGGTACCGGGCGTGGGCGGCGATGGAATAGTCGGGAATGTCCCGGTCCGAGCGGCCGAAACCGGGGAGGTCCGGCGCCAGGATCCTGCGCCGCCCGGAGAGCCCGGGAAACAGCCTCCGGAGATCGGCCGCCTGCCCCGGGCTGCCGTGGATCAGCATCACCGGCAGCGTCGGGGAGGCGTCGGGGCCGGAGGAGGAAGGAGGGACGTGAAGCCAGGAGAGCCGGACCCCTTGCAGCCGGATGAACCGCCGGGTGGCGATCCCATCCCGGGTCGCCGGGGAGGGGGAGGGAACGGCAAAATGACGCACGCCCCAGGAAGCGGCGAGAAGAAAAAGGTACAGGAGGAGGAATCGCCTCCCGGTCCGGCGGCGGGTGGGGGTGGGCCGGCTCATGACCGTTGGGGTGGCCCGGGCGGGAACGGCATCGGCTCGAATTCGGCTCGAACCCTGGACTCCAGGAGCGCGGCCAGCTCTTTTCGATCGTTGCTCGACACCGGCCGGTCGCCGAAGATCAGCTTTGCCTTGAACCGGCGCAGACGGAACAGGCCCAGGAGGTGGGGGAAGAATTCCATATCGCCCCACCAGGCAACCGCGAGGCCGGCTGGCGGATCTCCCGGTTCGGTTTCATATCGGATCGACGCGTAGTAGACGGGGAGCCCGCCCTGTGCCGCCGGCTCCAGGAGCGAGGAACGAAACTTCCCGACCTGTTCGCCGGTGGAACTGGTTCCTTCGGGAAAGATCACGATGCCGACGCCGTTTTCATAGGGGGTCTTGAACTGTTCGTTCACCCGGGGGATGTCCCTCTTCATGTTCCGATTCACAAAAAGGGTGCCGCCGACAGCGACGAGAGGGCCGAGGAAAGGCCAGTGCCGGAGATCGCCCCGGGCGACGAACGTGCAGGGGGTCCGGGAGGCCAGAAGAACGATATCCACGTAGCTCAGGTGGTTGGAGACCAGCAGGAACGGGCTGGCAGGGGGATGCCCTAGGACCTGGACCTCCATCCCGATCAGATGCGTAATGAATCGGGACCAGAGCCGGAAGTTGACCGCCCGCCACCGGGGGATCGATCCGCCCGCGATCCGCACGAACGGAAGGCCACACAGGATGATCAGCGCGGCCAGCGGGGTGGAAAGCAGAAATCCCGCAAACCTCCGGACGATGCGGAAGGATCGGCGCACTTCGGTCAGTATCCGAAGAACAGCTTCCGTGAATGAGGGGCCAGCTGTTCGAAATCGAACGCCACGAGCCAGTCGATGGTCTTGAATTCCCTGTCCAGCGCCGGTGGACTGATCACCCGGGATCCGTACCGGAGATACAGCTTGAACAGCGGAGGGATTCTGACCTGACCCTGGTAGGGAGGATCGTCCGGCGACGGTTCGCAAAGGTAGGGGTCTCGGGAACGGACCCGCAGTTCGGGATGCACCATGCCGCTCTCGCGCAGGTGGCGATCGAACGCGAGGCCTTCGTTGCGGTTCTGGCTGGTGATGGAGCAGCAGCCGAAAAAGTACCGCTTCCGGTTGAAGCTCATGTACTGGGCCAGCCCTTTCCACAGGAGGAAGAGGACCTGCCGGTTTCGGTAGGTCCGATCCACCGAGGCCCGGCCGATTTCGATCCCCTCCCGGAGCACGCCGCCGGGAAGGTCATCCAGGGTGAACTCGCCCTCCGAATAGAACCCGGCGCCGGTTTCCGCCATCTCCCAGGTCTGCATCCGGTAGGTGCCGACGATCCGGTCGAGCTCCGTGTCTCGAACGATCAGGTGGTGAACGTAGGGATCGAAGCGATCCTGGTCCAGGCCGGTGTCGAAGGAACGGCTCAACCCTTCTCCCAGTTCCAGGTTGAACACTTCAAAACGGAGCCGAAGGGCGGCCAGGTACTCCTCGGGAGTCGAAGCGAAGCTGACCCGGTACCGTCCGTCCACGATCGGCTGCACCGGCCGGTGGAGCGGGACGTGGGGAACATATTCTTCCGGGTTGAGCACAGGTTCTGGTTTCATCCTGAAAACATTACCATGCCACCGGAGGATCGTCAGGCGTAAAATTCGGGCCGTCGATCCTTCAGCAGGTGATTGTGCCGGGTCAGGAACTTGTTCCGGGCGAGCTTCGGATCGATGCCGGCAATCTCGATCCGGCGTCGCTGGGCGGGAGCCTGGGCCAGGATCTCGCTTCGAGGGCCGATGATCGTGCTCCCTCCTGTGAACTTCAGGGATCCGTGGGGCCTCTTCTCCAGGCCGAACCGGTTGGCGGTGATCGCGAACACGCCGTTTTCCAGGCAACGGGTCCGCATACTTTTCTGGCAATAGTCCAGGACCAGGTTGGAAGGGTGGCAGAGGAGATCCGCTCTCTCCAGGGCGAGGGTTCGGGCGACTTCCGGAATCACCCAGTCGAAGCAGATCATCATACCGATCCGCACTCCTCGAACAGTGTGGGTTTGAAGTGGCAGGTCGCCTGGATCGAAGATTTTCTTCTCGTTGAAGAACAGGTGGAGTTTCCGGTAGATCCGGACCGGTCCCCTCGGCCGGATCAGCAGGGCGGAGTTGAAGATCCTGTCCCCTGCCTTTTCGGCGAAGCCGGTCACCAGGTAGAGGCTCTTTCGTCTGCAAAGGGAGGCCAGAGCATCCACGGTTTCCGATCGGGAGGGGTCCTCCGCCAGGCCGGCCAGTTCCCTCCGGTTTCGGAAGTTGTAGCCGGTGAACGGCAATTCAGGCAGGACCATCAGGTCCGCCTCGACTCCGGCCAGAGATTCCAGGACGGTTTCCAGGTTCTTCCGAACCTCGCCGAAATGCGGGCGAAACTGGAAAAATCCTGCGCGAAACATATCCCTTCCTCCCTGGATGGAGAAGGATACACCACCGGCCGGCATTCC
>CAZZIV010000091.1:0-6261 GCA_964654385.1 uncultured Acidobacteriota bacterium | reverse complement strand
GAAACATATCCCTTCCTCCCTGGATGGAGAAGGATACACCACCGGCCGGCATTCCAGATTCGGCTCTCCCTTGTAAAACGGATAGAGATATGTAACCATATATCCGCATATACAGATGGATATATCGATGAAACGGAACGAGCCGAGGCAGGTTTTCGAACGGATGGCGGCCCTGGCGGATCCTCTGCGGGGACGGATCCTGTACCTCCTGGAGGACCGGGACCTGTCGGTCAGCGAGATCGGCCGGGTTCTGGGGATCCCCCAATCCTCCACCAGCCGTCACCTGAAAATGCTCGCCGATGAAGGCTGGATCCAGGCCCGGAAGGAGGGGACCCGCCGATTGTACGTTCTTCGCCCCGACGGCCTGGACGAGCCGGCCCGCTCTCTCTGGAACATCGTCCGGCGGCAGGTGTCGGCTCTCCTAGAGACTGCCGGAGATTCCAGGCAATTGAAAGAGGTCCTGGCGGAGAGACGGGCCCGGTCCCGGGCGTTCTTCCGCCGGGACGCGCCGGAATGGGAAGAGGTCCGTGGAGACCTTTTCGGTGGGAGCTTCGGAGCCCGGGCCCTGCTCGGTCTCCTGGAGCCGGAGATGCAGGTCGCCGACCTGGGATGCGGCACCGGTCACGCCGCGGCGAACCTGGCCCCTTTTGTCGGTCAGGTTCACGCGGTGGACGATTCCGCCCCGATGCTGGAGGCGGCCCGGGAGCGGCTGGAACCGTTCGAAAATGTCCAGCTTCATCATGCCGGCCTGGAACGGCTCCCTTTCCCCTCCGGCAGCCTGGATGGAGCGGTGATGATGCTGGTTCTCCACCATATCCCGGAGCCGGAAGCGGCCCTCGCGGAGGCCGCGAGGGTCATGAAGCCGGGCGGCCGACTGCTGCTGGTGGACATGGTCCCCCACCAGAGGGCCGAATTTGAAAAGAAGATGGGTCATGTCTGGCTCGGATTCTCCCGATCGGATATCGTCCTCCGTCTCGGGAAGGCCGGGTTCCGCGACGTGGCGTACCGCCGGTTGCCGGCGGATCGGAAAGCGAAAGGACCGGCCCTCTTCGCCGCAACCGCCGCAGCGTCGAGGACGAGAAGAAATGAAAAAGAAACACCCGCCCGGGAAGAGAAAGACGGGCGGCAACGTTGTTCCCCTGTGGGGATGGGAGGAGATCGATGAGCACAGTCACCGGTGCGTCCACGCACCCTTTCGCGGCCGCCGAACAGGCGGGGAGGCCCTCTTACAAGGTCAAGGACCTCTCCCTGGCCGATTTCGGCCGGAAGGAAATCAACCTGGCTGAGCACGAGATGCCGGGCCTGATGTCCCTGAGAGAGAAGTATGCAGGCGAGAAGCCGCTGGCAGGCGCGAAGATCATGGGCAGCCTGCACATGACCATCCAGACCGCCGTGCTGATCGAAACCCTGGCGGATCTCGGCGCCGACATCCGGTGGGTCTCGTGCAATATTTTCTCCACCCAGGATCACGCCGCCGCCGCGGTAGTGGTCGGACGGCCCGACACCGGGGGGACCGCCGAGAATCCGAGAGGTGTGCCGGTGTTCGCGTGGAAAGGGGAGACCCTGGAGGAGTACTGGTGGTGTACCAACGAGGCGTTGGCCTGGCCGGACGGAAGCGGCCCGGACCTGATCGTCGACGACGGAGGCGACGCGACCCTCCTGGTCCATAAGGGAAAGGAGTTCGAAGATGCCGGGCAGGTCCCGGCGTTCGACGCCGAGAACGATCCGGAGGAGTGGGGGGAGTTCCTGAAAGTCCTCCGGAAGGTCGTGAAAGAGGAACCGGGACGCTGGAACCGGGTGGCCTCGGGCGTCAAGGGGGTCAGCGAGGAAACCACCACAGGCGTGCACCGGCTGTACCAGATGGCGAAGGAAGGGAAATTGCTGTTCCCGGCGATCAACGTCAACGATTCGGTGACGAAGAGCAAGTTCGACAACATCTACGGCTGCCGCCACTCCCTGACCGACGGTATCTGCCGGGCCACCGACGTGATGATCGGCGGAAAAGTGGCGATGGTCTGCGGATACGGAGAAGTCGGCAAGGGCTGCGCCCAGGCCCTGCGGGGCCAGGGAGCCCGGGTGATCATCGCCGAGATCGATCCGATTTGCGCCCTGCAGGCGGCGATGGAAGGATACGAGGTCAACACCCTGGAAAATGCGGTGGAGACCGTCGACATCTTCGTCACCACCACCGGCAACAAGGATGTGATCACCGCCGACCACATGCGCCGGATGAAGGACAAGGCGATCGTCGGAAACATCGGCCACTTCGACAACGAGATCGACATCGCCGGCCTCAAGAAAATCGACGGGATCCGGCGGGTCAACATCAAGCCCCAGTACGACGAATGGAAGTTTCCCGACGGTCACAGCATTATGATGCTCGCGGAAGGGAGGCTGCTGAACCTGGGTTGCGCCACCGGTCACCCCAGTTTCGTCATGTCCGCTTCTTTCACCAACCAGGTGATGGCCCAGATCGAGCTGCATACCCGGACGTCCAGGTACAAGAACCAGGTATACGTTTTGCCGAAGCATCTCGATGAAGAGGTCGCCCGGCTGCACCTCCCTCACCTGGGGGTGAGGATGACCCGGTTGACCCAAGAGCAGGCCGATTACCTGGGTGTGCCGGTGAACGGCCCGTACAAGCCCGACCACTATCGCTATTGATGCTCGTCGTGAAACGAATCCTGCGCCTGGCGGCCGTCCTTCTTTTCGCCTGGACGGCCGCCGGCTGCGGCACTCCGGATTGGCCCGGCGTCCGGAACAGGATTCGGCAGAAGTTTCCGGAAGTTCCCCAGGTCGGTGCCGCCTGGTTGGCGGAAAAGCTGGAAGCCGACGGTCCGGATTCGGTTTTCCTTGTCGATGTGCGCTCACCGGAAGAATACGCGGTCAGCCATCTTCAGGGGGCGGTCCAGGCGGAGAAGGTGTCCGAGGTGCAGGCGCTTCTGGACCGGCGCACTGGTGTGGAAGCGGAGAAGCCGGTGGTGCTGTACTGCTCGGTCGGCTACCGGTCCTCCTCCATCGCTTCCCGCCTGATCGACAAAGGATACGAAAACATCCTGAACCTGGAAGGCTCGATCTTCCAGTGGGCCAATGAAGGACGCCCGGTGTACCGGGCCGGCCGGCCGGTTCATGAGGTCCATCCTTACAACAACCGCTGGGGAAAGCTGCTGGATCGATCTCTTCATCCAGGAAAATCGGCGCGATAGAAACGGCCTCCAGCCGCGGCGGCCCGTCGGGGTGCCTGCAGGATTTCAGGACCGGGCCAGGACCTCCACCTCCGCCTTCATGCGCCCGAGTAGTTCGACGTACCAGTTCAGGGCTGCGGCGCTCCGGCCCGGGAGAGCCGTGGTTCCCCACACGACGGAGATCGTGTTCGTTGTTTCCGGCCCGGTCTTGGTCCGCTGGGAATCCTTCACGCCGTTGGCGCAGGGGCCCTGCCGGTCAAACAGGCAGAACAGCCCTCCGAAGCGGATCTCCTGGCCGGACCGGTTGAATACGTAGGCTCCCTCATCTTCCCCGGCGATCCTAAGGGAGATCGGTTCCTCCAGCCTGCCGGCATCCACCACGCTGATCGGAAGTCCGGTGTGGAGGGATACGACGTTGCAGATATCCACGGCGGCGTTGATCGACGGCAGCCCGTGCCCTTCCGCCGCCTTCAATAGATATTCGGATGCCGGCTTCCCCCTTCCGGTCGGCTTGTAGCCGGCGGTCCGGAACAGGTCCCGGACCGCTTTCCGGATCCGGTCGTCGGTCGTGAACGGAGCCGTCCCGCCCCGGCGAAGGGCAGCCAGCCACTCCGGGTCTTCCAGGCTGCCGAGACGGTCCGGAAAGGCCGTCCGAAAGACGGCGGCGTCCAGCAGCAGGTGGGGCTCGATCTTCACAGGCCCATTATTCCACAGTGACGTTCATTCTCCCTTGACTCCGATCCGAACTGACGACGAGCGGCGGTGGAATTCTTATAACAGGCCCGAAAGTGGAATTGTCAGAACTATTCCACCCGGTCCCGCGCTGGCCTCCCGATTGCTACTAAGAGGATGGGAAGAGCCGAACGAGGAAACGGAATGGAACCTGGATCGGACAGGATTACGAAATCGCAATCGATGCGAGCCCTCTGGATCGGAGCCGAACCGAAGGTCTTCGAAGAGGTCCGGTCGATGCCCGGCATGGAGGGCCATACCTTCCACGCCGTCCTGCCCGAGTCCGGCGGGGACCCTGCTGCGGCGGCGGAAGCCCTGGCATCGGGCTCGTACCACCTGGTCCTTTTCCTGATCGATGGTTCGGCGGAACCGGCGCTGTCCCTGGAGAAGCTGAAATCCGAACACCGTTCGATCCCCGTGGTGGTCCTCGCCACCGATCCCCGTCCCGAGACAGTGGTTTCGATGTTCCGGGCAGGTGCGTTCGATTTCCTGATCCGCCCCTTTCCGGGCTCCCGGTTGCAGGAGACCTTGGACAGGGTGGCGGAGCGCCGGGGCTGGGGCGCCCGGCGGAACAAGATCGCCCGGGCGCTGGAGGCCGAACGGAGGCGCGTGGAAGAGTTGGAAGGACGGCTCGAAAACACCGATCCGTTCGAGACGATCATCGGAAGTTCTCCCACGGTCACCCGGCTGGTGGAAACGGTTCGGGAGGTCGCCAGGACCGATTCCACCGTCCTGATCACAGGAGAAAGTGGAACCGGGAAAGGATTGATCGCCCAAGCGATCCACAACGCTTCCCCGCGGAGGAACGGCCCGTTCATTCAAGCCAACTGTGTGGTGTACTCCGAGGGCATCCTGAACAGCGAACTGTTCGGCCATGAGCAGGGCGCCTTCACCGGCGCGGGGAAGCGGAAGAGAGGCCGGTTCGAGCTGGCCGCCGGCGGAACGATTTTCCTGGACGAGATCGGCGATATCTCCATGGCGACCCAGTTGTTGCTTCTCCGTGTTCTCCAGGACCGGACGTTCGAACGGGTCGGCGGCGAGACGACGCTTACGACCGACGCCAGGCTGATCGCCGCCACCAACCGGGACCTGGCAGGTGCCATCGCCGACGGATCGTTCCGGGCGGACCTGTTCTATCGCCTGAATGCAATCCCGATCCACCTCCCGCCGCTCCGGGAGCACGAGGAAGATATTCCGGCCCTGGCCCAGCACTTTCTGAACCGGTTCACCCGGCGGCACGGGCGGGCGGTGGCGTCTTTTCATCCGGAGGCGATGCGGAGAATGACCGAGTATCCCTGGCCGGGGAACATCCGGGAACTGGAGAACGCCGTGGAACGGATGGTGGTTCTCTCCAGGAACGACCGGATCGTCGAAAACGACCTGCCCGAACGGATTCGGCGCCTGCCGGGAAAGATCCCCCTGGCCAACGGCACCCTGGAGCAGATCGAGGGGATCCGGATCGCCGAAGCTCTCCGGGAAGCAGGCTGGAATAAGAAGCTGGCCGCCCGGAAGCTGGGGATTCATCGAAGCACTCTCTACAAGAAAATCGAAAAGTACGGCATCCAGTGTCGTC
Source organism: uncultured Acidobacteriota bacterium (assembly GCA_964654385.1). GTDB lineage: Bacteria > Acidobacteriota > Polarisedimenticolia > Polarisedimenticolales > Polarisedimenticolaceae > Polarisedimenticola. Next base: position 771 of record CAZZIV010000091.1, on the reverse strand, counting down.
CTTATCGGCAGACCGTGTCGGACACGGCGACACAGGCGTCCAACCAGTGACCGGCGCGGCATTCGGAAGATCGCGCCTCCCGAGTGGTGCAGCGGTGTCGGAACGGGCGACACAGGAGCTGGCAGGGAATCAAAGGCTTAAGTGTTTCTGCCTCCGTGGTTTCCGCGCACATCCGGCCAGTGGCCCCCGGTTTGCAACGGGAACGACCGGCAAAAACCGCTGGCTCGCCGATACCGCGATGTGGGCGGACGGGATCCTCTGGGCCGATAGTCTGCCCGAGGGAGATTGAATGTCGCCGAGGATGCTGAGCCGTTGAAGATCCGATTCAGCCTCCGGCTTTATATCGCCGCGGTTTGCGCCGCGGCGATCGCCGTTGTCGGGCGTCTCTCCATGCCCGGACAGTGGGACCATTTCTGGATGACCGTAGGGCTGATCCTGGCCGGCGGAGCAGCCGGCGCCCGGCCGGTGCGGATCCCGAACGTCAAGATCCAGTTCACCGTGACCCACCCGGTGGTCTTGGGCTCGCTGGGGATGCTGGGACCGTCGGCGGCGGTAGTGGCCGCCATGGCCGGCGTGATCGGCGCCACCCTGGCCAACCGGCGAAAAGCGACCGGCGTCCGGCTGGTCTTCAACCTGGGCGCCCAGGCCCTGGCCGCCGGACTGGCCGGCTGGGCGTTCGAATGGACCGGCGGCCGTTCCGGTTCGCCGGTCCGGGACCTCCTGCTCCCGATGACCGCGGCGACGACGGTCCTTTTCCTTGCCAACCCGGGC
>CAZZIV010000090.1:0-11587 GCA_964654385.1 uncultured Acidobacteriota bacterium | reverse complement strand
GCGCCCAGTGGAGTGCGTGTGCGGCGGTAGCGCCTCCCGCCGTAAAGCGGGTGAGACCGGGCCGCAAAGGGAGCGTGGGGGCATCCTGCCGGTCAGGACGACGGCCCGAGAACTACGCGGCTCCGGGCCGGGTGGGCGGGCCGGCTGCCAGGGCCAGCCGCTTGTCCACGTACCTGCGGACGGCGGCGACGGTGCACCCGGCCAGGAGCAGAATCGTGCCGGCCCAGAGAAGGCTCATAAGGGGCTTGTTGCTGACGGAGACGATCAGGGTCTCCGGGCCGCCGCCGGACCGGGCCAGGACGTCGATAGAGGCGGTGTCCACCGAGATCCGTTCCATCGAAAGCGTGGTTCCCGGCCAGGCGGCCGGAGCGATCGGCATTGGTTTCAGCCCCTCCTGGTCGAAATCGAGGGAGAGGGTCAGATCGGTGGTCTTGCCGTCGGCCTCGGTCAGGCGGACGATGCCGTCCACCTTCATGGCGCCTGCATGACCGCCGTCAGGGCCGGCCGGCATTTCGAATCGCAGGAATTCCAACCGGCCGTCCCGGAACGAGACCGGCTGCCCCTTGACCAAACGGATCGGCTCGGTCCTCTCGCCGCTTTCCAGCCCCAGCGGGGCGATGTACAGGTCATGGGAGAACGATCGGAGAATCGCCGGGTTGCGCATGATCTGGTATTCGCCGTCTCCTCCCTGGAACCGGTACATCCGGGTCATCCCGGTCACCTCCCCTTCCCCGGGGATCTGCACCGCCACACGCCATAGATCCTTCGGCGAGGAGCCGTCCACGTGGCCCCGGTAGGTGAAATTCCGCTCCATGGCCGCGACCGGCTCCCCGAGAGGGAGGTTCAGTTCGATCTTTTGGTCCCAGGCGGAAGAAGCGACGATGCCGACTATCATCAACGCCAGGCCGAAATGGGCGATGGCGGCGCCTGTGTTCAGGAGCCGCACCCTGGCGACCAGGACGAGCCGGATCAGGTTGGAGAACAGGGCGAAGGAGGAAGCCAGGAACAGCAAAAGGAACCGGACGCCGGTTCCTCCCAGCAGGAACGCGCAGACGGTGGACGCCGCCGCCAGGAGGATCGACACGTAGAGCGGCTTCCCCAAGGCTTTCCAGGACGGGAGTTTCCAGGCGCTGAACGGCGCGATTCCCAGGAGGAAGAGGAGCAGGACGTACACCGGCAGGCTGGCGTTGTTGTAGAAGGAAATCTTGGGGACCGTCGGGCTTTCGGTAAAGCTGGTGAGAATCGGCCAGGAGGTGCCGATCAGGACCGTCCCGGCGGACAGGATGAAAAGCACCACCGCCGAGGCCAGGAGGAAGGACCAGGAGAGCCCCCATTTCACCACCGGTCCTGCCGGTCCCCGCCGCCTCAGCATCGCCCAGGAAGCTGCGACCAGAGCCGCGATCAGGATCCCCAGCAGCCATCGGTAGAGCGATCCCTTCGGGAACGAGTGTACGGAGAAGTCGGCAAGAACGCCGCTCCGGGTCAGGAACGTGGCGTAGAGTACCGTCAGGTACCCGCCCAGGGCCAGGGCCAGGTTGGTCCGCCGGAGGGATCCGGTGAACCTCTGCACCAGAAGACCGTGGATCAGGGCGGTCACCATGATCCAGGGGACCAGGGAGGCGTTCTCCACCGGGTCCCACCCCCAGAAACCGCCCCAGCCCAGCACCTTGTATGCCCAGAAGCCGCCCAGGATAATGCCGATCCCCAGGGAAACGAAACCGATCAGCGACCAGCGGAGCCCGGTGTCGAGCCAGAAGTCCTCGTTGCGGCGGATCAGGGCGACCATCGCCATCGCCGCGGGAACGGTCATCGCCGCGTATCCTAGGAACACCAGGGGAGGGTGGATCGCCATCCACGGGTCCTGGAGAAGCGGATTCAAGCCGTTGCCGTCGGGAGGAACCCAGGCGGCCAGGGTGAACGGGTTTCCCCGAGGGTTGAACATCAGGCCGATGATGAACAGGATGGTCGGCAGGTAGACCGCCATGACCGTCGCCGGCTCCCAGGATGTGCGCCGGAACAGCGGGTAGCCGATCAGCGCCGCCGCGAACGCCCACAACAGGAAGGTTCCCTGCTGCCCTCCCCAGAACGCGGAGATCAGGTACAGCATCGGAAGATCATTGGAGGAGTAACCGATGACGTAGTCGAACCGATAGTCGTGGGTCAGGATCGCGTACATGAGGGCGACACATGCCGCCGCCAGGGAGAGCGTCATCCCGTGATAGGCGAAGCGGAAGGTGCCGGCGGAAGGCGGATTCCCCCGGGCCCAGCGGATCGCCCCCACGAACGAGACCACACCGAACAGGGCGCTGAAATAGATAAGAAGCGTGCCGATGGTCATGATGTTCCCGCTCCCTTTGCGTCGTTTGGATGCATCAGTATGTATGAGACGGCGTAGGATCGCCGTGGGCAAACAGGATTTATCCGGTCCGCATTCCAGCGTATCGTTCACCCCGGCGCGCGGGACGGTTTTTGTCTGCTGCAGGCCCTGCGGCAGCGGCATCCGTCCCCTGGAGAGGACAGCCTCGCGGAGCCGCCGGGAGGGCACGGACTCCCCGGATTTCCTCTCCCTTCGCGGAGGAAGACCGAAGAAACCTTGGAAAGAAAGGTTTATCCAGGGCCCTCCCGGACCCTGCCTGCCGGCAGCCTTCCTGGCACCCTGGTTGCAATAGGTGCCTTCGTCATCGGCGGACCAGGATTTCCCGCCGGCCGGAGGGCGCCATGATCAAAAAAATCGGAATGAGTTGCCTTCTCCTCTCGGCTCTTCTCCCCCACGCTTCTGCTGCCGAGGGACGCGCCGTTCGCACCCGCCGTCCGGCCCGGCGCCCTCCGGTCGAGATGAGGCTCCCGGAAGATCTTCTTCCTCCCCAGGCTTCCGTTTCCAGCCAGGGTCCGCAAAGGGATCGGGGCGACCGGGCGTTCCTGGCCGCCGCCGATGCCGCCGCCTTTTGGACGGCGGAACGTCTCTCTCGAACCCGGGGGAGGATCGAAGCGTACCGGGCCGGCTGGTTCCAGGGGATGAAAACGGCTCTCAGCGACGACTCCCTGGGAGAGTGGGACCGGGACCGTGGTTTTGAAGACGGCCTGCGGGATCCGGAGGCGGAACGGCGAGGCCGCCGGATCGGCCGGGACCGGGCGAGAGCCCGGGCCGCTACCGCCGCCGAACGGGAGGTGGAGCGGCGGTTCATGGATCTACGGTGGGAGCCCCGCTTCGACGGTCGCTTCCTGGACTCTTCTCCGCCGGACTGGGCGTTCGTCGAAGCAGTGGCCGTTCGGCCGGTCCCGGCGGACCTGTTCCGAGAGACGCCGGTAAACCGCGTGCCCTATTTTCGAGACAAGGAGCGGCTTGCCCGGTATCACCAGGCGTTCAGCGGCTGGAAGCTGGATCCCCTCGCTTTGTGCGGCGTGAGATCGTACCAGGAGATCTATGACCGCCATTGGACCGATTCCGAAGGCGCTTTCCGGTACTGGAAGAGGAATTCGGGCCGGTCCGGAATCCTGCGGCTCCTGCCCGATCCGGACGCACGGAATCGGTTTCGACGACGGTTCGCGGAGCGCTTCCAGGTCGCGCTGCCGGAGGTCTCCCGCCGGTTCGTCCGGGACGGATTCCGGAACGGGTTCCAGGACGGCTGGGAATACGGGGCGTGGATCCACTATCGGCAAAGTTACGAGGAAGGGGCCGCCGACGGATTCGACCGGGCGGTCTCCCTGGCGGCGGAGAGATCGTTCGCCTGGAGTTGGGACGGTTTCTATGCCGGGTCCTATCAAGCCGCCTTCGACCGCTGGATGAACCGTCTCCATGTGGAGGTTCGGAAGGTTCGCCTGGAGGACGGGGACCGGGACGGCGTGTTTGAGCCGGGGGAAACGGTCCTGGTGTATTGGGAACTGGCGAACTACGGAGGCGGTTCCGGCCTGCTGGACCTGGAGGTGCGGGGTGCCACCCTCAGCCGTTCTTCTTCCGCGACCGTCCGGATCCGTGGGCGTGGAGGGAAGAAGGCGGTCCGTCCGATCCAGGTCCGGATCGATCCGGAGACCCCGTTGCACCATCGGAGCAAGGTAGTGGTCGCCGCCGGGGAGCAAAGCGCTTCCGCCGGAATGGTCGTATCCAGGCCCCTGCAGTTCGGAAACGGTTGGGCGGTCGACGGTCGGGCGATCCTGGACGGGATCGCCGGCGTCGAGATCCAGGTGGCGAACAGGTCCCGCAATCCGGTGGCAGGGTTCGTGCAGGCGGACGGACCGGTCGGCGAGAACAACGGTGTTACCGGCCGGCGGGAGTTGGGCAGGATGGCGGCCGGGGAAGAACGGACGGTCCGGTTTCGGTGGACCGGCCTGGATCCTCTGGACCTGGTATCCGGAGAGCTGCAGGTCCGGCTCCAGGTGATCGGGGCCGAAGAAGGGCAGGGCGAACGGGTGCATGACCGGGTCGAGGTGGCCTTCCCGAACACGGCGGTCGATCTTACCCGGGACGATCTCCTGGCCCTGATGGTTCGGATGGCCGAAAACCCGGGCGCAACCGGACCGGAGATCCGCACCGTCCGAAAACTGCTGCTGGAAAGGATGAGGGCCGACTGGAGAGCGGCCGCCCGGGGAAGGCGAAATCCGTACAAGAACGATTTCAAAAATCGAACGGCTTCCACCGCCCTCGGAGAACTGATCCGGGTGATGGAGAAGCTGCCGGACCGGATTCCCTCGCCGGCGGTATTCGAAGGACTGGGCGGCGACCTGACCGCTCTTTCGACGGACCTTCCCGGCGCGCATCCGTTTCTTCGAAAGTGGTTCCTGAAACTGGCGGAACGCGCGGGTTGACCGGCGCCCTCGCGTCTTTTCGGGGCATTTGACACCGGGCGGAAATACCGGAACCATACCGAGGCGGGTGCTTTAAAACGGTTTGGGAACCTCCCGGACTCGTTTCCCCGTCCAGGGGCACGGTTCGGCGTGGAGGGAAGAAGGCGATCCGGTTCATCCATCGCAACGGTTCGGCCTGGATCGGGGCCGCACTCCTCCTCGTCCTGATCCCCTGCGCGCAGGCGGAAGGCCCTCCGGAGGAACCGGCGACCGGGTCGGTGCTTGACGAAGCCGCTCTCGCGGCCCGCGGCGCGGTGATCGGGGAAGTGCGTATTGAGGCGGCCGACCTTTTCGACCCCGGTCGCCCGGGAGAAAACCGCTGGCTGTTTCGAACGGCGAACCGGCTGCATATTCGCACTCGGGAAAAGGTGATCCGCCGCCTTCTCCTGTTCCGTCCAGGAGACCCGTTCATTCCCGAACGGTTGCGCGAATCCGAGAGGCTTCTCCGACGGACCGGGTACCTGTACGACGCGGAGATCCAGCCGATCCGTTACAAGGACGGACGGGTGGACGTCCTGGTCCGGACCCGGGATGTCTGGACATTGCAGGGAGGGATCGGTTTCGGGCGTGCCGGCGGGGAGAACAAGACACGGGTGGGCCTGCAGGACAAAAATTTCCTGGGCCGGGGCAAGAGCCTCACCATTCGTCAAACTTCCAACGTGGACCGGACCTCGCTCCTCTATCGATACAGGGATCCGAATGTATTCGGCAGCCGGATCCGGTTGGCTCTTCATTTTTCGGACAACAGCGACGGCCGCCTGAAACGGTTCGTCCTGGAACGGCCGTTCTTCAGCCTGGACACCCGCCGGCAGGCGGGGCTGACGGCCCAATCCTATGACCGGGTGGACTCGCTGTATTCCCAGGGTTCGATCCGGGAGCGGTTCCGCCATATGCAGAACTTCGTGGAATGGAAGGCGGGCTTTTCGCGGGGTTTACTGCAGGGGAAAACTCGCCGATGGTCGGCGGGCTTCCGCTGGCTGGACGATCGTTTCGAGCCCGAGGAAGGGATGCCTTTCCCGCCGGATCTTCCCGACGAGCGAAAACTCGCCTACCCGTGGATCGGCTACACCTTTATCCAGGACGGTTTTATCGAGCAGCACGACCTGGACAAGATCGATCGAACCGAGGATCTCAACATGGGGCGCTCCTTTTCGGCCCGGCTGGGCTGGTCCTCTCCGGCGTTCGGCGCCGCCCGGGACGAAGCGCTTCTGCAGGCGGACTACCGCGCAGGATTCTCACCTGGGTCGAGACGATTGCTTCTCCTGTCTGCGGCCGGATCGGGACGCCTGGGCGACGGAGGAGTCCGGAACGGCCTGGTGGGCGGAACCGTTCGGTTCTACGCCAGGAATTTCCGCCGTCACCTCTTCTTCGCCTCGGTCCGGGCGGACCTGGCACGGAGGCTGGATCCTGAACGGCAGCTGCTCCTCGGTGGGGACAACGGGTTGCGGGGATACCCGCTCCGGTACCAGGAGGGAAACCGCCGATTCCTCCTGACGGTGGAACAGCGGTTCTATTTTCCATGGGAGGTTCTGAAGCTGGCCCGCCTGGGCGCGGCGGTCTTCGCCGACGTCGGGAAGGCCTGGTTCGCCGGCGCCGCCGGTTCCGGGGATCTCGGCCTGCTCCGGGATGTTGGGGTCGGCTTGCGAATCGCCTCCACCCGTTCGTCCAGGGGCGCGCTCGTGCACGTGGACCTGGCTTTCCCTCTGGACGGGCCGGGTTCCATCGATTCGGTCCAGTTCCTGGTCACTACCCACGAAACCTTTTAGGGATCGATCGCGTTGTTGTTCGCCTTCCTGTTCGTACTGTTCAGCCTCGTGACCAGTTCTGTCGTGTGCCACTTCGGCGGCCAGGGTGTGTGGCCGCTCAGTAATATCGTAGGCGTGACCGATATCGATCCTTTCCTCCTGAACCTTTTCCAGGGGAACTACCGTTCCATTCCCGCCGGGCTGATCGCCAGGGCGGCGTGGATCGCCGCCGCCGGCAACAATGTGCTTAAATGGGTCTACAGCGGAGCGTTCGGCGGAAAAAAGATCGCCCGTCATACGCTCCTGGGGTTCGGTTCGATCATGATCCTGAGCGCGGTGTTGATCGGCATGATCCGATGAGGACGTAAGGTGGAACGCGTCCGCCGGGAATGGATCGGTGGACGCGGACAGGGAGAGGTTGACCATGGCGGATTTCGATTACGGGAAGTATCGGCGGATGGTTCGTTCCTTCCAGGAACGGGACGACCCTACCGGATGGTTCGAAGATTTCTATCGCGAGGCAGGTGGAGATCCGACGGCGGTGTTCTGGGCCGACCTGGCGCCGAATCCCTGTCTTCTTCAATGGTTGGCCAAGCGCCCTTCGCCGGCTGCAGGAAAGAAGGCGCTGGTGATCGGTTGCGGCGTCGGGGACAATTCGGAGGCGCTCTCCGCTCACGGCTACCGGGTCACGGCGTTCGATATCGCCCGCAGCGCCATAGAAATGTGCCGGAAACGGTTCCCCGAAACGAAGGTCGAGTACCGGGTGGAGGACCTGTTCCGCCATCCGCCGGAATGGAGGGAGGCTTTCGACCTGGTCTGGGAATGCAACACGATCCAGATCCTTCACGGAAAGTACCGGGCCATGACCCGCGACGCGATTGTCGGGTTGGTCGCGCCGGGTGGGGACGTGCTGGTTTCCTGCCGCAGCCGGAAGGAAGGGGAGCAGGAAGACGACATCCCGCTTCCCCTGACCCGTCACGAGATCGACGGGTTCGTTCGCGCGGGGTTGGTGGAGCAGTCGTTCGAAGCGTACGACGACGACCAGGATCCGCCGGTTCCCCACTTCTTCGCATGGTATTCCAAGAGCAGGTAGGAGAGGCGCTTGCCCCGAACTTCCCGATGCCGGGAGGACGAGCGAAGCCGTACCGGGAAGACAGGAGGACGGTGCCCACCGCCGGTGTATTACCTGGTGCGCGCCGACAACGCCTGTCCCGGCGCGGAAGGGCCGGTAGGAGATGGAATGTTCGTTCCGCGCTCCGGCCGTGGCTGTCCGTAGGGGGCAGGTTCGTCGCGATCCGCCTCGCCTGTCCACGAGGGTCCGAACGCGGCCAGGATCGCCTCGGCCGCCAGTCGGTTCGCCTGGATTCCTGGATGAGAGTCGAACCGGTCGACCCAGAGCGCCGAGATCGGCGATGTGGATGAGAACACGGGGCGCAGGTCGAGGTATCGGATCCGTTGCCGGGCGCAGGTTTCAAGGACGCGGTCCATCAGGAAGTCGTAGGAGTAGCCGTCGGCGGAAGCCAGCGAGTCTTCGAGATTAGGGAACAGCACGATGCCGATCGGAATGTGACGGGACCGGACTCGGTGAATGAATTCATCCAGTTCACGGGCGGCCCTGCGGGAGTCGGTGCTTCCGGGATCGGAGAAGCGCCGGAGCATGCTGTCCCGATAAGTATCGGTGAGTCCCACGATGGTTTGCAGTTGTTCCCATTTCGTGCGGACGAGGAAATAGAAAGCGGAATGCCTGTGCAGCCATTTCCTCAGGTAGACGGAGGGGATCAACGGGTAGGGCCGGGGCCGATCGTGCTTATCCCTGCCCTCCACGTCGTTGATGAACCACTGGAGCAGAATGTAGTCCGGTTCGATTTGAAAAGCGTCGTTCAGGAATTCGATCTCGTCAACCGTTTCGGCTCCAGGTTTTCCGAAATTGAACACTTGGAAACGGCTCTTCCCATGGTTAAGGCCCCGTTCGAGAAGTTCGGTGAAGCGTCGAGCTTCGGGGATGCCCTGGCCGTAAGTCAGGGAGTCTCCGACGATCGCGATTCGAAACACTCCTCGCTCCTTGTCTCCCGGTAGCGCGGCCTCCCGATACCCGTAACGGTTGAGATTCGCTGGATGGTTCCGGTGCCATCGGACCGTGAAATAGCTGGTGTTGTCTCCGGTGGAGGTGACATCCTGGAAAAGGTCGCGGAGAAACAGTTCGGCGGCTCCCAGGCAGAGGAGGATCACGATCCCGACGATCGAGATCCGGAAGAAACAGAATCTGACGAGAGACATCCCGCCGGTTCGCAGCAGGATCCAGGCGAGCACGGTTCCCCCGATAGTCATCGCGGCCGTTAGTTTGGCGAGAAACACGACCCCCTCGTGATCGGACAGAAACAGTACCGGGATCGCGATCAACAGCGCGATCGCCGGAACTCGGATAATGCGCGATGTGCTTTCCATCGACTTCATCCCCCAATCGTGGATCCGAACACAAATCGATGATGCGTGCCACGTTTTCGAGAAAGCGGATGGGTACGCGGTCCTTGAAGGCTCCGATCCAGCTTACCGGAAACCACGAACGCTGGAAAGAAACCGGGTCGTTCTCGCGCCGCCGAATTCCGGTTTTCCGTCCCGGGTTGTCGGCAGAATCCGCTCTTCTCGAATCATGGGATCGTCCACCGTCCCGATCCGCCGGCTTCCGAATGTAGCGGCTCACCGCGTCTTTCCTGCGAATGCGCGGTTTCCGGGAGAGCCGGGGATCCCCCGGGCGATTCGATATCCATCGATTGTGGATCAATGAGATCGATTTGTTCGCTCTCGGCGCCATGTTCCGATTCAGCCCGTCAATGCTAGGATTTCCTCGTAGATGGGGGATGACATTCATGTCGCCATTAAGAATGAAGCGGCCGGACCGGTTGACGATGCGTCTGGCGGCGGGAATCGTACTCCTGGTGATGGTTCCCCTGGCAGCCGGCCTCGCCTTGCTGACATGGCAACATTACGAGCACATCATCGCGTCGCGGGCGGCGGGCGCGGAGCGGGAATGCAGGCTCCTGGCGGTGGCGCTGCGCCATGACATGGTGGAAAACAGCCGCGCGCTCATGAAGGAGAGCCTGCGAGAGATCGGTGCCCAGCCGGGTGTCCGCCGAGCGATGGTGCTGGATCATTCGGGAACGATACGGATGTCCAGCCGGAAAACCGATGAAGGCACGACCCTCTCCAGGCGGGATCCTACCTGCATGGTCTGTCACTCCAAGAACCCTGAAGATCGTGACCGGTGGGTGATCCTGGGCGGTCGGGATCCCAAGGTGCTTCGAAGCGTGCTGCCGATCGAGAACAGGACCGAATGTCATCGATGTCATGGAACGAAGGAACGGCTCAACGGCATCCTGATCCTGGATGTGTCCCTCGAACAGGTCCAGGCCGAACTAGCCCGGGACTCTTTCCTCCTGACGGTGGCCACGGTGACTCTTTGCTGCATCCTCCTGGTCGGCGTGTGGCTCTTCGTCCGGAGAACGGTTCTCCTTCGCCTGCGGCGGCTGGGACAACACGCCAGAACGATCGCCGGAGGAAACCTCGACGATCGGGCCGATGTCGAGGGGGAAGATTTGATCGCGAAACTCGCGAGCGATTTCAACATCATGGCCGACGCGACCTCCTCCCTTGTGTCCGAAGTGCGGGCCAGGGAAAAGCAGATGGCCGGCGTTTTGAACAGCCTGGACGACGGTCTGATCGTCCTGGACGATCAGTTCCGTGTGGTCGCGGCCAACCGATCCATCTCGCGCAGATCCTGCACGTACGCCGAGAGTATCCGCGGACGGAGTTGCCGCGACGCCATCGGTCGCGCCCTTCCCTGCAACCACGATTTGGAGTGCCCGACGGCGCGTTGCCTGAAAACCGGCCGCTTGGAAAGAGCCGTGTATCGTTTTCCGGACGGCGTCGCCCATGCAGGGGAGACGCAGGAAGTTTACGCCTCCCCGGTTTTAGGAGCGGACGGGTCGGTGGAACAGGTCGTGGAAGTCTGGCGGGACATCACGGAACGCGTCCGGGAAGAGGAACATCTGGCCGAGATCGAACGGCTGTCTTCTCTCGGTGTTCTCGCTTCGGGTCTTTCCCACGAAGTCAACACGCCTCTCGCGACGACACTGACCTGCGCCGAATCCATTCTGGGGCGGCTGGAAAACGAGAGACCCGCGGATGCGGACGGGGACACATTCGCGGCCGTCGCCGAGAGTGCCCGCCTTATTCGGGAGCAGGTTCTCCGCTGTCGAAAGATCACCGATCAGTTTCTCAGGTTCGCCCGGGGTGTCCCGCCTTCCATCGAGCCGATCGATTTATTTTCCGTGGTAAAGGGCGTTTTCGCCCTGGCGGAGCCGACCGCGCGGCAGGCGGGCATCCGGTTGGAATTGGAAGAACACAGAAACCTGCCGATGGTCACCGCCAATACCGAAGTCGTTCAGCATGTCGTACTGAACCTGCTGGTGAACGCAATCGAGTCGTTCAGCGAACAGGGCGGGCTCGTCACCGCCCACTTCGAAGTTGCCGACGACGTCCGCCTGCAGATCCGGGATACCGGGTGCGGGATTCCTCCGGAGGTGCAGAAGCACATGTTCGAACCGTTCCACACACAGAAGCCGAGGGGGACCGGCCTGGGATTATTTCTTTCGCGATCGTTCATGCGACGGTTCCGCGGGGACGTGCGGCTCGTGGAAAGCGCGATCGGCGTCGGATCGTGCATCGAGATTATCTTTTGTCGTACGGATCGGGAGGTCGCATGAACGCCGGCGAAAAACCCCGGTTGCTTCTGGTCGATGATGATGCCGCGTTCCGCCAGGTGATGGCCGCCGAGATGTCCCGGCGCGGGTACCAGGTGCAGACCGCCGCCTCCGGCGAGGAAGCGCTGCAGGCGGCGGCGGATGGAGAGGCGGGGGGGGCGGCCCTCGGTACTCGCCTTCACGGCGACGACAGGGGCGCAAGGCGTGGTGTTTCTGCGGGACATGCAACACGAAGGCGCC
>CAZZIV010000089.1:0-11632 GCA_964654385.1 uncultured Acidobacteriota bacterium | reverse complement strand
GCAGCATACCCGATCGTATGGGAGCATTGATGAAGGTGAGTACGGCCAGGAATGGGGTGCTATGACACGAGCTTCAGCGGTTTTCGCCGTGAATGATTGTTCGATTAGGGTTAGTGCAGGAGGTCGCCCGGCTGGGAGAGGAACGGGGCTGACACGCTCCGCGACGACGACAACGCTTCCGCGCGTATCTCCGACCCTCACGGCGCCATTCTGCTCAGTTGCGAGGTCCAGTTCACGAAGACCTGGATCTTGTCCGCCGCCGCGCCTTTTTCCAGCGGCACGGGGAGCACGATCGACTTATCGTCCGAGGACAGGCTGCCCGCACGGGAGTCCAGGTTCAAGGGGGGGAGGGCGTCACGCACCAGGCGTGGAGTGCCGACCCGGAAAGCGCCGCTGTCGCCGGGCTGAACGTCCACGATCCACCATTCCCGATTCACGAAGTAGTGGATCTGTCTTCCGTTCCGGCTCCATCTCGGACCGATGCCGCCTTTGGAGGAAATCTGCCAACGTCCACCTGGACCGGGATACGGCTGCACGAACACCTGGTAGTTGCCGGTTTCATCCGAGATATAGGCGAGCCAGTGGCCGTCCGGTGAAAACTGAGGGTCCCGCATATCGGAGGGACCGGTGATCAGCGGAACCCTTTCCGCTTCCGGATCGGTGAGGGAACGGAGATAGATGTTCGCGTTGGTTTTTCCGTGCACGGTGATCGCCGCGAACCGGCCGTCGGGGGAGATGCTTCCAGGGGTGACGGTTTCCCCTTCGACGGCCTGAACCAGGCGCTCGTTACCGGAACCGTTCGACGAAGTGATGTAGACGGCTCCCTGCCCGTTCCGAATACTGTAAAAAAGCACCGACGCGCCGTCAGGACTCCAGAAAGGCATCGAGTTGTTGCCTTCGAAAGTGAGCCGCAGCCTGGATCGGTTCTCCATGTCCAGGATCCATATGTCGGCTTGGCGTTCGTCGGCGATGGCAACCGCAATGGAACGTCCGTCCGGTGATATGGAAGGGTTTTGATAGATCCCTGCATCCGCCCCCGGCACCGGTTCCGTCCGTCCGTCCTGGTAAAAGATCTGCAGTCGGTTCCGCTTGCCGGCGCTTTTGCCGGGAACGTAGGCCATAAGACCGCTTTCGCTGATGGAAGTGAAAACAGCGCCGGAATCCGAGTTGCCGAGAACTCCTTCCAGCACCGGTGACGCCGGGCCTGTGGCCTCCAGTCGATCGATATCGAACGGAACGGCGAACAGGAATCCGTTCCGGCCGATCACCAGGTGGCCGGGAGGGACATACCGGGCGAAGCTCGCCCCGTCGAACACGGTTTTCCTTTCGCCTGTGGAGAGACGGAGAGCGTCGATATGGGCGTCGTCGTAGAACTCGGGGCTGTCGATGGTGGCCACGGTGAACAGGACGACATCCGTGCCCGGTACGGCCTGGGGCCAACGGTGTGTGCGTTCTCTCCGGTCCTGGTCCAGCTCCGTGAGGGGAGTCGGCTCTCCTCCCGCGCTGGAAACCTGCATCAGGCTTCCGGAGAAATGGGCAGGGTAAAAGATCCGGCCGTCGTCGCTCCATGTGGCCCCGCGGGGATTTCCGGTCATATCGCAGATCGGCACCGCCGTGCTTCCATCGATCCGGATTTTTTTCAGCTTGCCGTTGGCGAAAAAGCCGATCCACTTTCCGTCCGGGGAAAAGAACGGGTTGACAGCGTTGGTGGTATCGGGAAGTTGAACGACCGAGGCATCCTCCAGCATTCTCAGAAACAGAGTGCTGTTGGAAGACCCGTCCTGAAAGCCTGTGAACACCAGGTACTTGCCGTCGCGGGAAAGCTCCAGCATCGAGTGCTGATCGGATTCCAGTTCAACGTCGTGTGGGACGGAGATCGACAGGTCCAGGAGTGAGGCAGCCGCAGCGGTGGGTTCCCGGTTTCCCAGGATGAAGGCGGTGACGGCCAGAAGGATCCCGGCGATGGCGACCACCCATGGGAGTCTGTTCCCTCCGGCGCGCGTCGTGCCTGCGTTCTCGCCGCCGGCTCTCTCCTCGGGCGGAACCGGATCCAGTGCTTCCGCCAGTTCCAGCCGGGCATCCCCGGCATCGCTGAGCCGTTGGCGGGAAGGCTTTGCCAGGCATCGCCGCAGCAGGCGGTGGATCGCGGGAGGAGTGCCGGTGGGCAAACCGGACCAGTCCGGCATTTCTTTCAGAACCGAGGCCAGCGTATCCGAAATGGTCTCTCCCTCGAAGCACCGCCGGCCGGTGAGCATCTCGTACAGCAGACACCCGAACGCCCACAGGTCGGCGCGCTTGTCCACATCTTTTCCCCGGGCCTGTTCGGGGCTCATGTATCCGGCGGTGCCGATCAACATCCCGGCGATAGTGCCGGCCGACGTCAGGGTGGGGGACATGGAGAGGCTGGCGGCGGCATCCTCGGAGATCGCCTCGGGAGAGAGCGCCTTGGCCAGCCCGAAATCCAGAACCTTGATTTCGCCTTTGGCGGTCAACTTCACGTTGGCCGGCTTCAGGTCCCGGTGGACGATCCCCTGGGCGTGGGCCGCTTCCAGGGCCAGGGCGACCTGTGTGGCGATTTCGAGGCTTCTTTCGAGAGGGATCGGTCCCCGTTGCAGCCGTTGCTGCAGGTCTTCCCCTTCCACCAGTTCCATCACCAGGAATCGGATGGAGCCGTCCGGACCGGCCTGGTGAAGGCCGTGGATGGTGGCGATGTGGGGATGATTGAGGGACGCTAGGAGCTTCGCCTCCCGCTCGAACCGTTGCAGCCGGTCGGGGTTGGCGGAGAGCGCCGCCGGTAGAAGCTTTACGGCGACTTCCCGGTCCAGGTGGGTGTCGACCGCCTTCCACACCACCCCCATCCCGCCTTCGCCGATGATCTCGACAAGCCGGTAGTACTCCAGCATGGTGCCTGGTTCAATCTTCAAGAGGCTCCCCTTCGCCCGAGAATTCTATACCGTGTTCGGCCTGGTCCCGCCATGAAAAACAGGCCCGATGGTATCATCCCCCCATGGATAAGGTTCTTGTGATCGCCGCCGCTATTTTCCTCACCGCCGCCATTCTGCTGTTCAACCGGCTGATCGGCCTGCGGAACCGTGCCGCGTCGGCCTGGTCCGACATCGATGTACAGCTCAAGCGGCGTCACGACCTGGTCGGCAGCCTGGTGGAGGTGGTGAAGGGGTACGCGAAGCATGAGCGGACCACCCTAGAGGAGATCGCCGAGGTGCGGACGAAAGCCCGGGCCGTCCTGGACGGCGGCAGCCCCGGGGAGGCGGGGAAGGTCGAATCGGGCCTGGCCCGCCGGATCGGCAAGCTGTTCGCCCTGGTGGAGGCGTACCCGGAGCTGAAAGCCTCGGACAATTTCCTGAACCTGCACCACACCTTGGTGGAGGTGGAAGACAAGATCCAGAACGCGCGCCGGTACTACAACGCCGTGGTCCGGGATCTGAACACGCATATCCAGTCGTTCCCGGACATGTTCCTGGCTTCCTTGTTCCGTTTCCGGGAGCGGGAGTTCTTCGAGCTGGATTCCGACGCGGAAGCGGCGGTCCCCCGCATCGACCTGGAGTCCTGATCATGAAAGCAACCCGTTGGCTCCTCCCGGCGCTCTGTCTCCTGGCCGCCGTGCTTCCTGCCGCCGCCGATCGCGGCGGGTACACGATCGATCGGTTCGACGTGGAACTGGACGTGCAGAGCGATTCCGGCCTGCAGGTCACCGAGCGGTTGGAGGTGCTGTTCTCCGAGGCGCGCCACGGGATCTACCGGACGATCCCGATCCGGTACACCGACCCGAGAGGGTTCCAGTACGGGATGGGTTTCAAGCTGATCGGCGTCACCGACGAAAACGGCCGCTCGTACGGAACCCGGGTCCGCCGCGAGGGAGCGTATGTCAACATCCGGATCGGCAGCGCTTCCAGCACGGTGAACGGCCGGGTCGTATACGTGATCCGGTATCGTGTCACCGACGCCCTGCGCCGATTCGACGAGTTCGACGAGCTGTACTGGAACGCCACCGGCACCGAGTGGCCCACCGGTATCCGCGTGGCGACGGCGACGGTGCGACTCCCCGGCCCGGTCGAAGAGAGCGACCTGCAGACGGCGGGCTATACCGGCCGGTTCGGAAGCAATGAAAAGGCGGTGACGATCGAGACGCTGGACGCCGGCACGATCCGCTTCGCCGCCGCACGGCCGTTGAAGGCGAGGGAGGGGCTTACGGTTTCGGTCGGCTGGCCTCACGGCCTCGTCACCTTCCCCGGGCCGGTGGCGAAAGCGGCCCGTTTCCTCTCCTACAACCTGGTGCTGATCGCTCCTTTCCTGGCGCTCGGTTGGCTGCTCTACAAGTACCGGTCCCGGGGGCGGGATCCGGAAGGCGCCCGGTCGGTGGTGGTGCGCTACGAACCGCCCAAAAACCTGCGCCCCGGCGAGATCGGGACCCTCGTGGATGAAAAGGTCGACTTTCGGGACATCACCGCTACCGTCATCGACCTGGCGGTCAGGGGATACCTGAAAATCGAAGTGACGGAGGAAGAGCAGCTTTTCGGCCTGATCACCTCCAATGAAACGGTGTTCCACCGGTTGAAGAGCGGGAACGACGGGGAATTGTTGCCGTACGAAAAAATGGTGCTGGACGGCATCTTTCAGGACGGAGAAGATTCGGTGAAAGCCTCGGACCTGGCCAACAAGTTCTACAAGTCGGTTTCGACGATCACCAAGGAACTGTACCGCCGTCTCACCGAACAAGGCTACTTTGCCGGCGACCCTTCCAAGGTTCGCACCCGGTATGTGGCGGGAGGGCTGGGCGCGGGGGTGGCCGTGTTCGCCCTGGGGGCTCTCTGGGCGGCCAAGGGTGGGGGGATCATGCCGTACAGCATGATCATGTCGATTCTCGCCGGTGTTGCGACGTTCATCCTGTTCATTGCGTTCTCCTGGGCGATGCCCCGGAGGACCCGCAAAGGGGTCGAGGCCCGGTCCTGGGCGTTAGGGTTCGAAGAGTTCACCGGAAGGGTCGAGGCCGAAAACCTGGAAGCCGATCGGAAGCGAAACGCTTTTGAAACCCTTCTGCCGTACGCCATGGCCCTGGGTGTGGCCAAGGCCTGGGCGAAGCAGTTCGAAGGGATCTATGCCACCGGCGGCACGCCTGGATGGTATGTGAGCGGAGGATCGCCCCATGTCGGATTCTCCACGGTCGCCTTCCAGCGCAGTCTGGAGTCATCCATGACCCGGGCCGCCCAGTCGATGCAGAGCTCGCCCCGGTCTTCCGGCGGGAGCGGCAGCGGAGGGGGAGGTTTCTCCGGCGGCGGCGGAGGAGGGGGCGGCGGAGGATCCTGGTAGGAGCGGGGGTGGATCATAGGAACGGCCAGACGCCCCAGGTGTTCCGGGCGTACGCTCTATATTCAGGATAGCGCGCCTGCAGCAGCCGTTCCTCGTGTCGGGCCTTGACCAGGAAGAACAGGGTGATCGCCGCCGCCAACGCGATGACGCCTCGGCCGGGAAGGCAGAACGCCGTCCCGATCGCGAAGAGCGAGGCCGACGTGTACATCGGGTGCCGCAGGCGGCGGTAGATCCCGCGGGTCACCATCGCCGCGTCCTGCCGCGGGGCCGGCTGCACCTGGAACGACCTGCCCAGCGCCCTGAAAGCCAGGACGGCGATCCCCAGGGAAGCCAGGCAGAGCACCCCTCCGACCCCCGTCGCCCACGTCCATCGCGGCACGCCCACGGACTGAACCCGAACGAACGCCGCCGCGGCCAGCCCCAGAAACAGCCCAACCTGAACCACCACATACCGCAACCCGAATCTCCTCCACCCTCCGATTGTATCCCTATGCGAAACCGCCAATTTGAATAGGGTCAGATTTATTTAACCCTGATCGAACAATCATTCGCGAGTGAAAACGTGTCAGAGTGCGCCAGGCCTGGCCGAACGCAGCCTTCAGCAAGCGCAGCATACCCGATCGTATGGGAGCATTGATGAAGGCGAGTACGGCCAGGAATGGTGTGCTATGACACGAGCTTCAGCGGTTTTCGCCGTAAATTATTGTTCGATCAGGGTGAATGGCCCGCAGTGATCTACCCCTGGCAGAACGGCTCAAATCGGGGAGTTGGGAGAGGTGATCTTGAGGGGTTTGGGGTTTCGCCTGCGCAATGCTATTCTTCGCGGGTCTCGGCGCCGCATGGAGGCGTCATTTTTTTCACGATCCCCCGGGATGATGCTCTTTATGCATGCCGTGTGGGATGTGAAGGAGAAGAAGGGGAGATCTCCAAAATGAAGAAAGTCATGTTCCTAAGCCTAGCAATTGCCTTGGTGATTTTTGCCGGCTGTGCCGGTCCTGCCGAGGAGACCGCGCCCGAAGCGGAAGCCGTTACGGAAGCGCCGGCCGTCACCGAGCTAACACCGGATGAGCAGGTCGCCGGGTTCGAGCAGATGTGCGCCGAGGCCGCGGAAGCGATGGCCGCACGGCAGGCGGAGTCCTCGCTGTACGACAGGGTCGGCGGCCGGGAAGGGCTTCACGCAGTCGTCGCCGATACCGTTTCGCGCCACCAGGTCAATGAGAGGATTAGCCACTTTTTGGAAGGGGTTGACGCAGATCACCTAGTCGAACAGGTTACCGACTTTCTGGTGGTCGCTACAGGAGGAGAAGGGGATTACAACGGCCAGGATATGAAGACCGCCCATGCTCATATGGCCCTGACCAATGCCGACTTCCTGGCCGCCGGAAGCGACCTTGGCGCCGCGATGACGGCAGCCGGCTGGGGAGAGAATGAACAGCAGGAACTTCTCTGTGCCTTTGTTTCTCTTCGGGGCGAAGTGGTCGCTGAATAGGGAACCCTATCCATCGATTCGTCGCGTTTTTCAAAAAAGGAAGCGCGGCGGTGGGTGGGTTTGTGTCGAGAACAGGCGCGGTAAAAAATAAATCTGACCCTATTTAAATCGGCGCTTTCGCATAGTCGCGATTGTAGTAGGGTCAGATTTGTTTGTGGAGCGGCGCTTTACGGGCACGGATCGGGAGTGAGAGCCCTGGCCCCCCAGGTTCCGGTGGCGCATACGTTTCTCCCTCGCACCAGGAAGTACCGCCCCCGGCTGGAGGGAGGGTCGGCGCCCGGGTCGGAGACCGGAGGCTCCCCGGCGCCGGACAGCAGGCAGGCCGCCCGGTCAAATCCGCCGTCGGCCGTCAGCTCATCCAGGAACCCATCCGCCCCGTCGTATACCGTTCCGCTGCCGGCGGTGGAAGCCTGGGAAACCCAGTCCAGCCAGGTCACGCCGGCGCCGTCCCGGCTCAGGACCAGGCCGGCCACTTCCGCCGGTTCAGCCTGAACCGTCGAGTCGCCGTCGTTGCAGTCGCACACGGCCCCCGCGCCGTCTGCGTCCAGATCGACCTGCGCCGGGTTGTACAAACCAGGGCAATTATCGGCTGTGTCGCCTAAGCCGTCGCCGTCCAGGTCTCGCTCCCGCAGTTCCAGGAAAGTCACCCCGTTCGCCAGCACCGGCGCCGAAAGTTCCAGCGTTCCGTCGCTGGTGTCGTAGTCCTGGGAGGGCCCGTCTTCCACCAGGTCGTCCTGGGCCTCCAGGTCGGCGATCTCCGCTGGGGTATACACAGCATTGCTATCCCGTGGCGGCAGCGCCTGGAGCGCCCGGTACGGACTGGAGTGGTCCTTATCCACCCGCCATCGGCGTACGGTGGTGGCGGACCAGGGGATGCCGGAGAGGGACAACCGCGCGTCGAACTGGTTGTTGTCCCGGGATTCCGTGTCCTGCATATCGTGACTGTACAGGAGAAACTGTTCGGTGTCGGCGGAACGGCTTCGGACGCCGCTGATCCGGAATCCAGCCACGGTTTGCACCGGGAGGGCGTCCAACTCGGTGCTCATGTAGGCGAGCCGTTCGATGTAGTTGAACACGGCCTTCCGGTAGGTGGCGATCCTATCCTGGACGCCGTCTCCGTCGTCATCCACCCGCATCAACCCGGTCACGGCGGAGATCCCCTGGCCGTTGTAATCGTAGGGCCAGACCGTTAAAACCGCTTCATGACGGGCGTACCGGGCATCGGTTTCGGCTGTTTCCACCAGCCGCTCCATCCAGTCGGCGCACCAGGTCGGAAAATAGCCGTTCCCCCGATAGATGGCGTGGTTCGCGGGATCCTCCCTGGGGATCCAGTCCGGTGTCGATTCGAAGGAGGTCACGTTCAGATCGTTGAAAAAGGCCGGATCGATGTTCAGCGCGTCGGCTCGCACCGCGTTCAGATCGGAGATCGCCTGGTCGGTTCGTTCATACTCATGAAGGGAAACGAAATCGAAGGGGGAGCCTTTCCCGCCGTTGGCGGCGCACAGGGCGTTCACCCGGGCCGCACGTTTCAGGTCGAATTCCGGTTTGGCGCACACGAAATTCTGCTCGGCGATTCCACCGCCTGGTTTGTCGGTGCCGCCGGACATGTGGTAAAGCGCGTCCTGGGTCCAGCCGACGCCCCCCAGACCGGCTGCTTCCCCGCCGCCGACCTGGACCTGGTTCGGGTCCAACCCCCGGTCTTCGAACGCCGTCAGGATCGCGTTGGCGGTGTGATCGTAGTACTCATACCAGTCGTCCTTCGTGCCGTTCCAGAAGATGCTGAAGTTGTGTTCGTTCCCGATCGACCAATAGAAATCCAGGGTGGCGGCGCCGTACCGGTCGATGAGGTGGAAGGTGAGCTGCCGTACGAATTCGTGCCATTCCAGGTAGTCCTTGGGAGGCGAAATGCTCCCATGTCCGCCGGTGCTGGCGGGGACCGGTTCCCGGGACAGGTCCAGGGGGATGTAGGAGAAATTCACCTGCAACCGGCGGCCGTGCTGGCCGTGGACCACGTCCCACTCGTCGTCGATCCGGGTCCAGTAGTACACCGGGGTGCCGACCGGGTTGAATTTGCGAAGATAACAGAGGGGGAAGGTGAAGTTGTCCGGCGTATCCGGGTTGTCCGCGGGGTGGGAGCCGGGATACTCCAAATCGTAGGCCAGGGAGGACAGTTGGGTCACTTTCACCTGGTTTTTCGCCTCGTCCACGGAGATCACTTCCGCCACCTCGAAATGGGTGCGGTCGCCGATGGTCACCTGGTCACCTGGATGGTAATCATTTCCCAGCAGGCGGTTTGGCGGAATGCCGTAGAGCGGCCCTTCTTCGATATCCTTCACGGTCAGCACGGTCCGTTGCCCTCGATTCTCCATCGAGATGATTTGCCGGGTTTCCTGTTCACGCATCGGGTTCGGATTGCCGTCGAAGACTCCGTTGTGCCAGAAGTCGGAGGTCAGCGGCCAGTCCCGCTGTAGCGACCAGGCTTTCGGGTTGATGGCGGTGACCGTGTCCATCAGGTCGTACGAGTCGTACTGGTCGAACATCCGGCTGGTGTCGAAGTTCGGTTTCAAGATCCCGGTAAAGAACCAACCGTTCCAATGGACCGTAGGGGCGTCCAGGTTTACCGACCATGAAACCGTCGGATTGGTGATGACGCCCCGGGTGGTAAACGGCCAGGAATCCAGGGCCGAGTCGATCGGGACACCGTTCAGAGTTTCGGCATAGACCTGTACGGTGTAGGTGGTGGATGGATCGAGTGGGGCGTCCGGCACAAGGTACACCGCTTCACCGTTGTTTTCGTTGCGATCGATGCCGTGAAAGAAACTGCCGGTGTAGCCTGGGGCGAATTGCTGCCCTGCGTTCAGGAGGGGGACGGTCGGGCCACCTGCAGGCGCGAGGGTCACCGTGATCGTATCCGGGTCGACGGCACCCAAAGGTCCGTTGGTGTCGGGAACCAGCACCTCCAGGTAGATGGAGGTACGGACCGATAGGTGGGTCCAGTTGCGGAACGGACGGGGCTTAGGCAGCACATGTTTTCGGCCGAAAGTGTTGTCGTCGAAGTTCAGAAAGGGGGGATCGGCGGGAAAGGAGTTGGTTGTGAAGATACTGCCGAGGAGCAGCAGCAGAGCCGGGAAGAGCGTCCGATCTTTACGCATGGTAAACCTCGGTGATGGGAGGAGGGTAAAAGTATACGTCGAAACGGGAGGCAGCTTCTTTCTCCCGGAAGCGCACGAAAAATAAATCTGACCCTATTTAAATCGGCGGTGTTCCATATGCGCCCTACCTTTTGGATTGGGATTCCCATCTTTTGCTTGATTTTTAGGTTGACGGAATGGATGTTCTAGTGTACTAGTTATATATAACAATAATACGAACAGGCCGCTCAGGGCAGGGAAGACGGAAAGGGCAGGCAGGTGAAACTGGCCATCGACCATCGAAGTGGCGTTCCTTTTTATCGACAAATCATCGAACAGGTGAAATACGCCGTTTCTCGAGGCAGGCTCGCTGTCGGCGACCGGCTTCCCACGGTCCGGCAATTGGCGGTGGACCTTTCCATCAACCCGAACACGGTGGTTCGGGCCTACCGGCAACTGGAAATCGAAGGGGTGCTGGAAACCCAGCAAGGCTCCGGCACATTCATCGGCCCGAAAAAACCGGAAATCGATCGCTTGGAGCGGCAGCGGATGCTGGATCAGATTCTCACGGACATGCTGGCCCGCGCGTCATCCTACGGGTTTACGCCGGAGGATTTACTGGACGGCCTGCGCCGTCTGAAGGAGGAGTCGTCATGAAGACCCAATCCAAACCATCGGAACTCGCCGGGATCCTGGCGGCGTTTTCCCTGGAGAAATTTTCTTCCTCTCTCCGAGCCGACTTCCGGTTTGCTCCCTTGAACGCGCTGTTGCTTGTGGCGGTGTTCGTCGTCGGCCTGATCGTGCACTTGTCCCTGCATTCCTTTACCGTGGCCGCCGTGGTCCTGGCCCTGGGATCCGCTCTGGTCCTGGCGGTCTGCCTCCGGGTGAGCCAGGTCTGGGAGGCGATGGTCGTACTGGGCGTCGCGGACTGCCTGCTGATTTACCTGGAACTGCGGCCGGAGGGCGAGGTCCTGCTGACCACCGCCGTTGTCGCGCTGCTTCTCTCCACCTCGGTCCAGATCGCGTACCAGTGGGAGCGGGCGGTGCTGCTGCGGTTCGGCAAGTTCCGGAAGCTGCGTCCTTCCGGCCTGTTCGGGATCCTGCCGATTATCGACAAGGTCGCACAGTTCGTGGATCAACGGATCCGGGTCAGCGACTTCAACGCCGAGACCACTCTCACCGCCGATACGGTGCCGGTGAACGTAGACGCTATCGCTTTCTGGATGGTGTGGGACGCGGAGAAAGCGGTGCTGGAGGTGGAGATGTTCCAGCAGGCGGTCATTCTTTCGGCGCAAACGGCGTTACGGAACGCCATCGGCAAACACGAACTGGCGGAACTGCTTTCAGAGCGGGACCGGCTCGGCAGTGAAATCCAGAAGGTACTGGACGAGAAAACCAACGGGTGGGGGGTCACAACCCAGGCAGTGGAAATCCGGGACATCATCATCCCGAAAGGCCTGGAAGACGCCATGTCCCGTCAGGGCCAGGCCGAACCGGAGCGGCGGAGCGCACTCGCGCGCCGTTATGATCCGGAGGTTTGAGCGATGCCGGAACGCAATTCAGACGCGCTGCGGTTTTTGACGACACGTCGCTCGCGTCCGGCCAAGACGCTTGTTGCGCCGGTGCCGGATGACGACGATGTGATGCAGCTGCTGACGGCCGCTGCCCGCTGCCCGGACCACGG
>CAZZIV010000088.1:0-11740 GCA_964654385.1 uncultured Acidobacteriota bacterium | reverse complement strand
GGTGGTGGCCAGCGCTTCGGAGAACGGCAAGGTGCTGGGCGTGTTCAGCCGCCGGGACCTGATGATCGCCTACAGCCGGGAGATGGACCGGATCCACTCCCAGGACGAAACCGAACTCCCCCCGGAACACGAGCCGTTCTGAGCGTCCCGGATCCTGCTGGCCCCAATGGGACAATCTTTCGCGGCCAAAATCATTGAAGCTCGCGTCCTAGCACGCCAATCCTGGCCGTACTCGCCTCCACCGATACTCCATTACAATCGGGTATGCTGCGCTTGTTGAAGGCTACGTGCGACCAGGCCTGGCGCACTCTGACGCGTTTTTGCTCGCGAAATATTGTCCCATTGGGGCTAGAATAGGCCGTTCCAATCCTGTCGCTCCCGAGGAGATCCTTGTGGAATCGCCGTTCGAAACCCCGGTGCCCGTCGCCCTGGACCACCTGAACCCGGCCCAGAGGGAGGCGGCCACCCATGAACAAGGGCCGTTGCTTGTGCTGGCCGGCGCCGGGTCGGGGAAGACCGGCGTCATTACCCACCGGATCGCCTGGCTGATTTCCCACCAGGGGGTGCCCCCGTGGCGGATCACCGCCGTCACCTTCACCAACAAGGCCGCCGCCGAAATGCGGGAACGGGTGGAAAAGCTGATGGGCGGCGGTCTTTCCGGCGTACGGATCGGCACGTTTCATGCCCTGTGCCTTCGCATTCTCCGGCGGGACGGCGAAAAGATCGGCCTGAAACCGGGCTTCAATATCTACGACGCTACCGACCAGACCTCCCTGATCCGAAAGCTCCTGAAGGACGAGGAACTGGACGAAGGCTCGTCCGGCGCCCGGCTGATCCGGGCCCGGATCAGCGCCGCCAAGAACCGGCTGGAAACCCCGGAACAGATGGAGAGGAAGGCGTACTCCCCGGACAGGAAGTTGGCCGCCTCGATTTACCGGCAGTATGACCAGGCGCTCCGGAAAGCGAACGCCGTCGACTTCGACGATATCCTGCTGCGCACTCTGGAGCTGTTCCGGAAGCATGAAGCGGTCCTCCGTTTCTACGCCGAGCGGACCCGCCACCTCCTGGTGGACGAATATCAGGACACCAACCGGCCCCAGTATCTCCTGGTCCGGGCCCTGTCCGGTGTCCACGGCAACCTGTTCGTGGTCGGTGACGAAGACCAGAGCATCTACCGGTTCCGGGGCGCCGAGATCCGGAACATCCTTGATTTCGAAAAAGACCATCCCGGCGCGAAGCTGATCCGGTTGGAACAGAACTACCGCTCTACCGCCGGCATCCTCGCCGCCGCCGGCGCCGTGATCCGAAACAACCTGGCGCGGAAAGGGAAAAACCTCTGGACCGAAAACGAGGAGGGAGAGCGACTCGTCCTGTTCGAAGCGCCGGACGACCGGGAAGAGGCGGCCTGGGCCGCCCGGTCGGTTCGAGAGATCTCCCTGTCGGAATCGTTGGAAGAGATCGCGATCCTCTACCGGACCAACGCCCAGTCCCGGCAGCTGGAGGAGATCTTCCGCCGGGACCGGATTCCCTACCACGTGGTCGGGTCCACCCAGTTCTATGAACGGAAAGAGATCAAGGATCTTCTCGGCTACCTGAAGCTGGCGGCCAACCCGGCCGACGACGTCTCGTTCCGCCGGGTGGTGAACACTCCTCCCCGGGGAATCGGAGCGGCCACCCTGCAAACGGTGGAGAACATCGCCCGGGGGCTGGGGATTCCGATGCTCGCCGCCGCCCGGGAGGCGATCCGGCAGGATCTGCTCAAGAGCCGTGCCGCCGGGAAAGTCGGGGAGTTCCTCGACCTGGCCGACTGGATGACCGCCGCCGCCGACTCCCTGCCCCCGGCCGCGCTGATGGAACAGGTGACGGCGAAAGCAGGCTTCGAACCCTACATGGAAAGGAGCCACCCGGGCCAGGGGATCGAGCGGATGGAAAACCTCCGCTCGCTGATTTCGGCGGCGGCGGAGTACGCCGAGGAAGAGGAGAATCCGACCTTGCTCGGCTTCCTGGACCGTTCCGCCCTGGTCTCCGACGCCGACGACGTCGGATCCCGGCCGGGAGTCGCCATGATGACGGTCCACTGCGCCAAGGGGCTGGAGTACGACAATGTGTTCCTGGTCGGGATGGAGGAAAACGTCTTCCCCCATGCCCGGTCGATCGGCGCCAAGGAGGATGTGGAGGAGGAGCGGCGGCTCTGTTACGTGGCGATGACCCGCGCCCGGAAGAGGCTTTTCCTGTCCCGGACCGGCGCCCGGCGCTTCCAGGGCACCTTCCTGGTAAACGAGCCCTCCCGCTTCCTCGATGAGATTCCGGATAAGCTGATCCGGAGGGTCAACCCTTTCGGAAACGGGAACCGGGCCGCCGCCCCCGGCCGAAGCACCGGCGAGTGGGACGAAACGGCGCCGGTCCGACGGAAAAGCTCCGGTTCATCCGCCGCCAAACCCGCGGCCCGGAAGCACGCGCCGGCGCCGGCCTCCCGCCCCCGATCCGGAAGCGCCGGAACCGGCTCCGGCCCGTTCCGGGTCGGGGTTTCGGTCCAGCATCCCAAGTTCGGAAACGGCCGGATCCTGGCCCGGGAAGGGGCGGGAAAAGCGCTGAAGCTGACCATCCTGTTCGAGGAGGCCGGGCGAAAAAAAATCCTTCCCTCCTACACCCGGCTGAAAATCCGCGGCTGACACAACCGCCGTCAGGCGGTATATTGTCCGATCTTCCGCCGAATCGACAACCATCAGGGGAACGATATGAGAGCGACCAACATCCGGAAGGGCCAGATCCTGATCGTCAAGGGGGTCCTGTACCGGGTCATGAACATGGACCACGTCACACCGGGCAAAGGACGCGCCCACATCCAGACCAAGCTGCGGAACCTGGCGGACGGCAACCAGATGGAGGTCCGGTTCCGGTCCGACGAAAACGTCGAACGGGCGGTCCTGGAACAGAGAGAAATGCAGTACCTCTACGCCGACGGCGCCGGGCATCATTTCATGGACATGCAAACCTACGAGCAGGCCGCCATCCAGGACGATCTCCTGGCCGACGCCATCCCGTATATCGCTCCGGACTCGGTGATCATCGTGGAAACCCACGACGGGAACCCGATCGGCGTGCAGCTTCCGGCGGCGGTGGAGTTGGACGTGGTGGAGTGCCCACCGGCGGTGAAAGACGCCACCGCTTCCGCCCAGAGAAAGCCCGCGAAGTGCAACACCGGCCTGGTGGTGCAGGTTCCGGCGTTCATCAACCAGGGCGAAAAGATCCGGGTCAGCACCCAGGACGGTTCTTACTTGGAGCGGGCCAAGTAAGAAGCCGGCTCAGAGTTCCAGTTCACCGCCCGGCTCCACCACTTGCACCTTGCCGCCCTTCGCCTCCACCTTGGTCTTGAACTCGGCCGGATCGGCGGCGATCAGGTCCCAGGTGGAATAATGCATCGGGATGGTCAAGGAGGCGCCCAGAAGTTCCGACGCCTTGACCGCGTCATCGATCCCCATTGTGAAGTTGTCGCCGATCGGCAGCAACGCCGCATCCAGAGGGCCGTTCATCTCGGCGATCAGCTTCATGTCATAGAACAGGCCGGTATCTCCCGCGTGGTAGATCTTCTTCCCGCCCACGTTCAGAACCACGCCCATCGGGTTTCCCAGGGACTCGCCGTCCGGGCCGGTGGACCCGTGGTGAGCGATGGTGAACTTCACATGACCGAACGGGAAACTGTGGCCGCCGCCGATATGCATCGGGTGCGCTTCCCTCCCTTTCGCCGTGAAATAGTTGGCGATTTCGAAGTTGCTGACGATCAGGGCGCCGGTTTTCCCGGCGATCGCCTCGCTGTCGCCGGCGTGATCGCCATGGCCGTGGGTCACGATGATCGCGTCCAGGCAGTCGATCGAATCCGCCGTGATGTCGGCTTTCGGATTGCCGGTGAAAAAAGGATCAATCAGAATCTTGTGTTTGCCGTCTTCGATCTGCCAGCAGGAATGTCCATGGAAGTGCAGTTTCACCATCGTTCCCTCCTCCTCTATTGCATCACAGCCGGTTTCGAACCTGCCTCGACGGCTCCCGTGCTCCCGGCCGCGGCGGTTTCAAACACAGGCGAGGCCCGGTGATCCTGTCGAAGCCGGCCTGCAGGCGCCGGAAGCGCCGACGCAGGAAATCGGGACTGCCGGGCCCACCCGGAAATCCACCCGGATTCCCAGGAACATCGTTTCTCTGTCGTTTCACCGCCATTCACCCGGCCGCCAGCTCTCCGAACACTTCCCGGGCCGCCGCCAGGGTCGATTCGACTTCTTCTTCTCCGTGGAGCGCCGAAACGAACGCCGCTTCAAACTGGGACGGCGCCAGGTAAACACCCCTTTCCAGCATGCCGTGGAACCAGCGGGCGTACAGGCCGGTGTCGGACCGGGAGGCCGATTCAAAATCGGTGACCGGGCCCTCGTTGAAAAACAGGGTCATCATGGAACCGACCCGGTTGCTGCATAGCCTGACACCGGCGTCAACGGCCGCCTTCGCCAGCCCTTCCTGGAGAGAGGCGGAGACCGCTTCCATCCGATCGTACATACCGTCCTCGGCCAGGATGTCCAAGGTTTCCTGGCCGGCCCGCATGGCCAGCGGGTTCCCGGACAGGGTTCCCGCCTGGTAGACCGGCCCGGCCGGCGCCAGCCGGTCCATCAGGTCGGCCCGGCCTCCGAACGCGCCGACCGGCAGCCCGCCGCCGATCACCTTCCCGAAGCAGGAGAGATCGGGAACGATCCCGAAACGGGTCTGGGCGCCGCCGGGATGGACCCGGAAACCGGTCATCACCTCGTCCAGGATCATTAGCACTCCGTGCTCCCGGGTCATCTCCCGCACCGCCTCCAGGTACCCTTCCGACGGAGGGATCACCCCCATGTTCCCGGCCACCGGCTCCAGGATGATGCATGCGATCTCCGGGCCCTTTTCCTCCAGGAGAGCTTTCAAGGCGGCGGGATCGTTGAACGGAACCACGTGGGTCAGGGCGGCCAGCGGCCCTGGAACCCCCGGGCTCCCCGGCAGGCTCAAGGTCAGCACGCCGGAGCCGGCGGAGACCAGGAGAGAATCCACATGGCCGTGATAGCACCCGGCGACCTTCACGATGCCGTCCCGGCCGGTGGTTCCCCGGGCCAGGCGGATCGCCGACATCGTCGCCTCGGTGCCCGAGGAGACGAAACGGACTTTCTCGCAGGCCGGCACCAGGCCGCAGACCTTGTCCGCGAGCATGGTTTCCAGTTCACAGGGCGCCCCGAAAGAAGTCCCCTTTCCGGCCTGGTCCCGGATCGCCGCCACCACCCGGGGATGGGCATGGCCGACGATCAGCGGCCCCCACGAACCGAGGTAGTCGATATATTCCCGGCCGTCGGCGTCGTAGACCCGGGTTCCCTCCCCCCGCTCCAGGAAGACCGGTGTTCCTCCGACTCCTCCGAATGCGCGGACCGGGCTGTCCACCCCTCCAGGGATGACACGGTTCGCCTCGGTGAATAAACGATCCATGTTTCTGCTGTTCATGCGATCTCCTCGATCCCTCGGTGAAACAGGCTGCCCTGCACCATGAGCGGCTCCGCACGGGACCGGCCGGGGCGGTAATAACCGAGTCTTCGGGCCTCCCGGAGGATCTTTCGATAAAAATTCCAGAACCGGGGCGAATGGTCGAAGTGCCGGAGGTGTCCCAGCTCGTGGCAGAGGGTGTCCACCAGGCTCGACTCCTTCAGCATCCGACCGGTCACCGCGTGTCGAAGACGGATCCGGATCAGGCCGTCCTTGTAACAAATGCCGTAATGCTCATGGACTCCGTCCCGCTCCGGTTCCAGGGCCAGGAACTCGAGGCCGAAACGCCGGGCCAGGTCCCGCCCCCACCGTTGCAGACGGCGCATCACCGCCTCGTCTTCATCCAGCTTTTTCTCCCGCAAGGTCGGCTCCCTGGGCGGCCGGGAAGCCATCCGCAGCAGCCGGGCTTCCGGCGTCGGAAGGACGCGGAATTCCGACCGGTCGAAAAGCCAGAGCTGCCTCGGCCCGGAATCCATGGTCAGGCCAGGAGCCGGGCGGCCTCGCGGGCGTGATACGTGAGGATCATGTCGCTGCCGGCCCGTTTGATGCAGGTGAGGACTTCCAGGATCATCCGCTCCCGGTCGATCCAGTTTCTCTCGGCGCCGGCCGCCAGCATGGAAAACTCCCCGCTGACGTTATAGGCGGCCACCGGCACCTGGAACGTCTCTTTGACCCGCCGGACGATGTCCAGGTAGGCCATGGCCGGCTTCACCATGACGATATCCGCCCCCTCCTCCAGGTCGAGTTGCACCTCCGTGAGCGCTTCGTCCCCGTTGGCCGGATCCATCTGGTACCCCCGCCGATCGCCGAACTGGGGGGCCGAATCGGCGGCGTCCCGGAACGGGCCGTAGAACGCGGAGGCGTACTTGGCGGAATACGCCATGATGGTGGTGTTTTCGAAGCCGGCTTCGTCCAGGTTCAGGCGGATGGAGCCGACCCGGCCGTCCATCATGTCCGAGGGGGCTACGATATCCGCGCCGGCCCGGGCGTGGGAGACCGCCGCCCTGGAAAGCAGTTCCAGGGTTGGGTCGTTCAGCACCTTTCCATCCTTGATGACGCCGCAATGCCCATGGCTGGTGTATTCGCAGAGGCAGACATCGGTGATCACCAGAAGCTCCGGGAATCGCTCTTTCAGGGCCCGGACCGCCTGCTGTACCGCCGCTTCATCGTCGTACGCTTCCGACCCGACTTCATCCTTCCGGTCGGGCAGCCCGAAGAGAATCACCGACCGGATCCCGTCGTTCCAGGCCGCCTCTACCTCTTCACAGAGGGTGTCGACGGAGAGGTGATAGTTCCCGGGCATGGACGGAATCTCGTTTCGAATCCCCTTCCCGGAACGGACGAACAGCGGGTAGATCAGGTCGGTGGGCCGGAGCCAGGTCTCCCGGACCATGTCGCGGATCGCGGCGGTGCGCCTCAGGCGGCGGGGACGGTGGGTTGGAAACATCTCAATCCTCCGGATCGGCGAAGAAAAAATATTCGCCGCATCGCTGACTGCAGAACTGCCTGCCGCTCTGAACGACCGCGTGTTCTTCGCAGTACCAGCGAAAACAGATGACGCAGCGCTCCAGCCGGATCACGTTCCCGTCTTCGTCCGGTCCGGCCTTCCTGTTGCATTCGTAACAACGGTTTTCCTGCTCCAAGAATCCTCCCCGTTTCCCGGATAAGCCGGCTTCGTTCCCGGGGGGCATTATAGCCCGGGATCCGGCCCGACACCCGATTCTCTTCGAGGCGTGCGATCTTGCGATCCGGTCCGTTTCCCGCTATGTTACGGGATCCTGAGGAGAATGGCGGCGTAGCTCAGTTGGTTAGAGCGATGGACTCATAACCCATAGGTCAGTGGTTCAACTCCACTCGCCGCTACCAGCCTCGGGGAAACCCTCCGCCGCCTGTTCCCATCACCCAGTTTCATGGTTTCATGGCAGAATGGTTTCTTTTCTCTGGAGGCGGATCCAACGATGCGGGTGTTTCGATTCCTTCTGCTGGCAGCGGTCTCTCTCGGCCTGTTCATCGTCCTGAACCGCTCCTGGCCGGTACAAGGCGCCAGGGTTCCGCCTCCCGGGCGCTTCCTGAACCCGTACGCCGGCTTCTGGACCAACGGCGACGGCGGGGGCGGAGGCGACACTTCCCCCGAAACCGTCTCGCTCCCCGATCTCCTATCGCCGGTGACGGTTCGCTGGGATGACCGCCGGGTTCCGCATATTTTCGCCGAAAACGACCACGATGCTTTCTTCATGCAGGGGTACCTGACCGCCCGGGACCGGTTGTGGCAGATGGAGTTCCAGACCCTGGCCGCCGCCGGGCGCCTTTCGGAGGTGGCCGGCGAACCTCTCCTGGAACTGGACCGGTACCACCGGAGGCTCGGACTGGCGGAGGCGGCGGACCGGGCGATGGAGGCGATCGGCCGGGATCCGGCCACCCTGGAGGCGCTGGAGGCCTACACCGACGGCGTCAACGCCTGGATCGACCGGCTCACACCGGCCACCCTCCCCCTGGAATACAAGATCCTGGACTACGAGCCGGAGCCGTGGACCCCGCTCAAGACGCCTCTCCTGCTCAAGTCGATGTCTTTGACCCTCACCGGCCGAAACCACGAGAAGGCGATGACCCTCACCCGGGAGATTTTCGGCCGGGAAACCACCGACCGGCTGTTTCCCGCCCATCGCCCGGGAACGATGCCGATCATTCCCTCCAACAGGCTCACCCCTTTCGGCGGGAAGGCCGGTGATCGTACTCCTTCCGACCATCCCCCGGACCTGGACGGCTGGGCTTTCATCGATCCCGCCGCCGGGAACGACGACCTCGCCGCCCCCTCCGACTCGCCCGAGCCCCCTTCCCTGGGCAGCAACAACTGGGCGGTGGCCGGCTCCAAGACCGCCTCCGGTTCCCCGATCCTGTGCAGCGACCCCCACCTCCCCCTTACACTCCCCTCGATCTGGTACGAACTCCAGATCACCACCCCGGCATACTCGGCCTACGGGGTCTCCATGCCCGGCGCCCCGGGAATCCTGATCGGCTTCAACCGCCACATCGCCTGGGGAGAAACCAACGCGGAAACCGATGTGCTGGATCAGTACCTGCTTCACTTCCAAGACGACGGCTTCGACGAGTACTTTCACGATGGCCGATGGAAAAAGGTTGCGTGGAAGGAAGAGCGGTACAACGTCCGGGGCCGGGCTCCGGTGGTGGAGAAGGTGGCATGGACCGAGCTCGGTCCGGTTCCCTACCTTCCCGGTGAGCGGCCGTTCCTGGCCCACCTGGTTCCCGGCGCCGCCCTTCGCTGGACCGCCCACGACCCGTCCAACGAAGCCCGGACGTTCCTGGCCCTGAACAAGGCGAAGGACTATGACTCGTTCCAGGAGGCGCTCCGGCATTTCGACACACCGGCCCAGAACTTCGTGTTCGCGTCGGTGGACGGCGACATCGCCATCCATCACGCCGGGAAGCTCCCGGTTCGTTCCTGGGGACAGGGAGTCTACCTGTCCGACGGGGCCGACCCCTCCGCCCGGTGGCGCGGCTTCATCCCCCGGGAAGAGCTTCCCCACATCCTGAACCCGGCGCAGCAGTTCGTCGGTTCGGCCAACCAGAACCCGGTGGATGATACGTATCCCTACTTCCTGGGGATCGAGTACGCCCCCTATTTCCGGAGTTCCCGGATCTACCACCGCCTGCAGGCGATGGAGGGGATCTCCCCGGCCGACATGATCGACCTGCAGAACGACACGGTGGGGCTGTACGCCCGGTCGCTTCTTCCCCTTCTTTTGGAAGCGATCCAGGGGAGGGAGCGGACGGAGGCCGAGCAGTCGGCCCTTCGCGAAGTGGAAAGCTGGGACGGTTCCTACGACGCCGGCGGGATCGGCCCCACGGTCTTCCATTTCTGGCAGAGAACCTTGCTGAACCGGATCTGGAGCGACGACATCCAGGAAGGAGAGAAGACCGGCCGCCGTCCGAGGAGAGACACGACGGTGGAACTGATCCGCACCGACCCGAACAGCCGCTGGTTCGACGACAGAACGACGCCCGATGTGGTGGAGACCTTCCAGGACCTGGCGGACGCCTCTTTCTCCGCCGCCGTTCGGAGACTGGTGGAGTTGTACGGCCCCCCCGGAGATCGCTGGCGTTGGGGAAACGCCCGTGGAACCGATCTCCGTCACATCGCCAGGATTCCCGGCCTGGGCCGGATGCGTCTGCCCACCAGCGGCCAGGCAGGGGTGATCCGGGTCGCCACCTCCTCCGCCGGCCAGTCCTGGCGAATGGTCGTTTCCCTGGAGGACCCGGTGAGGGCGTGGGGAATCTATCCCGGCGGCCAGTCGGGAAACCCGGGCTCCCGCCATTACGACGACTTCGTGGACCGCTGGGTGCAAGGGAAATTGGTTCCGCTTCTGTTCCTCGCCTCGCCGGATGCCCAGGATCCCCGGCTGCAGGAACAGGTCATCTTCGAGGGGACGCCATGATTCCACTGGTCGTCGCGTTCCTCCTCCTGGTGCTGATCCAGTGGGTGCATACCGCCTGGTGGTGGGTGCTGGTTCTTCCGGCGATCGCCGGCCTGTTCGCGAAGCGGGGCCTGACCGCGTTCTTCGGCGCCGGCCTGGGGGCCGGCCTGGCCTGGGGCCTGGCTTCCACCCTGGCCCTCCTGGGTGACAGCCATATCGTCGCCGGTCACGTGGCGGAGATGCTGTCCGTGGGGAACCCCTGGATCCTGGTCGGCATCACCGCTTTCACCGCGGTCCTCTGCGGCGGCTGCGGCGGGCTGACCGGGTATTTCATGAAAGGGGTCGCCGGCGCGAAGAAGCCTCCCAGGCGTTGAACCGGCGTTGGGTCGCGCTCTCCGCCGGGGGGAGCCGCCCGGGCATCCTCCCGAAGGCGGACCGGTCCTGCAGGTGGAACCTGGAGGCGATTAGGGTTCGCTGCCCCGGACGCCGCTGGTTACCGGTACCTCTCCAGGATCGCCAGGGCCGAATCCACGCCGTCCAGGGCGGCGCTCATGATTCCGCCTGCGTACCCGGCTCCTTCCCCCGCCGGGTAAAGATTGGAGAAGCCGATGGCCGATCGGGACGACCGGTCCCGGACGATCCGGACCGGGCCGGAACTGCGGGATTCCAGGCCGACCAGGATCCCTTCCCGGCCGGCGAAGCCCGGGATCGCCCGGTCGAACCGGACCAGCGCTCCGCGAATCGCCTCCACCGCCCGTTCCGGCAACAACGCATCGATCCTGCCGGGCCGGACGCCGAACGTGTAGGTGGTCCTTCCCAAATCCCGGCTCTCCCGCCCGGCCAGGAAGTCCTCGGCGGTCTGGGCCGGGGCGGTGTAGTCCCCGCCGCCTGCCTGGAAGAATCGCCGCTCCAGTTCCCGCTGGAACCGGACACCGTCCAGAGGGCCGGGGCCGAACTCTTTCGGGCCGAAGGTGGTCACCAGCGCCGCGTTGGCCCGGCGGGAGGAATGGGCGGCGTTGCTCATCCCGTTGGTACACAGTTCCCCGGCTTCGTTGATCCCGGCGACGATCCGGCCGCCGGGGCACATGCAGAACGAGTGGGCGGGGGGATGCCGGTCCGCTACCTTGCTGACCAGGTTGTACGCCGCCGCTCCCAGCTTCGCCGCCAGGGCTCCGTCGCCGTAACGACCGGCGTCGATCAACGCCTGCGGATGCTCGATCCGAACGCCCAGCTGAAACGGCTTCCCCGTCAGGCGCACCCCGTTCCGCAACAGCGACTCCCAGGTATCCCGCGCGCTGTGCCCCGGGGACAGGAGAACCGCATCGCACGGCAGATCGCCCCGGCTGGTTTCCACGCGGGTCACCTTCGCCGGGGAGCCGGGATCGACCTTCAACCGTTCCATCCGCGTATTCCAGTGGAAAAGGACGCCCTGTTCCCGCAGCCGTTCCCGGAACACCGGCAGGATCCGGTGGAGCCGGTCGGTCCCGATATGGGCGCGGGAATCGTACACGATCCCTTCCGGGGCGCCGCACCGAACCAGTTCTTCCAGGCAGGCGATCTCCAGGGGATGATCGATCCGCGTGTACAACTTGCCGTCGGAATAGGTCCCCGCCCCCCCTTCTCCGAACAGAAGGTTCGACTCCGGGTTCGGCGTCCGCGTCCGATGGAAAGCCACCAGGTCGCTCCCCCGCCTCTGCACCGACGCCCCCCGGTCGATCAGGTCGACCCGGGCGCCCGCCCTCGAAAGAACCAGGGCGGCGCAC
>CAZZIV010000087.1:0-11941 GCA_964654385.1 uncultured Acidobacteriota bacterium | reverse complement strand
CGTTCGCCCCCCCTCCGGGAAAAGTTTCCCAAAAGGCCCCCGACCCCCCGCCCCCCCCCCCCCCGGCCCCCCCGGCCGCCCCCGCCCACCCCCCCGCCGCCCCCGCCGGTCACCACCCGGTAGCCGGCGGAGGCCAGGGCGGCTCCGGTCTTTCGGGCGGCCCGGTACAGCCGGTCGCCTTCCACCGGTTCGGACGATCCGAAAACCGCCACTGAACGGATCTCCCGCATCAGTACGCTTCCGCCGTACCCTGGCCGCGGGGGTCGGCGGCGCCTTGGAGAACGCCGCCGGGAGTCATCGCGACGGCGGCCACGTTTCCCAGGTAGCGGTCCAGGGGAACCAGGGTGTGCCCGGCATCGATCAACGCGTCCCGTACGTCCGCCGGGAAGGCGAACGGTTCGTAGCGGACTTCGTCGGGAAGCCACTGATGATGGAAACGGGGCGCGTCCACCGCCGCCTGCAGCGGCATCTTGTACTCCAGAACGTTCAGCAGGACCTGCAGAACCGACGTGATGATGGTAGCGCCGCCGGGAGAGCCCAGGGCCAGCACCGGTCTGCCGCCCCGGGAGCGGTCCTCCACGATGGTCGGCGTCATGGAGGAGAGAGGGCGCTTGCCTCCACGGATCGAGTTGGCGTCGCCGCCCACCAGGCCGAACTGGTTCGGAACGCCGGGGGCCAGGGCGAAATCGTCGATCTCGTTGTTCAGGAGGATCCCAGTGTCGCCGGCGACGATCCCCGACCCGTACAGGGAGTTCAGGGTGGTGGTCACGGCGACCACCGCGCCCTCCCCGTCGGCGACGGTGAAGTGCAGGGTGTCTCGTGATTCCGGCGGCGGCGGGTCCATCGGGAGAATCCGCGCCGAAGGGGTCGCCTTTTGCGGGTCGATGGACGATCTTCGATCCGAGATGTAGGCGTCGGAAAGGAGCTCCTTCACCGGGACCTGGAAAAAGTCCGGATCGCCCATCCAGCGGGCCCGGTCGGCGTAGGATCGCCGTTCCGCCTCCACGATCAGGTGAACGGTGCGGGAGCTTCCGAATCCGGAGGAGGCCAGGTCGAACGGCTCCAGCATCTTGAGGATCTGGAGGAGGATGATTCCGCCGCTGCTCGGTGGAGGAAAGGAGGTCACCCGGTACTGCTTGTAGTTCCCCTGGATCGGCTTCCGCATCACGGCGGAATATCCCGCCAGGTCCTCTAGGGTCATCACCCCTCCGGCGGCCTGCACTTTCCGGACGATCGCCCTTGCGATCGGTCCTTCATAAAACGAACTCTTTTTCCCTGAAGCGATCCGTTCCAGGGTGGCGGCCAGGTTCTTCTGGATGAACCGGTCGCCTGCCTTCCAGGGCCGGCCGGGCCGGAGGAAGACGGCGGCGGCTTCGGGATCGGACCGGAACCGTTCGGCCATCCTGTTCAGGGATTCGGCGCCGGCCCTGGAGAGGGGAAATCCATCCGCCGCCAAGCGCCGGGCCGGTTCCACCAGTTCTTTCCATGGCCGTTTGCCCCACCGCCGGTGGGCCTCGAGGAGCCCCGCCGGGGAACCGGGAACTCCGACGGCCAGGCCGGTGCGCAGGCTCCGACCGGGAACCGGCTTTCCCCCCGGGTCAAGAAACTGTTCGGATCGTAGCCCCGCCGGCGCCGTCTCCCTGTGATCCAGGGCGAAGAAACGCCCCTTCCGGTTCCGGTAAAGCAGGAATCCTCCGCCTCCCAGGTTGCCGGCCTGAGGGTAGGTCACCGCCAGGGCGAAGGAAACCGCGATGGAAGCGTCGATGACGTTCCCTCCTCCCCGAAGGGTGTCCAGGCCGATTTGGGTCGCCAGCGGTTCCGGGGAGACCACCATCCCGTGGATCCCGGTCGCCGCCGGCCGGGATGCGCCGTACGCACAGGGGGAGAGAGCGAGAAGGAGGAAAACCAGTCCTGAAGCTCTCTTCCGAAGCGTCGATAGGAGGGAACTGGGAAGCATGACGTCGAACTCCCTGGCTTTCGGAAACCGGCCCCGCTTGCCGGGCGGGCATCGGTATTATGGACCAGATCTTGAAGAAAAACCTTGCTGGAGACCGCGCCGCGGCAGAGGACACCATGGGAGACCTTTCGAAATATGCCGCCGGTTCGGTCTCCTGCTATCATGAAATCTCATTTTCCACCGGTTCGAGGTAAGGGAGATAACACAGATGGCGCGGATCTTCGGTCGTTCGAGACGATTTGTCGGTTACCTTTCGCTCCTGCTGCTGGCGGCGCTGGTGGTCGCCGCCGCCGGTTGCGGCGGTGATTCCTCCCGGGAGGCGGCGGGAGGTGGTGAACCGGCGCCGGTCCCCGAGTCGTCGAAAGCGGCTCCCGACTTTGCGCTGAACGATCTGGATGGAAACCCGGTTACCCTCAGCTCCACCGCCGGAAAAGTGCGGATCGTCGATTTCTGGGCGACCTGGTGTCCTCCCTGCAGGGAGGAGGTGCCGATGTACAAGGAACTCCACGCCGAGTACGCGGATAAAGGCGTGCAGATCATCGCGATCTCCATGGACGATGAAGAGAACGCCGAGTTGGTTCGGAAGTTCAATCGGGAGCACGGAATCGAATACCTCTCCCTCTTGGGCAATGAAGATACGTCCGCCGATTACGAAGTGATGGGCCTTCCGGCCACCTATGTGATCGACCAGCAGGGGACGATCGTGAAGAGCTTCGTCGGTCCCAAACCGAAAAAGGTGCTGGTCGGCCTGATCGAGGGGCTGCTGGACGACGGCGGGAGCGAATCCTGATGACCCGTCCGGCCCGGCTGGTGCTCATCACCGTGGTGATGGCGCTGATCGGAGTCACCGCCCTCTTTCTGATCGCGAGGCAGTTTGAAAAGAAGAGCCGGGCGACCCGCTCGGTGATGGATCTCCCGGTGGAAACGCAGTCGCGGCAGATCCCTCTTCCACCGGCGGAAGCCGCCGGAGAGGCAGCCGGGAGCACCGCCGGGGCGGAGGAGCCCCCGTCCGGGGCGACCGGCGGATCCGCCGGCCTGACCGAAGAGCAGAAGGAATCCCTCCGGAAGGTCGAGGTGTTCGCCCAGGTCCGGGAGGGGCTGATGGAAGTCCTGAACTCCAACCATAAATTCAGGGAGTCCTTCCTCCAAGAGTTGACCGGAGACATCAGCAAACGGGACCGGATCCCGATGTACAACTACGAACTGGCGAAAATGCGTGTGGCCCGCCACGAGCCGCTCACCGAAGGCGGGATGTCCGAAGAGGAATACAGGATGATCCGGGGGCAGTATCGAGCCTGGCTCTCCGGCGAGGGAGAAGTGGATCCGGCCTGGAGATGGGCGTTCGAGAACAGCCCCGAAGAGGTGATGCGGAAGGCCGACATGGGGAAGTACGATCCGACCGATTTTTAACCCTGATCGAACAATCATTCGCGAGTGAAAACGTGTCAGAGTGCGCCAGGAATGGTGTGCTAGGACACGAGCTTCAGCGGATTTCGCCGTGAATGATTGTTCGATTAGGGTGAACCCGGACCGGATCGGCCTCTTTCGATGTGATCGCGGTGTCCCCCGGGAGCCGCCGCGCCCCGGTTCCCCGGGTCAGTCGTCCAGGTCTTTCTCCAGCCGATCCAGCCTTCGACTCA
Source organism: uncultured Acidobacteriota bacterium (assembly GCA_964654385.1). Taxonomy (GTDB): domain Bacteria; phylum Acidobacteriota; class Polarisedimenticolia; order Polarisedimenticolales; family Polarisedimenticolaceae; genus Polarisedimenticola. The sequence continues at coordinate 8,344 of CAZZIV010000087.1, read as the reverse complement.
CCGCCTGCAGCCGCCGGGTCATGTAGAAGATGTACCCGCCGATTCCGAGCCAGATCACGTTATACGCCCAGAACAGGAACTGAAAATTTCTCATGCTTCGTCTCCCGCGCGGCGTTCCAGCAACGCCTGGGTTCGCTCTTCGATGGAAAGAACCTGCACCCGGAGGATCATAATCAAGAGGTACAGGGCCAGGAATACTCCGATGCAATACAAAAAGGCCTGCAGCATCTCCGGGGCCAGAGGGTTCTTCGCCCCTTCCTTGAATACGATCGGGTGTTGCCCGCGCCACCAGTGCACCGCCTTGTAGACGATGTACACGTCCAGGGCGGCGATGATCCCCAGCACCGACGCCAGTCGGGCCCCCAGGTCCTGGTTCTGGGCGTAACGGCGGACCATGAGGCATCCGGCCAGGAGCAGCCACAGGATCAACGTGGTGGTCAGCCGGGCCTCCCAGGTCCACCAGACCCCCCAGGCCGCCTTGGCCCAGATCGGCCCGGTGACCAGGACCAGGGTGCAGAACATCACGCCGGTTTCGGTGGCCGCGACGGAGATCCGGTCCCAGGTTCGGTTCCGGGTCCACAGGTAACCGATGGAGGTGGCCATCAGCACGAAGACCGAGAGAAAGGTGACCATCGCCGCCGGCACGTGGAAATAGAAAATTCTCTGCACAGGCCCCATCACCCTTTCGTTCGGGACGTACTGGAACACCATCCAGATCGCCGCGAACATGGCGATGAAGACCAGGCCGGTCAGAACGAGCAACAGGTTTCGCGTGCCGGTAGTCATGATCGGTTCACTCCTCGACGACATATTCGAACGTCAACAATCCGACGAACAGGAACAGCATATCGAAAGCGGCGGCGATCATCATCCAGGAAGATGCGTCGGACAACGGCCGCCCTTCCAAAACCACGGTGGTGCATTTGACCGCGGAAATGAACAGAGGCATGGTGACCGGGAAGAGCAGGGTGGAGAGGAGCGCCTCGCCGCGGCCGATTTTGGCCGCCACGGCGCCCAGGAGCGTTCCCATCTCGGCCAGCCCGATCGTGTGGAGCACCACCACAGCGGCCAGCGGTCCCAGGACGGCGAGCAGGTTGTAATCGAAAAACACGGCGGACAGCGGAAGGACCAGGCACTCCAGAACTGCCAGTGCCACTAGGTTGGCCAGGGATTTCCCGGCGAAGATCGCTCCGCGGTCCACCGGGGCCATCAGGATCGCCGTCATGGAATCCCGCCGGGCCTCCACCTGGAAGGAACGGGTGAATCCGACCACGCCGCCGAACGCCAGGGTGGTCCAGACGATACCGGGGACGAGGCGGGCGGCGCCCAGTTCCTTGATCGTCTGCAGGTCGAAGGCGAAATTGAACACCACAAGCACGATCAGCGAGAAGAGCGCCATGGCGGAGATCCCTTCCCGGGTCTTCCATTCGATCGCCAGATCCTTGCCGGCGATGACCCGGACGGTGGCGAAGAATCCGGCCCCGGTCATCGGGGGCCCTCCCGCCGGAAGTGCATTTCCTGGAAGCGGTCCGGGTCCTGGCCTGCGGACTCGCCCTGGTCCACCAGCCGGCCCCGGTTCATCAGGAGCCATTCGTCCGAAAGCCGGAGCCCCAGGGAGATATTGTGGGTGACCATCACCAGGGTGCGGTTTCTCTCCCGGAGGCGTCCGATCGTCGTCCGCAGAACCGTGGCGGCGTGGGGATCCAGGCCGCTGAACGGCTCGTCCAGGAAGACGATGGCCGGATCGTGGACCAGGGAGCGGGCGATGGAAAGACGCTGGGTCATGCCCCGGGACAAGGTTCCCGCCGGATCGCCGGCCCTGCCGGCCAGTTCCATTTCCCGCAAGAGCTCTTCGCCCCGTCGGACCGGTTCCCGGACCCCGTACAACCGGCCGAAAAACACCAGGTTGTCCAGGCAGGAGAGGTCGTCATAGAGGTAACTGTTGTGAGAGATCACCCCGATCTTCGCCTGGATTTCCAGGGGAGCGTTCCGATAGGTTTTCCCCGAGATCCTCAGGTCGCCGCCGGTGGGACGGAGGCCGGAGGAGAGGAGGCGGAGCAAAGTGGTCTTGCCCGCCCCGTTCGGGCCGAACAAGGCGACCGACCGGCCGGCCCGAATCCGGAAACTGACCCGGTGAACCGCCGCCCTGGATCCGAACCTCCGGGTGACCTTTTCGGCTTCCACCGCCGGAGGAGAATCTGGCGAGGGCAGGGTCATGATCGTTCGGGTGCGTTCCGACCTTCCATTCGATCGAGCCGTTTCATGATCTCGATCGCCTCTCCGGTCAGTTGGTGCTTGAGAGGACCGTAGTCCTCGTCGCAGATCTTCGAGGTGGAATAATCGTCCTCCAGGTCCTTGAGAGCGGCCAGGAGCATCTCTTTCCTGGAACGGAGCTCATGGAGTTCCCCGGAAACGGCGGCTTCGTCCTCTTTCTGCCCGGTCTCCTTCAGAAAGAGAGGCGCGAACATCCAGGCCATGGTGATCGCCCCCATGATGAACGCCGTGGTGGTGCCGGGATTCATTCCATCTCCTCCAGGTCCCGGTTCAACCGGGCCAGGTAATCGGGGTCCAGTTTTTTCGGCGTTTTCCGATCCGGTTCCGGCCGGGAACCCCGGGAGCGGGACCATCGTTTCAGCACCAGGAGCATCCCGGCCGTGGCCAGGAGCAGGCCTGTCAGCGGGCCGAGCCAGGCGAGAAGATTGAATCCTACCGCCTTGGGGACGACCAGGACCTTTTCTCCGTGTTCGGCCACGTAGGCGGCCAGGGCCGCCTTCCCGCTTCCCCGGGCCTGGACCAGGAGGCCGAGCTCATCCCACATCTCCTCGGCCCGGCCGCACGAGCAGCTGTAGACCGATTGAGGATGGCAGCCGCAGTCGCAGAGCACCCGGTCGGCGATATAGACCACTTCATCCCGGTCGACGCCGGGAGGCGCCGACCCCTTGGCCAGGACTGCCGGGGAGAGGAACAGGAGGCCCAGGAGCGGGAGGGCCGGCAGGAAGAGCCTACGCAACGGCTTTCTCCTCGTTTTCCAGGGCGAGCCGCAACCGCTTCCGCTCCCGTGTGTCCGGGAGGACGCAAAGGGTCGCGCCCAGGACCGTGATGAACCCTCCGAACCAGAGGAAGTTCACCATCGGGTTGACGAACACACGGAAATTCGCTTCGCCGGAAACCGGATCGACCCAAAGAGGGATCACATACAGATCCTCGCCGAAACTGGCGGGATGGAGAGGGGAGACACTGGGAAGGATGCCGACCTCGGTGGACGGTGTCTTGACCTCCCGGCCCACCCGTGGCTCCAGTTCCGCGGAGAGGGAGTAGAGCCGCAGGACCGCGTTCCGGTAGACCGCCGGATCCTTTCCGTTCAGGGACCGGGCGAAATCGAACGCGGAGGACAGGTCCTGGAACATCCGGTTTGGATGGAATCGCTGTTCGGCGGCCAGGGTGCCCTGATAGCGGCCTTCCCTCTCCACGTCGACCCGCACTACCGCACCGTAATGGTCGTCCACCGCGGCCAAGTGGTGGTCCCTGTAGTTCAAGGTGTACCCGGCCAGGGTCATCGAGTTCCCGGGAGCCAGGGTGGCGATCTTCTCCGAACGATAGGCCGAGGAACCGGCGATACCGAAGAAGATGACCACGATTCCGAGGTGAACGGTGTAGCCGCCGTACCGGCGCTTGTTCCCCCAAACCAGACGGTAGGCGGCGGCGGCGGCCGACTCGCCCCGCTGATGGACCCGCACCCGGGTTCCCCGGACGAATTCCAGGAGCATGGTGCCGGCCACGAACGCGCCGATCCCGAAGGTCATCGCCGGGTAGATCCCTTTGAGCTGCTCGAACATTCCCTGTACATTCAGGGAGGCCAGCGCCTTTCCGAATCCTCCCAGCGCCGCGAAGAACGAGGCGCGGTCCAGGAACAGGGCCAGAAGGAACACGGTGCCGCCGGTGACCAGGGGAACCTTGAAGTTCCGCGTCAAATTCGCCTTGGAAGCTTTCCTCCAGGCGATGAGCGGCCCGATGCCGGTGAGCAGAAGAAGGGTCAGCGCCCAGGGGATGTTGACGGTGTTGAAGATCGCCGGCCCCATGGTCACCTTCCGCCCGGTGGCCCATTCGGAAAGCATCGGGAACGTGGTGAGGAAAAGAACGGTAAGGGCGATACCGACCAGGATCATGTTGTTGAACAGGAAGGTCGATTCCCGGGAGAGGAACGACTCCAGCCGGGCCTTGCTGCGGAGGTCGCCCATCCGGAGCCCCAGGAGGATCATGGAGCCGAAGAAAACGATGCCGAGGAACACGCCGAAGGCCGGACCGATTCCGGAGGTGGCGAAGGCGTGCACGGAACTGATGATGCCGCTGCGGGTCAGGAAGGTGCCGAAGATCGACAGGGAGAAGGTCAGGATGATCAGGCTCATGTTCCAGATCTTGAGCATCCCTTTCTTTTCCTGGATCATGACCGAATGGAGGAACGCGGTGCCGGTGAGCCAGGGCATCAGGGAGGCGTTCTCCACCGGGTCCCACGCCCAGTAGCCGCCCCATCCCAGTTCGATATACGCCCAGTAGGAACCGAGAAGAATGCCGATCCCCAGGAAAAACCAGGCGAACAGCGTCCAGCGACGGGTGGTCCTGAACCAGACGTCCCCGGTCCTCCGGGTCGCCAGGGCGGAGATGGCGAAGGCGAACGGTACGCTGAACCCCACGTAGCCGAGGTAAAGGCAGGGCGGGTGGATCATCATCCAGTAATTTTTGAGCTGCGGGTTCAGGCCGACCCCGTCGGGGCGCATGGCGCTCAGGGCGAACGGACTCTCGACGAAGTTCACCAGGATGAGGAAGAACGTGATGGTGGCGCCGATCACCGCGGTGGCAACCGGCATCAGCGCCCGGTTTTTCTTCCGGTTGGTGAGGACCATGATCGATCCGATCACCGCGAGGATGAAAACCCAGAGAAGAAGGCTGCCGGCCTGCCCTCCCCAGAGGGCGCCGATTTTATAGGGGAGCGGCTGGGTCGTGCTGGAGTAGTGGTAGACGTAGTCCAGGGCGAAGTTGTCGGTGAGAAACCCATGCTCCAGGGCGATCACCGCCAGGGTGATCATCACCGCCGAGACCAGGATTCCGCGCTCGGCGCTGGGCTGGAAGCCGCGCTCCATCTTTCCGAAAGCCATCAGCCCGGCGATGGTGGACCATCCGGCAGCGAAGAGTCCGATCAGAAGACTGTAGGTACCTAGGGCGACCAAAATTAGCTCCTTCAAGAGGGTCGGGAGAACAGGTCCGTGGAATGCGGAACCGGATCAGGGGTCGAACCGGACCGCCCTAGTACTCGTGAGGGGGTGTTTCTCCGGCTTTGGCCGCGGCCTCGTACTTGGAAGGGCATTTGGCCAGCATGGTGTGGGCGACGAACGTTCCTTCGGTGTCCATGTTCCCTTCCACCACCACGTCGGCGTTGTCCACGAACGTGTCGGGGACGATTCCGTGGTAGGCGACAGGAAAGGAAATGGACCCGTCGGTCACCTGGAAACGAACGTCCAGACCGCTCTCGTCCCGGACGATCGACCCTTCTTCCACCTTACCGTTGACCCGGTAGTTATCGCTTTCCGACACTTCATGGTTCTGGTATTTCCCGTAGTATTCATCCACGGTCAGGTAGTAGGAAAGTCCGCCGGAGTTGCCGATGCCGGCCTTGAGGAGCAGCCCCATGGACGCGATGATTCCGAGTCCGAGGAGGAGAAATTTCAGTCTTCTTTTATCCATGATCTCGCAGGATCTCCGAGTGATTCTGAAAGTTGGTTTTCGGCCACCGCGGTAAGTATACAAGCTTTATGGCGGGAATGGGTAGGGCCGCCGTTTGCCCCAGGGGGACGGTTCCTGTAGATTGTCCGACGACGCCTCAAAAACATCGATAATCATGGTTTATTGGGTGGAGCTGGAATGCAGGAGACGATTCGGAAGCTGTCCGAAGAATTGAAGGAACTGGATCGGGAGCTCCGGGTCGAACTTCCCCGCGAGATCAAGGCGGCCCTGGCCCTCGGAGATCTGAAGGAAAACGCCGAGTATCACGCCGCCCTGGAGCGGCAGGCGTACGTGAAGGCGAGGATCGCCCAGTTGGGGAACCGGATTTCCGAACTGGCGGCGGTGGATATGAGCAAAATCCCCAGGGGGCGCGCTTCCATCGGCTCCAGGCTGGAACTGCTGGACCTTCAGACCGACGAGGAGCTGGTCTACGAACTGGTGATCCCGGAACTGGCCGACTCGGACGAGGGCAAAATCTCCACCTCCTCGCCGATCGGAAAAGGGTTGATGGGCAAGAAGATTGGCGACGAAGTGACGATCGAGATCCCCTCGGGGAAGAAGACCTACGAAATCCTGGAATTACGCACGATTCACGACCGGGAATAGCGGAAAATGGTGGCGAGGATCTTCCACCCCGCCCGGATCGAACCTCCCAGGGTGCCGGTGATCTTGGACCGGCCGATTCTCCTCCGGTAGGAGACCGGCACCTCCACCATGACCAGCCCGTTCCGGATCGCCTTCACCTGCATTTCCACCGTCCAGCCGAAATTCCGGTCCTCCATTCCGAGCGATTCCAGGGCGGTCCGGCGGATCACCCGGAACGGCCCCAGGTCGGTGATCCGGACGTCGTAGAGACGCCGGATCAGCCAGGCAGCCAGCCGGTTTCCGAGCCGGGCCTGGGGAAGGAGGGCGCCTGGTTCCCTTTCCCCCAGCACCCGGGAACCGATCACCAGGTCGGCGTTTTCCTCCAGGATCGGCCGGACCAGGCGTTCCAGTTCTTCCGGGCGGTCACTGTAGTCGGCGTCCAGGAACCCGACCAGGTCCGGCGGATCGTCCAGGGCGGCAAGGTAATCGATGCCGGCCAGGCAGGCGGCTCCATAGCCCCGCTCCGGTTGATGCAGAACCGTCGCGCCCGCTTCCCGGGCCGCCGCGACCGTTCCGTCGGTGCTGCCGTTGTCCACCACCACCACCCGGCGGACCCTTTCCGAAGGCAGGTCGGCCAGGACCTTTCCGATGGACGGCTCCTCGTTCAGGGCCGGGATCACTATATCCAGGGTCCGTCCTGTCGAGAGGCTCATACCGTTGTTCCGTTCGCTTCGAATCCGGGAGGTCTCGTAGTATAACGGTTCCATGAATTCGGAGTCGAAACAGGGAATCGCCGCCGCGCTGTGGGTTTCCATGCGCCCCCACCACTGGATCAAGAACGTGTTTGTCCTGGCGCCTCTGGTCTTCGCCCGGAAGTTCCTGGACGAGAAGGCGTTGTACGCTTCCCTTGGGGCGTTCGGCCTGTTCTGCCTCGCCTCATCCTCCGTCTACCTGTTGAACGACCTCCTGGACCGGAAGCGGGACCGGCTCCACCCGCGGAAGCGGAACCGCCCGATCGCCGCCGGCACCGTCCCGCCGGCCATCGTGGTCGCGGCCGCCCTGATGACGGCCGGGGCCGCCCTGGCCGGAGCCTCTTTCCTGGGCGGAAGGTTCGCCTCGGTCCTGGCCGGGTACCTGTTGCTGAACCTGGCTTACTCGATCCGCCTGAAACAGGTGGTGATCCTGGACGTCATGATCATCGCCGCCGGATTCGTGTTGCGAACCTGGGCGGGATCGGTGGCGGTCGCAGTCGGGATGTCCGAATGGCTGATCCTCTGCACCGCCCTGATCGCGCTTTTCCTCGGATTCGTGAAAAGGAGGCAAGAGCTGGTTTCGGCGGAGGAGGCCGGCACCGGGATCCGGGCCAGCCTGGATCACTATTCCCGGGGATTCCTGGACCAGGGGATTAGCGCGGTAACCGCGTCGACGCTGATCGCCTATTCCCTGTACGCTTTTTCGCCGGAAACGGCTGCAAAGCTGCACACTCCCTACATGGCGTGGACGCTCCCGCCGGTGATCTACGGCCTGTTCCGCTACCTGTACCTGGTCTATTCGAGAGGGAAAGGGGAATCTCCGGCCCGCCTGGTGCTTCGAGACCGGCCCCTTCTCGGGACCCTCCTGGCCTGGGGCGCGCTGGTTCTGGCTCTCCTGGCCCGATCTTGACTTCCTCCGGAACCCTCTTTAGTTTTTCCGTTGGATACGACATTTTTCGGAGAAACCGTCTCGGACAGCACGAGCCGGACGGAGGTGCGCCATGGATCTGAACGGCGCAGGGCCGGATCATCCGTCCATCCTGGTGGTGGACGATTCGGACCTGCTCAGGAACATCCTTCGGGAAGAACTGGAGGCCGAGGGATACCGTGTATCCGTGGCGGAAACCGGCGAGAAGGCGCTGACGCTGGCCCGGGACGTCCGGCCGGACCTGATCCTGCTGGACGTGATGCTGCCGGAGATGGGCGGCTACGAGGTCTGGCGGCCGCTC
>CAZZIV010000086.1:0-11971 GCA_964654385.1 uncultured Acidobacteriota bacterium | reverse complement strand
GCCATGGGCGAATATTTCCAGTTCAACGGCGAGAACGGGCAGCCGGCATCGGCGGACAACCCGGGCCGCGCCGTGCTGGTGATCTACGATGACCTGAGCAAGCACGCCGCGTCGTATCGGGAAATCTCCCTGCTGCTCCGCCGGCCTCCGGGACGGGAGGCGTACCCCGGCGATGTGTTCTACCTCCACTCCCGGCTGCTGGAACGGTCGTCCAAGCTGAACGACGACAACGGCGGTGGTTCGATCACCGCCCTGCCGATCATCGAAACCCAGGCCGGCGATATTTCGGCCTACATCCCGACCAACGTCATCTCCATCACCGACGGACAGATTTTCCTGGAAGGGGACCTGTTCTACTCGGGCATCCGCCCGGCGGTGAACGTCGGCCTGTCGGTTTCCCGGGTCGGCGGCAACGCCCAGATCAAGGCGATGAAATCGATCGCCGGCACCCTGCGTCTTTCCCTGGCCCAGTTCCGGGAGCTGGCGGCGTTCGCCCAGTTCGGTTCCGACCTGGACCAGGCGACCCAGAACCAGTTGAACCGGGGCCGCCGCCTCACGGAGATCCTGAAGCAGGGCCAGTACGCGCCGCTGCCGGTGGAAAAGCAGCTTCTCATTATTTATGCCGGGTCCAAAGGGTACCTGGACGATGTAGAGGTGTCCGACTGCGGCAAGTTCGAAGCGGACATGTACCAGTATTTCGACCTGAACCATAAAGACCTCCTGGAAGGGATCGTGGAGAAAGGGAAGCTGGACGACCAGCTGACCGGCAGCCTGGAAGCGGCCATGAAGGCGTTCAAGGAACAGTTCGTCGCCTGACGGGCGGGGATTTTAGCCGATGTCGAAAGCCAGGGATCTCAAACGCCGCATTCGTTCCATCTCGAACACGATGCAGTTGACCAAGGCGATGAAAATGGTCTCCGCCGCCAAGATGCGGCGGGCCACCGAGAACATCGTCGCCGCCAGACCTTTCAGCCACAACATGCTCCGGGTTCTGAAATCGTTGGCGGCCAGGGCCAACGCCGAAGGCCACCCGCTGCTGGAAATCACCGGAACCGAGAAGGTGGAAATTCTGCTGGTGACCGGCGACAAGGGGTTGTGCGGTTCGTTCAATACCCACATCAGCAAGACCGCCGAAAAGTTCATCCGGGATGAAGAGAGCAAGGGCGACCGGACCTTCACCATCCACGCGGTGGGGAAACGGGGCCGGGATCATTTCTCCCGGCGGGGTCATACCATCCAGAAAGCCTGGGTCGACGTGCTCCGGCAGGTGGAGTACTCCACCGCCAAAGAGATCGCCGCCGACATGATCGAACGGTACTCCACCGGAGAACTGGACGCGATCTACCTGGTCTACAACGAGTTCAAGTCGGTGATCTCCCAGAGCCCGGTGGTGGAGCGGCTGCTGCCGATCGAGCCGATCGAAATGGACGAGAACGAGACACCGGAAGATTACATCTACGAACCGAGCGCCGAGGCGCTGCTGGATACCCTGCTGACCCGGCACGTGGAGGTGCAGGTGTACACGGCGCTGCTGGAATCGGTGGCGGCGGAGCACGCCGCGCGGATGACCGCCATGGATTCGGCCACGCGGAACGCCGGGGAACTGATCGACCGCCTGACCCTGTACATGAACCGGGTGCGGCAGGCGGCCATTACCACGGAAATTATCGAGATTGTCGCGGGAGCACAGGCTTTAGACTAGCCGCACGAGGAGCACGGAAATGGGCAAGGTTGGAAAGGTTGTTCAGGTCATCGGTCCGGTGGTGGACGTGGAATTCGACGATGACCATCTCCCCGCCATCTACAACGCCGTACGAATCAACGATCCGGGAACCGACACCGGGGTTCCGGTGGACATCATCTGCGAGGTGGAACAGCACCTGGGCGAAAACCGGGTCCGTACCGTGGCGATGGAGCCGACCGACGGCCTGATCCGGGGAACCGCCGCCGAAGACCTGGGGCAGCCGATCTCGGTGCCGGTGGGCGAGGCGACCCTGGGCCGCGTGATGAACGTGATCGGGAAGCCGGTGGACAAGCTGGGCGAGATTCCGGCCAAGGAAGTCTGGCCGATCCACCGGGAGGCGCCTGCGTTCGAGGAGCAGTCCACCGAAACCGAGATGTTCGAAACCGGCATCAAGGTGGTCGACCTGCTGGAGCCGTACATGAAGGGCGGCAAGACCGGCCTGTTCGGCGGCGCCGGTGTGGGCAAGACCGTGCTGATCATGGAGCTGATCAACAACGTCGCCTTGAAGCACGGCGGCTACTCGGTGTTCGCCGGGGTCGGGGAGCGGACCCGGGAAGGGAACGACCTCTGGCTGGAGATGCGCGAAGCCGGCGTGGTCAACATCGAAGAGCAGGCGAAATCGAAAGTGTCCCTGGTGTATGGCCAGATGACCGAGCCTCCGGGAGCCCGTCTCCGGGTCGCCCTCACAGGCCTGACCGTGGCCGAGTATTTCCGGGACGTGCAGCAGCAGGACGTTTTGTTGTTCGTGGATAACATTTTCCGGTTCACCCAGGCCGGTTCCGAGGTGTCGGCGCTCCTGGGCCGGATGCCTTCGGCGGTCGGTTACCAGCCGACCCTGGCCACCGAAATGGGCGAGTTGCAGGAGCGGATCACCTCCACCAGCAAGGGGTCGGTCACCTCGGTGCAGGCGATCTACGTGCCGGCGGACGATTACACCGATCCGGCGCCGGCCACCACCTTCGCCCACCTGGACGCCTCCAGCAACCTGTCCCGGCAGATCGCCGAGCTGGGGATCTACCCGGCGGTGGATCCGCTGGCCTCCACCTCCAGGATCCTGGATCCCAGGATCGTCGGCGAAGAGCATTACAACGTGGCCCGCGGCGTGCAGGGCGTGTTGCAGCGTTACAAAGATCTGCAGGACATCATCGCCATTCTCGGCATGGACGAGCTTTCCGAAGAAGACAAGATCACCGTGTCCCGGGCCAGGAAGCTCCAACGGTTCCTTTCACAACCGTTCCATGTGGCGGAGCAGTTCACCGGCATGAAGGGGAAATACGTCAAGATCGAAGACACCATCCGGGGATTCAAAGAAGTCCTGGACGGGAAGCATGACGACCTGCCCGAGCAGGCGTTCCTGTACGTCGGCAGCATCGAGGAAGCCCGGGAAAAAGCCGAGAAGATGGCGGCCGAGGGATAGCGATACCATGATTCCCGATAAGATCCAGCTGGAAGTTGTGACGCCGGAGCGAAAAGTGCTTTCGGAAGCGGTCGATTCGGTGGTTCTGCCGGCCGCCGAAGGGTACCTGGGAGTGCTGCCGGGCCACGCGCCGCTGTTGACCGGCCTGATGATCGGTGAATTATCCTACACACGGAGCGGCGAAGAGCATACACTTGCCGTGGCGCAAGGATACGCCGAAGTGCTGCGGAACCGGGTATCGATCCTGGCGGAACGGTGCGAGAAGGCCGAAGAGATCGACGTTGAGCGCGCCGAACGGTCCAAGAAAAAGGGAGAACAGGTTCTCCAGGATAAGAACATCTCCATGGATGAGTTCCGGAGGGCCGAGCTGAGAATCCAGCGGGCGGTCACCCGGATCCATGCCCACAAAAGGGGATGAGATCAGGCCGTTCGAGCACCGGCTCCGGGATCGTCGCCGAGGAGGCATGCTGATGAGCTTTTCGAACCGGGTTGTTGTTCTTTCCGTTTTCGTTCTGGGCCTGGCCGGTTTCGCCGGATGTTCCCGATCGGTGGATATCGGCGCCGTGGTTTCCCAGTCGGGCGCCGCCAAGATCTACGGAGACGAGGTCCGGAAAGGGATCGACTTGGCCCTCGAAGAGATCAACGCCGCCGGTGGGGTCAAGGGCACGCCTCTGAACGTTATCTATAAAGACGACGAAACCAAGCCGAGTGTCGCCCGGCAGGAAGTGGAAAGTCTGATCCAGGACGACCATATCCGGCTGATGATCGGAGGCGTCGCCTCTCCGGTGATGATGGAGATCGGTCCGATCGCGAATAAGGCCCATGTGATTCTGCTTTCCCCCTCCGCTTCCAGCCCGGCCGTCACCCAGTTGGGCCATTACGTCTTCCGCATCCATCCTTCGGACATCCTGGAAGGGACCAATATGGCCGAACTGGCCCGAGACCTGGGGATCGAGAAGATGGCGGTTTTCGCCGTGGACAACGAGTTCGGCCGAGGTTTAAGGGACGTGTTTGCCGACCGCTACCGCAGCAAGTACCGGCAGATCGTGGAATCGTTCGATTTTCCCGAAGGGGGCGGGGACGTCCTGTCCGGGATGGTGGAGAAGACGAAAGAGGCCCACCCCCAGGGGATCTACATTGTCGGCTATATGAACGATGTGGCCACCCTGATCAAAATGTTCCGGGAGGCAGGCGTCCCGGCGTTGATCATCGGCACCTCCGGGATTACCCCCGCGATCATCGACATGATCGACGGCGCGGCGGAAAACCTGATTTTCCCTCAGCCCAGCTTCGACCTGAACACCGAAGATCCGGCCATGCTCCGGTTCATCCAGGTATACCGGGACCGGTACGGGAAGGATCCGGACCGGTTCTCCGCTCTCGGGTACGATTCGCTGCACATCCTGTACGACGCCATCAAGCTCGGCGGCACCGCCCATCCGGACACGGTGCGGAGCAGCCTTCGGCAGTTGAAGGATTACCAGGGCGCTTCGGGGCGGATCAATTTCGACGAGAACGGCGACGTGGTGCAGTATCCCCGGCTGTTTATCGTCCGGGACGGCAAGGTCCTGCCGTACCAGAAGTTTCTGGATGACGGCGGTGAGCTGGTGATTCCGGGAAAGTGACCTCCAGGGCGTACCTTTCGGTCGTGATCCCCTCGTACAACGAGGAACAGCGTCTCGGAGACACCCTGGACGCCATCCGGAACTTCATTCAGGAGCGGGAGCTGGCGGCGGAGGTGCTGGTGGTGGACGATGGTTCCTCCGACGGCACGGTGAAGCTGGCGGAAGGATCCTTGCGGGGGCAGCGGGGCCGGGTGGTCCGCAACCGGGGAAACCGGGGGAAAGGGTACTCGGTGCGCCACGGCGTGTTGGCCGCGGAAGGGCGCTGGGTGCTGATCACAGACGCCGATCTTTCCACGCCGATCGAAGACTACGACAAGCTGGCGGAGCGGGCCCGGGAACGGGACTTGGATATAGTAATCGGTTCCCGGGCGTTGCCCGACTCCAACGTGGAAGTGCCCCAGCACGGATTAAGGCAGTTCATGGGCCGCTCTTTCAACAAGGCGATCCGGCTGATGACCGGGTTGCGGTTCAAAGACACCCAGTGCGGTTTCAAGCTGATGGACCGGGAGCGGACCCTGCCCCTGTTCCGGCGGATGCGGGTGGACCGGTTCGCCTTCGACGTGGAACTGTTGTTCCTGTGTGACCGGTTCGGCCTGAAGGTGGAGGACGTGCCGGTGACCTGGCGGAACGATGCGGCGTCCAAGGTGAGTATTTTGCGGGATCCCCTGAACATGCTGATGGACGTGGCCCGGGTCCGGTGGAATTTCCGGAAGGGGATGTACGACCCGACCCGGGAGGACAACCGGACCGACGGGGAGATGGCGTGAAGAGGGGGCATCGACCAGGTCGCCGGAGAGGGCGGGGACGATGGGCGGCGGAAGGATGACAAGTTCGGTGGGTTCAGTCGGCCGCAAGAGGAGGATCCAGGAGAAACTGCCCGGCCTGGACGAACTGATTCGCCGGCTGGCGGAGGCGAAGGAGGCCGGCCGCACCGTCTGTTTCACCAACGGCTGCTACGACCTGCTGCACGCCGGCCATCTTTCCCTGCTGGAACAGGCTTCGGAGATGGCGGATATCCTGGTGGTCGGCCTGAACGGCGACGGTTCGGTCCGGCGGCTGAAAGGGGAGAGCCGTCCCTGGATCGTACTGGAAGACCGGGCCCGGCTGCTGGCCGCCCTGGAAGCGGTCGACTACGTCATCGACTTCGACGAGGACACGCCGGAGCGGTTGATGGCGCAGCTCCGCCCCGACCTGATGGTGAAGGGTGGCGACTACACACCGGACACCCTGCCCGAGCGGAATACCGCGGCGAAGATCGGCTGTCGCGTGGTCATCGTTCCTCTTCTCCCTGGCCGCTCCACCACCGGCCTGATCGAACGGATCGCCCGGAGTGGGGGGGATCGCTAGAAAGCCTTCCATAAAAATAAATCTGACCCTATTTAAATTCGCGTTTTTAAATAGGGTCAGATTTGTTTTTTGGGCGCTTGACGGGGAGGTTGGAGTGGGGAGAATAGCCGCATGAGTAACGGTGCTTATGAAAACCCTCTCCTGACGATTTCGGATCGGCCGCTGCCGCAAAACATCGGCGTCATCGGCGCGGGGACCATCGGTCCGGACATCGGATATTACCTGAAAAGCGCGCTGTCGGACCTGACGCTCACGCTGGTGGATATCGACCCGAAAGCGCTGGAAAACGCCCGGGCCAGGATCGAGGCATACGCCCGCAAAGGGGTCGCGAAGAAGAAACTCAGCGAAAAGGCCGCCGCCGCCGTCGTGCTGAACATCGTGACCACCAAGAACTATGCCGATCTAGCCGGTTGCGACTGGGTGCTGGAAGCGGCCACCGAGAACCTGGAATTGAAGCGCCGGATCTTCACCCAGGTCGAGGCGGTGGTCGGGCCTGAGGTGCTGATCACATCCAACACCAGCTCCCTCCCGGCCTCCCGCCTGTTCGGTCACCTGCAGCACCCGGAGCGGACCACCGTCACCCATTTCTTCGCGCCGGCGTTCCGGAACCCGGCGGTGGAGGTCGTCCGCTGGGCCGAGGGCGACCCTGCCGTCGTGGAATACCTGCGCCGGCTGTTTGCGGCCACCGGGAAAGTCCCCCTGGTCACCGCCGACGCCCTCTGCTTCATGCTCGACCGGGTATTCGACAACTGGTGCAACGAGGCGGCCCTCCTGCTCGACACCTGCACCGCGGCGGAAATCGACGCCGTGGCGGGAAAATTCGTCCACGCTGGTCCGTTTTTCGTCCTGAACCTGGCCCACGGCAACCCGATCATCGTGGAAACCAACACGCTGCAGATGGAAGAGGGCGCTCACTACCGCCCGGCGGACATCCTGAAGTCGGTGGAAACCTGGAAAACGCTCCGACCCGGCCAACGGATCGAGGTCGACCCGGACAAGTCGGCCCGGATCCGGGACCGGCTGCTCGGAGTCCTGTTTTCCCAGTCGTTCGATATTCTCGACCGGAACATCGGATCCTGCGCCGACCTGGACCTGGGCTGCGTTACCGCCCTGGGATACAAGGCGGGCCCCTTGGAATTGATGGAAACGCTGGGCGATGACCAGGTCTCCCGCATCATGTCCCGGTTCATCGCCGACAGGCCCGGCATGCCCGGCCCGACCCGGCCGATCGCCGAGTACCGGAGCTTTCGGCGCCATGTCCTGATCGACGACCTGGACGGGATCAAGTTGCTGACCCTGCGCCGTCCGCAGGCGATGAACGCCCTGGACGACCGGGTCACCGACGAGCTGCTGGCGGCGATCCGGGAGTTCGAAGACGATCCGCAAGTCAAAGGGTTCATCCTCACCGGCTACGGCAACCGGGCGTTTTGCGCCGGCGCCGATATCGGCCGTTTCCCGGAGGTGCTGGGCGATGCCGATAAGTCAGCCCGGTACGCCCGGGACTGCTCCCGCCTGCTGGTCCACCTGGACCGGATGTCCAAGCCGGTGGTGGCTGCGTTGAACGGCATCGCCCTGGGCGGCGGTTTGGAACTGGCCCTCCGATGCCGCGGCATCGTCGCCGTACAAGACGCCTGGATGCAGTTTCCCGAAATCACCCTGGGGATCGTGCCGGGGATCGGCGGGATGGTCGTTCCCTACCGGCGCTGGCCCCGGGCCGCGGAAACGTTTCACGGGATGCTCTGCCGGGCGGAAAAGCTGGCCGCCGGCCGGGCCCTGGAACTGGGCGTCCTGGACGGCCTGGCCCGCGATTTCCCGGAACTGATCGCCCTGGCGGCGGCGCGAGTCGATGCCCTGACCGGCGCTGGGCCCACACGGTCCGGCTCCGCGCCGGCCCCGGCCACCCGGCTCGACGGCCCGGTCCGGGGAACCCCGCCGCCTCCCCCTCTCGCCGAACCGAAGGCGGCCAACGGCATGCCGCTCAGCGCCGAGGTGACCGGCATCCTCCAGGACGCGATCCAGGAAGCGGCGGCGAAGGCCACCCTGGCGGAAGCGCTGGAAGCCGGCTACCGGGCGTTCGGGAAAAGCGCCTGCACCGCTGCGGCGGCCGAGGGGATCCAGGCGTTCGGCGAAGGCCGGAAACCGGATTTCACCAGGTCCGGCTGAAAAGGGGTCTGACCCCGAATTCAGGCTCCGGCCCGGGCCAGCCTGCGAAAGGCTTCCAGGCCCCGCTCCAGCGTGGAGTCGGCGGCGGCAAAGCTCAACCGGAAATGGATCTTCCGCCTGCTGAAGCTGCGCCCGGGTACCACGATCAGTTTTTCTTCCAGCGCCTTCTCGCAGAAGGTCATGTCGTCCCCCCAGGGCGCGGTCGGGAACATAAAAAACGATCCGGCCGGTTTCACCACCTTGTAATCGGCGGCGATCAACCCTTCGTACATCATGTCGCGCTTCTTTCGGTACCGGTCGATCACCGCCGACCGGTCCACGCCGAAGGCGGCCAGGGCCCCCCGCTGCACCAGCGCCGGCGGACAGGCGTACGCCATCTGCTGCACGGTTTTCATGGCGTCGATCCATTCCGGCGGCCCCGCCGCCCAGCCCAGCCGCCAGCCGGCCATACCGTACGCCTTGGAAAATCCTCCCACCAGGATGCTCTCGCACCGGGGAAACCGCTTGATGCTCGTGTTCGAACCGTCGTACACGAACATTTTGTACAGCTCGTCGCTGATCACCGGCAGACCCCGCTCCGCGCAGAACCGGGCCAACGCTTCCACCTCGCCGGACCGGAGCATGGCTCCGGTCGGGTTCGCCGGGCTGTTCAGGATGAGAAGCCGGGACCTTCGCGTGACCGCCGCCTCCAGCTTCTCCAGGGGCAGCCTGAAATCCGGGTACAGGTCGTAATACACCGGGATCGCCCCGGCGATCCGGACCAGCGTGTCGTAGATCACGAAATACGGGTCGGGGACCAGCACTTCGTCTCCCGGCCCCACCCTCGACAGCAGGGCGGTGGCGATCGCCCCGGAAGCGCCGGTGGTCATCATGACCTCGTTGCCGGGCGGCAGATCGTACTCCCGGACCAGGTGCTCCCGGGTCGCCTCCACCAGTTCGGGGATTCCCTGGGTGCCGGTGTATCGCCCGCACCCGTCGTGAATCGCCTGCACCGTGGCCGATCGGATCGGTTCCGGAACGTCGAAATCGGCCTGCCCGATGGAAAGATCGACGGCGTTCTCGATCCGGCGGCCCTTGTCGAAGAATTCGCGGACCCCCGACGCCTTGATATGCTTCATCCGCTCGGCGAACCGCATTCCGGACTCCCGCCCTCCCCAACCGGGCCCTGTTTTGAAAATCGGGGCTCTTGCCCTAAAATCGTCGCCGGGTACGGTTTCACGGAATGACGGGACCATGCGATTCCGTAGAGCGGCGCCTGTTGAAGGGGAACAGGCTACGTTCATAACCCAGCGGTGACAACACTGTCAAGGCGCCGAATCGATCGGGATCCGGCGTGACGGGGGTGCATGGTGTCCGAAGACAGGTTCGAGAAACGGTTCGGCATCCTCTGCCAGATCACCCGGGCGCAGCATTTCGCCTGGCGGGAAGCGGTCCGGCAGGCGTTTCCCGATGCCGACGTGAGCGAGGTGGTCCGCAGGATGTGGGCGATCACCGGCGAGCAGACCGGCGCCGCCTACCTCAAACGCCTGGACCCGGGAAAACCGCTGGCCTCCCAGATCGCCGCGTGCATCGTCTGGTCCAGCGATTCCATGGGGGAAGACGCGGCGGTGGAACCGGCGGAAGACGGCTCCGGAACCGACGCCGCGTTCGTGCGCCACCGCGACTGCCCCTGGTTCCAGTGGCACCAGCGGCTCGATCTTCTCGCCGAAGACCGGCCCGGCTGCGACGCCTGGCTGAAAGGGACGCTGGACCACCTCTCCGAGAAACTCGGCAGGAAAATACAGTTCGAAACGGTCGAGTCCCTCCCGGAAGGCGGATGTTCCTGCCTGCGCCGGCTGTGGGTGGAAGACGCGCCGGATGAGTGAGGCGCGAACCACCGGAACACCCACCGACCCGCTTCTCAATAATGAAGAAGGGCATTCGGCGATCCTGCTGGGAAACGAGGCGATCGTCCGGGGCGCCCTGGAAGCCGGCGTGGCGTTCGCCAGCGGCTACCCGGGCACCCCGTCCTCGGAGGTGACCGACTCGTTCCACCGGATCGCGGCGGCCCGCGGAATCGTGTTCGAGTATTCCGTCAACGAAAAGATCGCCCTTGAGATGGCGTTCGCCGCCTCCTTGGCCGGGGCGCGTTCGATCACCGCCATGAAGCACCTGGGCCTGATGGTGGCGGGAGACCCGATCTCCACCATTCCTTACACAGGGGTCGGGGCCGGCATGGTGATCGTCAGCGCCGGGGATCCGTCCTGCCACACCAGCCCGAACGAGCAGGACCAACGTCACCTGGGGCCGATGCTCCATATTCCGGTCCTGGATCCGAGCACGCCGCGGGAAGCCCACGCCATGGCCCGGCTGGCGTTCGAACTGTCGGAGAAGAGCAATCTTCCGGTTCTTTTGCGGGTAACGACCCGGGTCGCCCACTCCCGGGCCCCGATCGAATTCGGGCCGCTCCGGACTCCGGAGGTCACCGGCTTCGTCAAGGATCCTTCCCGGCTGGTTCCGATCCCGGCCAACGCCCGGCGGTTGCGGCCGCAGATCGACGGCAAGCTGGCCGACGCCGAGCGGTTCTGCTCCGAAGCGGGCCTGTTCCGCCGAAGCGGTTCCGGCAAACAGGCGATCCTGGCCGCCGGCTCTCCCGCCGCCGCCTGCGCCGACCTGGTTCGGGAACACCGGCTGGAAAACCGCGTGATCCTGGCGACGGCGGGAGGCGTATACCCTTACCCGGAACAGGAGCTGTGCGACCTGGCCCGGGAGGTCGACCGGATCCTGGTTGTGGAAGAGCTGTCCCCGTTCCTGGAAGACGCCCTCCACGGTATCTGCTCCAGGAACAAGATCCAGGTCGAGATCCTGGGCAAGCGGTCCGGCCATCTGCCGACCCCGTTCGAGTACGAACCGGAAACGATCCTCCGGGGCATTCATCGCGGCCTGGGCCTGGGCCTTCCTCTGGCGGCGGCCCCCGCCCGAAGCGATCCATCGGCGCCGGTCCGCCCGCCGGCGCTCTGCCCCGCCTGCCCCCACCGGTCGACCTACTTCGCCGCCCGGGCCGCCTTCGGAGACGACCACCTGTACTTCAACGACATCGGCTGTTACACCCTCGGGTACGGTTCGCCGCTGAACACGGTGGACGCCCTGCTCTGCATGGGCGCAGGTTTCACCCTGGCGGCCGGGGTCAGCCGGGTCACCGGCAAAAAGACCGTCGGCTTTCTGGGCGACTCCACTTTCTTCCATTCGGGGATGCCGGCCCTCCTGAACGCCGCCAAGGAAAACGTCAACATGGTGGCGGTCATCCTGGACAACCAGGTGACCGGCATGACCGGGTTCCAGGAAAGCCCGGGCATCGAAGTAAAGGACGGGGTCGCCGGCCGGGACGTTTCGATCGAAGGGGTCGTCCGGGCCCTGGGAGTCCGGCATGTGGAAAAAATTGTCCCCGGAAATCTGCCCAACGCCATCGCGGCGTTCGAACGGGCCCGGGACGCCGAGGGGTTGGCGGTGGTCATCGCGGAAGAGCCCTGCCCGATGTTCATCGGCCCGGCCGGCCGCCGGGGGGATCCGAACCTGGTGTACGAGATCGACCACGATCTCTGCATGAGATGCGGTCGGGACGAGTGCGGCAAACGCTGCGATGTTGGGATCACCCCGGGACTCCAGGCTCACATGGACCGGGCGCGGGCTGGTACC
>CAZZIV010000085.1:0-12012 GCA_964654385.1 uncultured Acidobacteriota bacterium | reverse complement strand
GTTACGGGCGTGGGGGTTGTGCGGGTGGACAGTCAGGGCGTATGTCTACGGGGAGGCGGGCCCCGGTTTTTCGGCCCGGGCGGCCCCGGCGGTGAGGGCGGCGGCGGCCAGGCCGAGAAAGAGAACGCCGGCCGCCGCGATCGATCGATGGTCCATTCGTCGCCGGTTCAGTTTCCTTCCTGGCCGCAGGCGTTGACGCCTCGAACCTTGTAATAGTAATCGTTCTGGTTGGCCCCTTCCCCGAGATCTTCGTAGAAGGGATCGCCGGTCTCCGCCAGCAGGCCGAAGTTTTCCGGTTGAGGCGAGAGAGAACGGTAGATCCTGTAGCGAACCGCGCCGGCCACCGGGTTCCAGTCCAGGCGGACGTGGGCGTCGCCGACCAGGAGAACCTGAACGGAGCCGATCTCCGGCGGCAGGCTCGTGGTTGTGGTTTCGGACACCTGGACCGGGGCGACGTTCCCGTCCACCAGGCCGCCGTTGTTCGGGCCTCCGCCACAAGTCTCGTCATTCTCGGCCCGCACGATGTAGTAAAGCACCGTGTCCAGCGGAGCCGAGAGATCGTTGTAGGAAAGGGCGTTGATCCCGGCGGCGATCCGGTTGGCGGGAGAGGGTGTGAATCCGGGGACGGTGTCCCGGTAGACGGCGTAGGTGCCGTTCTCGCCGGTACCCCAGGCCGCCGCCTGTTTCCAGGAGACGGTCACCCCGGTGGCGCCGCAGGCGTCGTTGTCCGTGGCCGATACCGCCCCTTCGAACGCCGGCGCCGTTCCGCAGGATCCGCACGCGCCGTAGTCCGGGAGGGTGCCGTTCTTCAGGATCAGGTCGTCCACGTTCCAGCCGGAGTAGTTCCCGGAGCCGTCGGAAGACTGCTTGAACTCCAGTTGGACGGTGGACGCGCCGTCGATCAGGGCGCCCAGGTCCAGAGCCTGGGCGGAAAACGAGGTTTCGGTGACGGCGCTTCCGTCGCTCCGGTAGATCGGTCTGGCGACGCCGTTGGTCCAGAGCCAGAGGGAGGCGTTGTCGTTGGAGCCGACGTTCAGGCGCCGGTAGAAAATCAGCCGGGTGTTGGTCCAGGTGGAGGCGTCGTAGACCGGGCTGAGGGCGCTTTCGTTGGCGACGTTCGGCTCGTAGTCGTAGGGGAAGGAGCCGAGCCCGGTCAGATCGTGCCCCAGGACGGCGTCGTTGTTGTAAGCCTCCGCCGGGTCGGCGGGACCGCTGGAGCCGCCGAGACCGGAAGGTGGATCGATCTCCCACTCGCCGGACAGGCTCCATCCGCCGGCTCCGCTTTCGAAATCGTCCATGGCGTAAAGGCCGGCAACCTCCCAGGATCGGAACGCGAACGGCGCGCCGTGATCGTCGGCGATGGTGGTGTTTCCATGAACGTCGGTGCTGCGAACCCGGAACCAGAGCGGCTCGCAGGAGTGGAAACGGTGGAGGACGGTGTCATGGTTGACCACCAGGGCGCCGGAGGATTCCACGTTCCCCAGCGCCGGCGTGGTTCCCCACTCGATCACCGTGTCGGCCTGCTCCTCCGTGTTCCAGCTGAACGTCGCCCGGGCGGTGGTCTGGGCGTGAACCCGCAGGTTCGAGACGGCGGGACCCGCGCAATCCAGAATGCCGGTGTCGTAGGAGATCGCCGGGAATCCGGCGCCGTCGTCGGCGTCGTGGTAGGTGGCGGTCAGGATGTCCCCGTCGGACGCCTGGATCGCACCGTCATGGACCGGGGCGCCGGCCGCCGTGGAAAGACTCCCGGTGAAGACCGAGGTGTTGGGGCCGGTTTCCGTCAGGGTGAGGGTCTCCGCTTCGGTTTCGGTGGTGCTGGTGACCTGGATATCCACCGTTTCGGGAACCGCCGGGTCGGCGTTCAGGTCGATGTCGGTCACCTTGAAGGAAGCGGTGTCGTTGCAGGAGTAGACCGGATCGAGCACGGCCACCTGTCCGGCATGGCAGGGCTGGAGGCCGCTGCCGAAGTCACCCAACGTTTCGAACCGGTACCAGGCGCCGCCGTTGTCGTCCGCTGCGGTGTTCCCGGCCGGGTCGGTGGAGTGGACCTCGTAGTAGTAAACGGTGCATTCGGTCAGGCCGGTGAGCGTCACCGAATGGGCGGTCACCCGGTTCCCCCCGGCTTTGACATTGGCGGGAGGGGTGGTCTCCCCCCAGACCAGTTCGGTGTCGGCGAGTTCGTTGGTGGTCCAGGTGACGGTCGCCCGGGTGCCGGTGATGCCGCTTTCGTCCACGGCGGTGATCACCGGGAAGACGCAGTCGGAATCGGCGGTGGATTGGACCGGCACGTTGAAACCGCCGTTTCCGTCGTCTTCATCGATGTATTCGGCGGTGATCCGGTCTCCGTTGGTGGTGGAGAGCATCCCGTCGGCCGCAGGGGAAGCGGAGGTGCTGAAGATCGACCCGATGAACTTGCCGGAGCCGGGCGCCGTTTCGGTGAGGAGCACCGATTCGGGAGCCGGTTCGGTGTCGGACCAGATCGTTACCGTCATGGTTCCGCTGCTGTGGTTGGCGTCGGTGACCTGCATGCCGATCTCGTTGCTGCAGCCGTAGGTCGACTGGTCGAAGCGGATCCTCCCGGCCAGGGGTTGGGCGGCGGCGCTCTGACAGGCCGAAACCGGGGAGGTGCAGGCGCTGTTGGAGCCGATCGCCTCGACCCGGTAGTACACGTCGAACCCGTTGGCCAGTCCGTCATCCAGGTAGGTGGTGCCGGTCACTTCCGCCAGCGGCACCTGGGAACGGTCGCACCCGTTCTCGTTCCGGTACACCCGGTAGGAGGAGGCTCCGGCCACCGGATCCCAGTTGAGTTCCACGGCGTTGGTCAGCGTCCTGGTGGTGAAGACCGGCGCGGCCAGGGTCGGACAGGAGCCGGAGCTCTGGTTCTCGGCGTCGTTGACGTTGCCGCAGGCGATGTCATGCCGGTTGAAAGCGGCGAAGATCGCTCCCGCGTGGGGAGTGCCGTTGGCCAGGTTGCCGTCGTCGTCGTCCATCAACCGGAGCTGGTGGTACCAGGAGGTGGTCCCGCAGCTGTCCGATGCGGGCAGGGAGCAGTTGTAGACGTCGCCGCTGGAGCCGGGCCTGGATTCGTACCAGAGCCGTTCGGCCGTCTGCCAGGCGCTGTCCGGGTCCATGCCGGCGGCCGGCAGATCCCGGGTCGCCAGGTCGAACATGGTTTCCGAAGGGACATAGCTGGCGCAGTGGACCTCTTTGCCGCAGGGACCGCCGCCGCCGCCGCAGTTGTTGGTGTTGAAGCCGGACGGCGTCGCGGGGGTGTGGGCCTGCCGGGCGTCCCAGTCCATATCCCGGATGCCGGTGCAGGTCAGGCAGGTGTCGCCGTACCCGGAGCAGACCTGGCCCGGGCGGAATCCGCGGCCGACGCAGGAGCGCCTGGCTTCGAAAATCGCCACCACGTCGGCGTACGCTTCCGACGGGTTGTCGTAGCCGCCGCCGTCGTTCTGATCCATGCCGTGGCCCCACTCGTGGACCACCACGCCCTGGATCATGGAGGTGTTTCCGCAGCCGCCGCCGGCCCGGTACATGTTGATCCGTCCGCCCCAGGAGGCGTTGCAGGTGGCGTTCACGTTGGAGCGGCATTCCACCGGGTTCTGGAGCCAGGTGTTGTTCGGGATCCAGAAACGGGCCTTCTGGTTGACCCGGTTCAGGGAGTAGTAGGCCGACCGGGCGGCGTCGGTGTTCCCGGGGGAGGCGCCGGGGGCGACGGCGCAGTTCACACCGTCGTTGACGCCCATGTCCAGGTCGTTGTCGCAGGTCGTACTCTCGGAGGTCGTGCCGCACTGGTCGTTGATCCAGATGTACGGGCCGTCCAGGTTGGTTTCCACGGTCGACCCGAGAGTGGCGCACGTGTACAGGCCGAAATCACCGGCATATTGATCGGCGCCTCCGTCCAGGCTGTAGTCGGTGTACGGCATCGGGTAATCGGGGGTGGGGCAGCCGCCGTTGGCGCAGTCGCCGTCGTCGGAGATCGGGTTGACGTGTCCCTTGATCCGATCGTACTTGGTGTCGTCGAAGAAGGAGAAAACCTGGCCGGTGTGAGCGTCCACTTCTCCGACCCAGTTCGGATCCTCCTCCGGATCGTAGAAGGCGAACCGCCAGACCAGCTTGTGATCGATTCCGTTCCCGGCGGGGCCGTCGTACGCCTGCTCTCCCGGGGCCGGGTTGACCGGGACCAGGTGCAGGGAGCCGGAATCCAGGTCCACGTACCGGCCGGGATCGTCCAGCCCCAGGTAGGTCTCCAGCTTCTTCCGGGCTTCTTCCCGGCCGAGGGAGGGAACGGCGGAGGTATGGACCCGGGCCCACTTGACGGCGCCGAAGGCGACCAGGTTGCCCTGGACGACCTGGAAATTGAAATGGGAACCTTCCACCGGCACGCTGTTCACCACCTGCCGGAAGGAGATCTGCCAGGCTCTGCCGCCTCCCAGCGGCGTGGTCATTCCTTCGTTCAGCTCCAGCTGGCCCTGCCAGTCGCCCAGGAGAAAGGAGTGGCTATCCAGGAACTCCCGGGCCAGCCGCTCCAGCCGGCCGGCGGCCGGCTCCCCGGTCTCCTCCAGGCTGTTGGCGGGTCCGGGGATCCAGGGGATCCCTTCGCCGCTCGCGAGGGCGGGGAGGCCGGATCGGAGATCGAGACGGATCGCCCAGCTGCCGTTCCGGTCGGCGATGAAACGTTCCCAGCCTTCCCGGAGCAGGTCGCCGGCAGGAAGTGTGGAAGGGGCGATCGTTTGAATGCCCAGGACGCCGCCTTCCCGGATCCGCTCCCTCGAGGAGAGGTCCCGGACCGGTCGGTTCTCCGAGACGGTCAGGGCGTGCAGCGACGTCCAGGAAAACAGGGTCAAAAGGCAGACGGAAAGGAGCGTGGTGGTACGGTTTCTTCGGCTCTCGAACACGGTGGACCTCCCCCTCGGTAAATACTCCCGGTCGATCGGTCGGCGAGATCCCGGGCGCCCTCCGGCACGGCCGGTTCTCCGCCATGGAATCATTGTTATACGACCATATGAGTATGTCAGCCAATAATCCTTGCCACAATGGCCGGGTTTCAGGCCGGAGCGGGAAATCGAACCCCGCTTTCGCCATAGTATCGTTTTTCCGCGGGACGTCCGATCGTACGAACGAGATTGCCGCCGGTTCCGCGCCGCGACGCCGGCTTCTTCCGGACCGGGATCTAGACAAAGAACGGAAAGGCAAATAGCATCGAGCGGCAATGAGAATCTTCATCGTCGGCGCCGGCCAGGTCGGGCTGCATATCGCCTCCTCCCTGGTCATGGAAAACATCCATGACCTGGTGATCATCGAGAAAGACCCGGAGAGGACCCGGGAGATCCACGGCTCCCTGGACGTCCTGGCGGTGAACGGCGACGGTTGTGATCCGGCCCTCCTGAAGGATTACCAGGTCGACCAGGCCGACCTGTTCTTCTCGGTCTCCAACAGCGATCCAGCCAACCTCCTGGCCGCGCTAACCGCCCGGGCCCTGGGGGCGAAGGAGTGCGTCGTTCGCCTGGGAGATCCCAAGTACGGACGGAGCCCCCTGCTCCACAAGGCGGGCGGGATCACACCGCTCTTTCCTGAAAGGCTGGTGGCCGAGGAGATCCGCGAATTGACCAAGGTTCCCGGAGTTTCCAAAATCCGCCTGTTCGCCGATGGAAAACTGGCCATGTTGCAGGCCCGCCCCTCGTCCAGGGCCGACCTGTACGGCCGGCCGCTCCGGGAACTGGAAGGACCGGAGGGCTGGATCCTGACCGGAATATGCCGCTCCTCCGGGATCATGATCCCAGGCGGCGACACCGTCCTGCGGCCGGGAGAGCCGGTCTACGCAGTCGGGCGTACCGAAACGATCCCCCAGTTCCTGGAGTCGATCGGCGTCCGCCATCCGCCGACCCGGAAGGTGGTGGTGGTAGGCGCCGGCCATGTCGGCTCCTGGCTGGCCAAGACCCTGGCGGAGGACGGAATCGAAACGGCGGTGATCCAGCGGGGCGCCGGCCGGGCGTTCGACCTGGCGACCGAGGTGCCCGAGGCGCTGGTTCTCAGGGGGGACGCCACCGACCCGGAGATCCTGGAGGAGGCGGGCACCGGGCAGGCCGATTATTTTGTCGCCGCCACCCAGGATGACGAAACCAACATACTCTGCTCCCTCCTGGCCAGGGAACTGGGCGCCCGGGTGATCGTGACCTTGTACCACAACCCTGTGTTCCTGAACGTCTTGCGGGCGACGAAGATCGATCTCCCGGTTTCCCCCCGGGTGATGATCGCCGGGACGATCCTCAGAAGGGTGCATCCCCGGGAGATCATGACCATGGACCTGGTGGAAGGAGGGGACGCCGAAGTGGTGGAGTTCCAGATCCCGGAAGGAGCCCGGGTGTTGAAACGACAACTGCGGGATCTCCATTTCCCCGAGCAAGCGATCATCGGGGCCGTGATCCGGGGAGAGGAACTGTTCGTGCCGGGAGGCAATTTCAAGTTCCAAAAAGGGGACCAGGCGCTGGTGTTCACGAAAACCGAAAGCATCACTGCCGTTGAAAAGATGTTCCGCGCACGATGAACCTGAAGGTCGTCTTTTTCCTGCTCGGCCGCCTCCTGATGGCACTGGGCGGCGCTCTCCTGGTTCCGATGGCGGTGGCTTTCTCCTTGAAGGAAGACGACTGGCACGCCTTCGTGGTTCCGGCCTTGATCGCCGCCCTCGCCGGCGTTGCCCTGAACCGGGTTTTCCGTCAGAGGAAAGAGTTCTCTTTCGGACGGCGGGAGGCGTTCCTTCTGGTTGCCGCCGCCTGGATCACCGCTTCGGTGATCGGGGCCCTGCCGTACGTGTTCTACAAGGGGCCGGCGTTCGCGGCGGACGCTTTTTTCGAGTCGGCGTCCGGGTTCACCACCACCGGGGCTTCGATCCTGACCGCGGTCGAGGGGGAACCCCAGGGGCTGCTTCTCTGGCGGTCCCTGACCCATTGGCTCGGGGGCATGGGGATCATCGTGTTGGGGATCGCCATTCTCCCCAAGCTGGCGATCGGAGGGATGGAACTCCTGGGCGCCGAGGCGCCCGGGCCGACGGCCGAGAAGCTTCACCCACGGATCGCCACCACCGCGAAGCTGCTCTGGGGAATCTATATCGCGCTGACGGCGGCGGAAACCCTGATGTTGCGGATCGCCGGAATGAACCTGTTGGAGGCGGTGAACCACGCCTTCGCCACCATGGCCACCGGGGGGTTTTCCACGAGGAACGCCAGCGTGGGCGGATTCGGCGATCCGTGGATCGAAATGATCATCGTCTTTTTCATGATCCTGGCCGGCGCCAACTTCTCCCTTCATTATCACCTCATCCGCGGCCGTCCCGGACCTCTTCTCAAGGATCCAGAGTTCCGGATGTACGTGGGGATCATCGGCGTGGTCACGATCCTGGTCACCGGCAACCTGGTGGCGTCTTCTCTCTACAAGAGCTTTTTCGAGGCTCTTCGCCTGGCAGTTTTCCAGGTCACCAGCATCGTCACCACCACCGGCTTCGCCACCGTGGATTACTCGGTCTGGCCCGCGTTCTCCCGGGCCCTTCTTTTTCTGTTGATGTTCGTTGGAGGCTGTGCCGGTTCCACCGGCGGTTCGGTGAAGGTGGTCCGGATCATGATCGTGTTGAAAAAAATGGCGATCGACATCAAGAAGTTGATCCGCCCCCACGCGGTCATCCCGGTGAGAATCGGCGGGAAAGGGGTACCCGGGGACGTCGTCAGTTCGGTGGCAACCTTTTTTCAGATTTACCTGACCTTGTTCGCCCTGGGAGGTCTGCTGCTGGCTGCCATGGGGTCCGTGGACCTGGTCAGCGCGTTTTCCGCTTCCGCCGCCTGTATCGGCAACGTCGGCCCCGGTTTCGAACTGGTCGGTCCGGCCGAAAATTACGCCTTCTTCTCGGCGCCGGCCAAAATCCTGCTGGCGGTCCTGATGATCGTGGGACGGCTGGAACTGTACACGGCGATGGCTTTGATTTTCTTATGGAGGAAAAAGTAGGCCGGTCTTCAGGCCAGCTTTTTCACGACGTCCAGGTACATCGCCGGGGGGCGGGCCAGCCGCAGCCCCATCCCGATCGGCCGGCCGGAAGCCGGGGCGACCCGGACCCAGACCACGGTTCCACGGAGGGGGATGGTGGTGCCGCCGGCGTCCAGTTCCAGGCGGATCACCGACCCGGTTTCCAGGGGATCCCCGGTCTCGATGAACAGGCCCCGTTCCGAGACGTTCGCCAGATCCGCCCTCCGGTTCAAGGCGTTGTGGCCGAAGCGAACCTGCCAGCCGCACAGCTTCCGGCGGCACCTGTGCTCCATGCCGAGAGTATCCAGGCCGGTTCTGTTCCCGGCGGTCTGGTGGATTGAGGATCCCCGGACCGAGGAAGACCGCTTCTTGTCGCCGCGGGAAGAGGGTTCGGTGTCCAGCGGTTCGAGCCCGGCTTTCTTCAGGAACTCCCGGATGTATTCGACGGCGTCGGATTCGGCTCGTTGCGGCGTGTCCGCGTAGAACTTCAGGACACCGGCTCCCCTGGACACGGTCCAGAGCTCGTCCGGATAGGTGAGGATCCTGGCCCTCCAGGCGCTTTCCACCGGCGCGACCAGGACGCCGATCCCCTCGGTACCGTGGCGGGTTTTAACCCACGTGCGCCAACTGTGTCGTTCCGGACCTGTGGCCGGCTTCTCCTCCGTGCACGGTTCCCGGGCCGGGTGGAGAGAGCCGCAGGCCTGGCACCATTCATCCAGGGCTGACATAAGGGTGGATTCTACCTTTCACGGCCCGGTCTGTTCAACTCGCCCTGGCAACCGCCGCCGCCTTCTGCGCCTGGTTCAACCCTTCCTGGATATATTCCGCCAGCGGGGAGCCGCCGGAAGTCTTCAGGAGATACGAGTACAGCTTCACGGCGTCCGACGGCTGGTTTCGTTCATGGACCAGGGTCTCCGCCACATGCATGATCCCTTTGATCGCCCGGGCGTCGGTGGCGTCCTGTTGCAGGATCAGGGCGAAGCTGTTGGCGGCGTATGTCAGATCGTTGGAACGGGAGAGGGCGCCGGCGATTTTCAGGACCTGGTCCCGGTCCAGGTCCAGGGCGGTTCTCAACGGCCACAGAGTCCGAAAGATTTCCGCGGCCAGCGGGACGGCGCCGCGATCGAAGCAGAGAGGGAGCGCTTCCTTGGCGCAGGCGATCGCCTCTTCCTTCCTGGATGTCCGGTAGTTCATCAGGGTCAGGGCGTGGAGCACCTGGGGGTGGGGAGCATAGTCCTCCCGGATCTGCTCCAGGAAAGCGATGGCCGAGTCCGGATCGCTCTTGAATTTACGATCAGCTTCCTGGATCTTCGACCGCACGTCGTCCAGGACCGGCAGGCCGCCGGTGACATCGCCTGCGCCGGCGAAGGTGGAGGCCGCCTGGGAAACCGGGATCGAAGCCGGCCCTGCGGCCGTTTCTCCGGCGAAAGAACGGGGGCCGGAGGCATCGGAAGATGGGCCGGGCATCCGGGTCGGCTGGATCTCCTGTCCGGAGGGCCGGAAGTCGCCGTAGGCGAAAAAGCCGCACAAACGGCCCATCAACGTCGCCATCAAACCCAGGAAGAAGGCGCCCAGGAAGACCGCGGCCAGGGCCATCAGTTTCCAGTTGATCGATACGGCCGCCAGGAGCACCGGGATCCCCAGGAAAGCTAACATCCCCAGGGCGCCCGTGTAGGCGGCGTAAACCATGAACAGGTCGGTGGTCCGTCCGGAGAAAAGCCTGCGCCAGTGTCCGGTGGAGAGGAATTCCGCGAAATCGTCCGCCGACACCGCCGCGATCAGGAACAGCGGGGGAGTGAGGGTGGAAAGGAAAATATAAACGGCCATGACGAACATCGTTCCCCTGCCTCCGGGGGAGGGACCGAGCATCATCTGTTGAGGCGCCATCCGGTTCAGGCCCATGAAAAAGAGGGGAACCAGCCAGGCGAAGGAAAGAAACAGGTAGCGCCCGGCGACGATCATCACCTGGGTCCAGGGACCGCCGGCGGAGGAGAACACCGTGCCTCTCCATTCTCCGTAAAGACCGTTAACGGCGAACCGGGCCATGGACGCGGCCAGGAGGAACTGGACCGCGAACACGGCGACGTTCGGCGCTTTCAGGAGCCCCAGGACGAACATCACGACGACAAGAAGGAAACCTAGGCTGAACCCGGTGGCCAGCGTTTCCCAGGAAAAGATGTTCCGGAGCACCCGGCCGGCGACGCCGCTGAAATCGGTGAACGAATCCTGAGTCATACCCCTCTCCTCTCGGAAACCCGCCTGGCCCGCGCTCCCTGAGCGCGATGCTTCCTTGGGTTTCCAGAGAGAAAATGTTGGGCAGGACGACCGGGATGTCCACCGTTACCGTGGTGAGGTCTCGGTTACGATTTCGTAAGAAAAGGACCCGCGAAAACACGGGCCCTTCCCTTATTTTTCGAACATTTCATCCACCGGGACGATGGCGATGTCTTTCTCCTCAATCGGGATCGGATAGGTGGAGATTTCCCGGTCTTCGTTCAGAACCGATTCCGGCTTCGGGTTTCGATAAACGATCGGGCTGGGCAGGTCGCCGGCCAGTGCTTTTTTTAGCCCTTCCGCGTCGCCGGTGACGATGGCGATTTTCATGTTTCGCCAGTGGAGGAACCGCTTCAGGGCGGCGTTCACCTCGTCCCGGGAAAGTTCGCCCATGATCCGGCGGAAGCGTTCCAGGTGTCCTTCCCCTTCGATCCCGTAGAAACGGTCATCCACGGCGTATCCCAGACGGGCGGATGGAGTGGTCGCGAAATGGAGAACGTACTTGGAAAGGAAGGAGCGGGTCCGCTCGAACTCCTCTTCGGTCATCCCGTTTTCCACCAGTTGGTCCAGTTCCCGGATCGCCGCCCGAACGGCGAAGTGGGCCCTTACGTTCGGGAGAGTCCGGATCCAGATCTCGAAGTTCTGCTTTCTCCTGCCCACGTGGGTGGGAGGCATGCTCCGCCGTCCGCCGTTGGGGAACTCCTCGATGTACGAGTAGTCGCCGTAGTTCATCCCCCGTGTCTCCCGGATGACCTGGTAGAGGTGACTGGCCGAATTCCGGTGCTCTCCCAGCCAGGAGTTGGCCACCCACAGGGCGTAAAACTCCCGTTCCCCCCGCAGGAGATCGATCGGAAAGCCGAGACTGATCGAGGCATCGGCGCCTTCCTTGTCCACCAGCAGCACATGGTTTCCTTCGAAGGCGGGCGGCGTCACCGTTCGAGAAGGATTCGGCTTCCCTTCCTGGAGCATCGGCTTCAGTTTTCGAAATGCCGCCAGGTCCTGGTCCGTGAATCCGCCCCCGAGGGCCAGGACCACGTTGGATCGGTTGTAATACCGATGGTAGAAGTCCCGGACGTCTTCCAGGGTGATGGCGTTCAGGCCGGACACGGTACCGACCGGAAGATGGGCGTAAGGCGTTCCATCGTAGATCAATTCGTGAAGGGCTCCTTTGGCCAATTCCTCGTCGGAGGCGTACCGGTAGGTTTTCCGGATCCGGTTGAGGGCGTCGGCCTTGTGTCGCTGAAAGTCGTCTTCGTTGAACGCCGGCACGGTGATCGCCTCCTGGAGAAGGCGGGAAAAAGCGTCTTTGTAATCTTTGTGAACCCGCCCGGTCAGGACGGTCATCTCCTTGTCCACGTCGACCCGGTAGCCGGCGGCCATCGGGTAGAGCTTGGCGAGGATCGCCTGGTAAGAGTTCGCGTCGGTCGCCCCCTCGGCGATCATGCGGCCGGTGAGGGCGGCAAGCCCTTCCTTCCCCGGCGGGTCGTCGGCGGAACCGGCCTGGATCCAAACTTTGTAGGTGATCGTCGGGTCGGTGGGGACCGGAAGAAGGACCTCGTCGGTTTTCGGCCCGGCACAGGCCCCCAGGAGAACCGCCGCCAGGACGGTGGACGGAAACAGCAGGCGATTCATGGTTGATCCCCCCTCAGAATGCCGACGGTCCGCCGGTCCTTGTTCAACCAGGTGCGGGAGGCATGTAATCCGACCGGCGCGACGTCACTA
>CAZZIV010000084.1:0-12016 GCA_964654385.1 uncultured Acidobacteriota bacterium | reverse complement strand
GTCCGCACAGGTCTCCGCCAGGAAGCCGAAGCCTCGTTTCGATCGTTCGTCCAGGATCTCTTCCCCCCGGTCGCCGTAGAACCCGATCGCCGAGGCCTGCAGGTAAATTTTCGGCGGAGCGGGCAACGCCGCCGCCGCTTCCGCCAGCAGCCGGGATCCGTCCACCCGGCTCTCCCGGATCCGCCGCTTCTTCTCCGGTGTCCACCGCCCGGAGGCCACGTTCTCTCCTGCAAGGTGCAACACCGCGTCGAGGGTTCCCGCCGGCGCCAGGTCGATATTCCCCGAAGGCGGATCCCACCAGGGCTTTCCCGGCACCTGCCGCCCCCGGATGAGCGGCGCCACCTGGTGCCCCCTCTCGGCCAGGCGCCGGCGAAGAGCGCTCCCCACCAAGCCGGTGGAGCCGCTGACCAGAATGTTCATTTCGCCGCCGATCCTTTCTACGGCTTGCGCCCGGCCTCCTCCCCGGCCTCCTCCCCTGGCGCCTCCCAGGGAATGCTCGCCGCCGCCCTTATGTTATCTTGTTCTGCAAGCTCGTTTTATAATGATTGCTATATCGGTCCGGCCAGGAGGATCCCACGTGAAGAACGAAAACTCCACCATGCTCACCACCCGCACACCGAACCTCCACATCGGCGATCCGGAAGAAAAAAGAGCTGAAATACTAAAGTATTTTCACGATACCTGGGATCTTTACGAAAAACTTTTCGAGGTTCTC
Organism: uncultured Acidobacteriota bacterium; assembly: GCA_964654385.1. Taxonomy (GTDB): domain Bacteria; phylum Acidobacteriota; class Polarisedimenticolia; order Polarisedimenticolales; family Polarisedimenticolaceae; genus Polarisedimenticola. The sequence continues at coordinate 11,301 of CAZZIV010000084.1, read as the reverse complement.
AAGGGCGATGAAACCTATTATCTTCGGCCCGAGCCGCTCCGCCATCCGCTGATCTTCTATTTCGGCCATACGGCGTCGTTTTTCATCAACAAGCTTTCGGTAACCAAGCTCCTGGAAACCCGGATCGATCCGCGGATCGAATCGATGATGGCGATCGGCGTGGATGAGATGTCCTGGGACGACCTGGACGAAACCCATTACGACTGGCCGACCGTGGACGAGGTTCGGGCCTACCGCCAAAAAGCCCGGGACACGGTCGATCGGTTGATCCGCACCCTCCCCATCACCCTTCCGATCGGCTGGGACAGCCCGTTCTGGATCATCCTCATGGGGATCGAGCACGAACGGATCCACCTGGAGACCTCCTCGGTCCTGATCCGCCAGCTGCCGATCGACCAGGTCCGCCCCCACCCGTACTGGCAGCCGTGCACCGAGTCGGGAGAGCCGCCCCAGAACGGCCTGGTGGATCTTCCCGGAGGCAAGGTGGTCCTGGGGAAGGAAAGAGACGATCCGCTTTACGGCTGGGACAATGAATACGGCCGGTTCGAAACCGAAGTGGAACCGTTCCGGGCTGGAAAGTACCTGGTCAGCAACGGCGAGTTCCTCCGCTTCGTCAACGACGGCGGTTACGATGAAAAAACCTACTGGACCGAGGAAGGCTGGAAGTGGCGCAACTACCGGAGTGAGGGCCACCCGGTGTTCTGGGTCCCCCGCCCGGAAGGCGGCTACCGCTACCGCACCATGCTCCAGGAAATCGACATGCCGATGGACTGGCCGGTGGATGTGAACTACCTGGAAGCCAAGGCGTTCTGCAACTGGATGAGCGCCAAGTCCGGGAAGGTTTTCCGGCTCCCCACCGAGGCCGAGTGGTACCACATGGCGTCCCGGGTGAAGACCGACCAACCGTACTGGGAGCAGGCTCCCGGCAACCTGAACCTGGAATACTGCGCCTCCTCCTGCCCGGTGGACCGGTTCGACCATGACGGCCTGTTCGACGTGGTCGGAAACGTCTGGCAATGGACCGAAACGCCGATCGACGCCTTCCAGGGTTTCCAGGTGCACCCGGCCTACGACGACTTTTCCGTCCCCACCTTCGACGGCAAGCATAACCTGATCAAAGGCGGCTCCTGGATCTCCACCGGGAACGAGGCGATCCGGGCCTCCCGGTACGCTTTCCGCCGCCATTTCTTCCAGCACGCCGGCTTCCGGTTCATCCAGTCGGAAACCCCCATCCAGGAGGTGGTGAATATCTACGAAACCGAGGAACTGATCTCCCAGTACCTGGAGTTCCATTACGGCGACGAATATTTCAACGTGGAGAACTTCCCCCGGACCTGCATCCGGAAGGTGATGGAAGCGATCGGCGACGGTCCGAAACGAAAGGCGCTGGACATCGGCTGCTCGGTCGGCCGCTCCAGCTTCGAGCTGGCCCGGCATTTCGACGAAGTGGATGCGGTGGACTTCTCCACCCGGTTCATCACCAGCGCCATCGAGCTGCAAAGCCGGGGCCTGCGCCGCTACGCCATCCAGGATGAAGGCGAGATCCTGTCGTTCAAGGAGGCGAACCTTCGGGAGCTGGGCTTGCAGGAAACCGCCGGCCGGGTGACGTTCACCCAGAACGACGCCTGCAACCTGAAAGAGGTCTACACCGGGTACGACCTGGTGTTCGCCGGCAACCTGATCGACCGGATCTACGATCCGGCGGCCTTCCTGCGCCTGATCACCGGCCGGATCGTCCCGGGAGGGTACCTGGCCATAACCTCCCCCTACACCTGGCTGGAGGAATACACCGAGAAGGACCATTGGTTGGGCGGCTTCAAGAAGGACGGCGAGAACGTCACCACGCTGGACGGTCTGCACCAGGCCCTGGACGGCGCGTTCGAACCGTGCGGCGAGCCGGCCGACGTTCCTTTCGTCATCCGGGAAACCCGGCGGAAATTCCAGCACACCCTGGCTCAGATGACCCTATGGAGAAAGGTGCGGTAACCTGAGTTCCCTCGTTTTCCGCCGAATCGTGCTTAACGGAGCCGGCAGGTTCCTGCAAGGATGAATTGGATCCTGAAATCGAGGATAATAGAAACGTAGGGTAAGAAACCGGTTGAGCGGTGGCCGTCGACCGCACCGATAGCATCCGACCGCAGGGAGGCCGGCATGAGCGTCGCGATGATCTACGAGGATCTCAAGGAACGGTTCGGAGACGTGGTCCCGGCGTTCGAGCTGAAGGAGCAGGCCGCCCAGGTCGAGGAGATTCGTGCGCTCAAGAAGGAAAAGGGCGCCGTGATCCTGGCCCATAACTACATGGAACCGGTCCTGTTCCACGCCGTGGCCGATATCCGGGGCGACTCCCTGGAGCTGAGCCGGAAGGCGGCGGAAACCGATGCCCGGGTCATCGTCTATTGCGGGGTCCGATTCATGGCCGAAACCGCCAAGATCCTGAACCCGGACCGGACCGTCCTGCTGCCGTCGGAAAAGGGCGGCTGCTCCCTGGCCGAGGGGATCACCGCCGAGCAGCTCCGGGAACTGAAGAAGATGTACCCAGGGGCGCCGGTGGTGACCTACATCAACACCTATGCCGACGTGAAGGCGGAAACCGACATCTGCTGCACCTCCAGCAACGCCGCCGCCGTGGTGAACTCCCTGAACGCCGACCTGGTGATCTGCGTTCCGGACCGGTACCTGGCCTCCAACATCGCCCGGGAAACCGGCCGGCGGATCGTCTTCCCCGAACTCGGCGTGATGCCCGAGGGAACCCCCGGCGTCGATTACGGCATGGTCGGCTGGAACGCCCTGTGCGAAGTCCACGAACAGTTCACCGTGGAGGACGTGGCCGCCGTCCGGAAACAGTTCTCCGACGCCGTCGTCCTGGCCCACCCGGAGTGCAGCCCGGAGGTGGTGGCGGTCGCCGACTACTCCTCCAGCACCTCGGCCATGGCCCGGTACATCCAGGAAGCGGAGAGCGGCCGGTTCCTCCTGCTCACCGAATGCGCCATGGGCGACAACATCGCCGCCGCCAACCCGGACAAAGAGATGATCCGGATGTGCAGCATCCGATGCCCCCACATGAACGAGGTGAAGCTGCAAGAGGTGATCGACGCCCTCCGGTACAACCAGCACCCGGTGGAGGTGGACGAGGAACTTCGAATCCGGGCGAAGCGGTCGATCGACCGGATGCTGGAAATCAGGCCCTCCGCCCCGGTCCGCCCGACCCATGCCTGAACCATGCTAGGTCCGGAAGCACCGATGCAAGCCGACGCGCTGATCATCGGCTGCGGCATCGCAGGAGCGGTCACCGCCCTGGAGCTGGCGGAAGACCGGGAGCGGCAGGTCGTCATGATCACCCGGGCACCCGACCCGGAGGATTCCAACTCCAGCGAGGCCCAAGGAGGCATCGTCTACCGGGGGGAAGACGACAGCCCCGAACTGCTGGAGTCGGATATCCAGGAGGCGGGGGACGGCATCTCCAACCCCCGGGCCCTGGAGATGCTGTCCCGGGAAGGGCCGGAGCAGGTTCGCCGGATTCTCCTGGAGAAGGCCGGCGTAGAGTTCGATCAGGACGAAAACGGCCGCTTGGCCCTGGGGCTGGAAGGAGCCCATTCCCGCCGCCGGATCGTTCACGTAGGGGACGGCACCGGGATCGCCATCATGAAGGCGCTCCTGGCCGCCCTGGAACAGGCGCCGAACGTGACCGTTCTCACCTCCTACACCGCCGTCGACCTGCTGACCTATCCCCATCATTCTCCATCACCTCTTTCCATCTACGAAGAGCCGGTCTGTCATGGCGCCTACGTTCTGGACCAGTCCACCGGCAAGGTGGTCCCGCTTCTCGCCGCCCGGACGGTGCTGGCCACCGGCGGGCTGGGGCAGCTTTTCCTGAATACCACCAATCCGGCCGGCGCCCGGGGAGACGGCCTGGCCATGGCGTACCGGGCCGGCGCCCGGGTGATCAACGCCGAGTACATGCAGTTCCACCCGACCGCGCTGTTCATGCCCGGCACTACCAAGGCGCTGATCAGCGAAGCGGTCCGCGGAGAGGGGGCGGTGCTGCTTTCCCCTGACGGCGAGCCGTTCATGGAGAAGTACGCCCCCCTGGAAAAAGAGCTGGCCCCCCGGGACGTGGTCTCCCGGGCGATCTACCTGGAGATGGTCTCCCGGGATTATTCGTACGTGCTGCTGGATATCGCTTCCAGCAAGCCGGCCGACTTCATCAAGCAACGGTTTCCCCACATCCACGCCCTCTGCCTCGCCCAGAACTACGACATCAGCCGGCAACCGGTGCCGGTGGTGCCGGCGGCCCACTACCATTGCGGCGGGGTCATGGTCGATATGGAGGGCCGCACCTCCCTGAGGCGCCTGTACGCGGTAGGGGAGGTCGCCTGCACCGGTCTGCACGGCGCCAACCGGTTGGCCAGCACCTCGTTGCTGGAAGGGTTGGTGTGGGGCGCCCGGGCGGCCGGTTCGATCCGGGACGAAGGGGCGGAAGTCGATCCCGGCCTGGAGGGGCCCCCATGGGATGTCAGCGAGCAGGTCTACGACGCCGACCCGGCGCTGATCCAGGCCGACATGCAGGCGATCCGCTCTCTCATGTGGCACCACGTCGGCCTGATCCGGAGCGGTCATCGCCTGCGCCGGGCGATCAAGGAACTCTGGGGAATGCGGTCGACCATCGAGGAATTCTACCGGAAGGCCCGGGTGACCGACAGCCTGACCGGCTTGCGAAACGCCGTGCAGGCGGCCGGCTTGATCGCCGGCGCCGCCATCCACAATACCGTGAGCCGGGGGTGCCACTACCGGCAAGAGGAATAGGAAAACCGCATCGTTAAAGGGTATTTTCTTCCCTCCCGCCGCTTCACCTTGATGTTCCCCGCCGCAGAGCATACCCTCATCTTGACGAAGGGAGAGGATCTTGGCGCTCGATCACGAACAACGAAGCAGGTGGTCCTGGGCGCCGGCCCTGGCGACCGGCGCGAACATCACCTGCGGATTCGCCGCGATGTTCCTGGCCGCCGACGGCCGGTTCACCCTGGCGGTGTATGTGCTGGTGGTGGCGATCCTTTTCGACATGCTGGACGGCCGCCTGGCCCGGATGCTGAACGCCACCAGCGAGTTCGGCAAGCAGTTCGACAGTTTCAGCGACGCCCTCAGCTTCGGCGCCGCCCCCGCCTTCCTGGTGCAGCGGGCGGTCTTTCCGGACCTGGGGTGGATCGGGTACGCCGCCGCTACCATCTATCTGCTGGCGGTGATCTATCGGCTGGCCCGGTTCAACCTGAACTCCGACACTCACGCCAAGGCGAGGCGGACCACCGGGTTGCCTTGCCCGATCGGCGCCAGCTACCTGATGGCGGCGACCTTGATGCAGGGACGGTACGCTCCGATCTGGGGTGTGGTCCTGGTGATGATCATGTCGTTCCTGATGGCGACCCGCCTGCGGCTCCCGGACCTGAAAGGGAAGAGTATCGTATCCTTCATGTTGATCGTCGGCATGTTCAACTACTTCGCCGTTATTTTCCGGCCGGGATGGCGGACGGTCCTCTGGTGGAACATCTGGAACGCGCTGATCCTGGTGGCCGCCCGGCTGGAAGACCGGCGCCTGGCCCGGGAGGCCGGCTCCCTGGGATAGTGGAGCGATCCTGTCCGCGCTTCCGATTGCCTCCCGCCTCGACTCCCCGGTACTCTTTCCCTCCTGAAGGATCTCTCCCGGAAAGGGGCGGACGCCATGGTTAAGGAAGTCAAGCAGGACGCGGAAAAAAGCGCGAAAGACAAACCGGTTGAGATCGGCCCGTGCATGGAGGCCCAGAGCGACGGCGCACCCTGCGACTGCGCCCAGTCGGACTGCCGCACCTGCGGGAAGGGTGTTGCGGTGGAGAAGAAGTAGCCGGGTCCTCCTGCTGCTCCTCGGTTTGGGAGGCCTGGCACGGGAGGCCTGATGACCTCTCCGGTCGTTCCGAACGTTTTCCGGCCGGGGCTTCATGGGCGGTTCATGAAGGAAAAATCTGAATCAAGAATACTTTCAGAGCCCTTAGCCCTCAACAAGAAAACTTTGAAATCCAATAGCTCGATCTGAAATTATGAGAGCAAATATATCTATCCATTGTCACGGAAAGAGTAGTTGGTTTCCCCGTTCCAATATTTCTTGTTGACTTACCGAAAAATAGTTTGGTAAAAAACTGCCGACAACCGTCCGCGTGGGCGAGGAGTACAACACCCATCCCAGGCTGTATGAGGGGATATTGCCGGATCGGTCGCCGGGAGACCGATCGGATATGAACGAGAATTCGGAACAGAAAAGAGGGAAAACATGAAGGAAAACCGGATGCTGTGGGCAGCCAGCAAGAACCAGCTTCACAAATCGGCCCCCCCCCTAACACGTTCTCTCGGATTGGGAGTAGCGGCGACAATCGGTTTTCTTCTCGTTCCGGCTCTTTGTCCTTTGGACGTGCAGGCGGAAGAAGATGGAACCGATGTGGTCCTTCAGGACCATCTCGAGGTGGTGACGAAAGCGCCGGGAGTACCTGACAGTTCAGTCTTCGCCGGGTTTGAAGACAATGAAAATGTATCGCTCTATAATGGAAACTTGTTGATCTCCCACCGCGCGACCCCGTCCTATGCGACCGATGGTGGCGGTAGCGTCTCCTTGGTGCGCTCCTATAATTTCAAGAACGCGAGATATGAACGACATCGGGAGAATGATAGCTGCTCGCCGATTATGTACTACAGTTTCCTTCCGAAAGACGGCTGGATCGGCCTTGGATGGACCATGCACCTTGGGCGGATCTATCGAACGTCCGAGTTTCCCGTGTCTTACGACAAATGCGATTTTCAGAACTACATTTCAAGAGCTAAATATTTCGAAGATGCTCAGGGTACCCAGCATCAGTTCGAACCCTATGTGGCGGAAGCGCACCCCAACCTGAAAATCGCTTTCTACGACCTGGATGAAATACCGGGGGAACCTGCGCACTACGTCGTCACTTACCCGGATGGAACGGAATACTACCTTGAGGAATTAGTTCCGGAAGAGAAAAGTCTTTTTGATTACATAACGAATTATGGCCGAGCCGGCTATTACACGACCAAAATTACGGATGTGTTCGGAAATGAAACTCAGGTGGAGTACTGGGGAAGTGCTAATCCGAATTTCCCGGAAGCGATCAAAACCGTAAAGGTTAAAAGGGCCGGTGAAGCGGCCTTCCAGAATGTGATCACCACCGAAGTATGGCCCGCCACCGATGATGGAAGCGGGTTATGGACAGGTGCCAGCACGGGGCGATTGCGATATCTGCACGTACTCGGAGCAGGAGGGGCTACCGTAACCTACCAGTATGTCTATGAAGGTGGTGCTTTTGAACCTGCCAAGCTGGTTCGAGTGGACCTTCCGCAGATCGGTCAAGCCCCTGCCGGACAGATTCTTTACAGTTATCTTGCTGAACTGCCCGGCGCCGGATCCGAAGTAGATCCGAAATACGGCCCGGTCGTAAACGGAGTCACTTACCCTACCGGCGGGCGATCGGAATATGAATATACGAAGACGGAGGTTGGCGCCTCTCAAATGGAGGTTCCTACCCTGTCTCCAGGCAATCCGAACACTGACACAACCTATGGATACTCGATTCGTCGAGATTACGGAGTATCGAAGCGAACAACCTACCCGAGTTCCGACTCTGCATCCAGCGATTCCTATACAACGCAATGGGATCGTCGATTTACCCTGATCGACCAGAGCAAGTGTACGAATTGTACTCGATGCTCGGTAGAGAACCACGACCAGCTATTCAAGATCACTCATCCGGACGGCACCTATGAAGAGACCGAATTCATGGGGAATCCTTGCGGGAACAGTTATTGGGAAACGGCTGGAGGAACCGATCCGGATCGGCAGATGGAAGGATGGCCGAAGTCGAAGACGATTTTCAGCAGCGATGGCACTGCAGTCCGCCGGGAGCACTATGAGTACGCTGCAGATCATCTCGACGGTAATTACAACCAGGTGCCGGACGGCTTCACCTTTCGGCATGTGGCCCGTGTCCTTGAGAAGCAGAAAACTACGGATTACATGGATGATACAGGCGCATGCTTCGGAGCGGTGGGAAATGGAATCCCCCGCCAGGTCATCACTAATCGGAACCAACTGGATTCCTGGTATCAGTGGCGAGTTACGCGGACCGAGGGGGATTATTACCGGTCGCCGGTCGCTTCGTTCACGAAGTACGAAAACCCGGATGACGCTCCCACGAGCCCTCGGGTGCTGTCGCACACTTTGGGCGCTTACGATTTCAAGATTATGCAGGAAGGGTATGGGGTTCCGAACAGCAAGTACGAACGGATCGCCGACTTCACCGATGAAGGCAAACTGTCCCTTGTAGAGGCGAAAAAAAACTGGGTTCCATCCGATAGCCAACCTGCCGATTGGGAGTTGTGGTCACCTGCGGCTCCGAGCGGCACCCCCGATGACCTGAGGAGTTCTCTGATTTATGACGCTTCGACCGGAAACCTGTCCAGCATCTCCTACTCAGGGGGCGATACCAACCCGGAGACTGGATTAAGAAAGACCTACGGAGCATCCTTTACGTGGGAACATGGGCGGGCGAATTCCCTGCAAATCGACGGCCTTTCGTACCTGTCCCAGAAGGTGGATATAGACGCCGCTGGTTTCGTCAACGCGTCTTTCGAGCCGAACGATCCTGCCACTCCGATCGCAACGTACCTATACGACAGCCTCGGACGGCTCGTAAACCTCGATCCTGCCGGAACGGCGGAGTATGAAACGAGGGTGCATTACGAAAACCTGAATGAAACGAGGGTTTTGCAGTCGGCCGGAACTGAAACGGCTTATGACCCGGCCAATTCCGACCAAAGCTATACGAAGCAGGTGTATGACGGCCTCGGTAGGGTCGTGGAAACCTGGAAGGCTCTCCCGGGGGATCCGACGGATCGTCTGGTAGTACAGGTCCAGAGGTATGACCCGATGGGCCGTGTGATTTTTCGGTCGGAGTGGATGGAAGAAGCGGACCTGAACGGCAATATCGTCTGGACGGACAAGGATACCGGGGGAACTTTTTCGGTTTCGGTACCTTCCAAACCGAACACCACCGACCAACCGTACGGAACGATCACCTATTACGGCGAGCCTGATCCGGCCAACGCGGACGTCGCACACTCCGAGAATCCGCTGCGGATCATCGGAGATCCGCTGGGGCGTGTGCACAAAGTATCCTCGACTCCGAACGGTCAGGGCGACCCCGATGATGTTCTTACGGAATACTGTGGCCCCCACAACCGTGTGACTATTGACGGGAAAGTGACAACCAACTATTACAACGGCAAGGGACAATTAGTCGTCGTCGACACCCCGGACGGGGGTGCCGACGCCGTATACGATTATGATGCTCTCGGAAATCTCACAAAAGTTAACCTGATTGCGGACAGCACGTGCTCCGGTCTTTCGCCGGATCCGTTCACCGCCTGGAAGAACGACACGATTCCCGACGAGCAGGTCCGAACTTTTGATTACGATGCGGTAGGGCGTCTTCGGTCCAGCACCAATCCTGAAAACGGCACCTCCACCATCCAGGCGTACGATGTGTGGGGGAACGTGCTGACCAACCAGGACGCGGCGGGAGCAGCCAACGGTTACCACATCCGGAACACCTACGATGACGCGGGGCGGTTGACGAAGACGGAAAAGGTGCTGGGCGATCCAGCCACCCCGGCCACTGCGGATGAAAGTTTCCTGACCAACGGAACCTTCGAAGGTGGGCTCACCGGCTGGACCGAGGGCAACCTGGACGGGAGCGGGGTGTTTACCTCCCCTCCGGCGGTTTCCTACTGGAGAGGTTTGGATTACGCCTCTTCCTCCTGTTTCAGCGCCCCTCCGGACAACTCCGGGTCGACCCAAGGCCTCTATTTCGGAAACGGCTGTTCCTACGGCGACGCTCCCGCGGCAGCGACGGCGATGCGCACCGACCTGACTTCCGTTAACAAGGACGCGGTGCTCGACTTCAAATACAACCGGCAGGTCCGGGAGAACGGGCCGGCAGGGCAGGATCTCTTCGCGGTCTTCGTGGTGGACAAGGCGGCGGAGGGAGACGCCACAGTGAACCGCCGGTATGTTTTCGAAAAGGATACCGGCAGCGTTTCCTACGGAACCTGGCGACGGGCTCCATCGGTCCGATTGGGCGACCTGTTCACCGAAGCCGAATGGCCTTCGGGACAGACCAAGGACCTGTACCTGTATTTCCTGTTCGAGAAGACCGACACCGTCACTTCCGGCATCGGCAGAGGGGTGGCGGTGGATGATCTTTGGGTCGGCCGCCATGCCGCCGAAACCCTGGTGGAGATGGCGTACGATCTGGACGTCTGCGCCGACGGAACCGGCGGAGAGGCTTGCAACGACACCACCGGCACCCCGAACCGGTATCTGGGACAGTTGTCCCGTGTGAACTCGTATCAGCAGGGCCGCCTTGTGGAAGAGAAGAGCTATGTCTACAAGGGCCTTAACGGAAGGCTCTCCGGAGTCCGCCATCGTATCGACTGGTCCGGCGTCGGCGACATGGCCGACTTCGTCACCCGAACTTCTTTTGAGGGCCACGGCTTTATGGATGAGATGCGAGCACCGTACGTGCCGGGGGAGGATTCCGGCCGGGACTACAACTTCACCTACAAGCGGGGCTTGTTGGACAGACTTTCGGATGCAGCAAACCCGGCCGGCTCCTTTCTTGGTGGTGGCGCCGGCTCCCCGACCTTCAGCCCGGCCGGCGGATTGACCCAGCTTCCTTTCGGAAACGGAGCGAACACCGTCATCGGCCGGGATTCCCGTTACCGGCCGTCTTCCTACCAGGTGAAGGATCTGGGTGGAGGGGAGCTCTGGAACAGCGGTTCTTACGTGTACGACCCTTCCGGAAACATCACGGCGATCGGCTCCCAGCAGTTTACGTATGACGGCAACAACCGCCTGGACACGGCATGGGTGCTGCCCCAGGCAACCGACAAGGCGGAGACCGAGTTCGAGAAGATCGACTACGCCTATGACATCTACGGCAACATGACCGACCGGGACTGGGACTACGACAATTCCTCGTCCAAGGCGGCGCCGGGCGACCTGGAGTTTGCCGGCCGGACCCACGGTGGAACCGGCTCCGCCAACACCAACCGGATCAAGGAGACCGGCTTCCAGTACGACCCCAACGGCAACCTGACCCGGATGGTCGGCTCCGGCAGCGCCGAGAAGGCGATGCAGTGGGACGAGCGGGACCGGATGACCCTGTTCTACCAGGGGAAGCCGGAAACCCAGGCCGCGCCTGGCGA
>CAZZIV010000083.1:2026-12035 GCA_964654385.1 uncultured Acidobacteriota bacterium | reverse complement strand
CGCGCGTCTGCCCCCCCCCCCGCCCCCCCCCGGGGACAACCCGCGCCGGGCGCGGCCCGCCGCAGGAACCGGTTCGAGGGTTCGGGCGATCCTGACAGCCAGTCGGGCCAGGGAAGCTTCCGGTTCGCCTCCCACCGCCGAATCGGCGATCCCTTCGCCCAGAAGGGTATCGGCGTGGAGCCAGCCGTAGTAGCCGAAAAAGGTGATATGAGCGCCGGGGCAGGAGCGCCGGAAGGCGGCGGCGGCGTCGATCCCGATCCGCAGGGCGGTGTGCATCGGCGCGGAGATGGCGATCAGTTCCCGGGCCGGAAACGGTTCGGGCGCCGGGTCCACCGCCAGGTCCAGGCAGTCGACCTGGTGGCCTTCCTTCCGAAGGCAGGCGGCGCAGGAAGCGACCGCCACCGGCGGGCGGCCCAGGTCGTAACAGGAGACGAGGAGAATCCGGATGGTTCCGCTCCTATTTCCCCGGAGTGTAATAGGGGTTGTCGCCTTCGGAATGATCCGTGACGTCCCGTACGGCGACGATTTCCGGTACTTCTTCCTTGAGCATCACTTCGACCCCCTGCTTGAGGGTGACGTTCGCCATGCCGCAGCCCTGGCAGCCGCCGCCGAAGCGGAGGAAGACGGTCTTGTCCTGGATCCCTTCCAGCAGGATCATGCCGCCGTGGCCTCCCAGGGCCGGGTTGATCCGTTCATCGATGACCTTTTGAACCTTCTCGGCAAGGGGGCCGGAAGGCTTGGGCGGGAACGCCTTGGGGGCTTCGATCTTGAAACCGGAACCGGTCACTTCCTCCACGAAATCCACCGTGGCGTCTTCGAGAAAAGGGGCGCTCTCGGCGTCGAAGCAGACTTTGAATCCGCCTGCGTCCTCCACCACGTCGTCGGTGCCGATCTCGTCGGGATCCACGAACTGGAGACCGAATTCGGCCATGGCGGTGCCGCCGTTCCGGACGGATATCCGGAGGCCGGCTCCTTCCCGGTCCTGGGCTACTGCGACTTCGAGTACTTTTTTGCGGGCCAGATCGGTCACCTGAATCATGATTGCTCCTGCCTTGGATGGAGCTGTCAGTTTAGCAGGTGGCTGGGATCTCCGCGCATAAGACGGTCAGGCGGAGGGGATCCGGAGGTTCGGATAGGAATCCTGGTCGTCTTTCTCCAGTTCCAGCGACGGGCGCAACCAGGGCTGATTTCTCAGCATTTGAGTAATTTCTTCCGCCGGCAGGGGGCGGCTGAACAGGTACCCCTGGCCGACGTTGCAACCGGCGTCGGTGAGCATCCGCCAGACCCCTTCGGTCTCCACCCCTTCGGCGACCACCTGCAGGCCGAGCCGGTGGGCCATCTCGATGGTGGATTGGACGATGGTGTGATCGTCCCGGTCTTGGTCCATTTCCATGACGAACGACTTGTCAATCTTGATCTCCCGGGCCGGCAGTTTCTTGAGGTACGCCAGGGAGGAATGGCCGGTGCCGAAATCGTCGATGGAGATGCGGACCCCCATAGAGGCCAGCCGGGTCATGACCCGCATCGACTGTTTCAGGTTTTCCATGATGAGACTTTCGGTAATCTCCAGGGTGAGGTGTTCCGGTTCCAGGCCGTGATGCCGGAGCATCCGGTTCACGTGCCACGGAAGATCCTCTTCCATCAGGTTCCGGGCGGAGAGATTCACCGAAAGAGAGATCGGATGTCCTTCTTTCCTCCAGTGGACGCATTGGGCGATGGCGTTGTCGAGCACCCACTGGGTCAGTTGGCGGATCATCCCGGTCTGTTCGGCCAGCGGAATGAAATCGTCCGGGGGAACGGTTCCCAGTTCCGGATGAATCCAGCGAACCAGGGCCTCCATGGATACGATCCTGCCGCTCAGAGAATCGACCTTCGGCTGGAAGTACAGCTCCAGGGCGTTGTCCCGGATCGCCTCCAGCAGGGCTCCGTTCAGGGTCAGGTTCCGCACCGACGTCTGGTCGTCGTCGGAACGGTAGACCGCCGTGGCGGTGCCGATCCGCTTGGCGGTGTACATGGCGGTGTCGGCCATCTTCAAAAGCTCCTGGATCCTGCGTCCGTGTTCCGGCGCGGTGGCGATACCGATCTTGGCCTCCACCGTCAAGGCCATCCCGTTGTTTTCGAACGGCTCGGAGAGGGAGGTCACCAGCCGTTTCGCCACTCTTTCCGCCCGGTCCAGGTTGCATTCGGGCAGTATGATGGCGAACCGGTCGCCGCTGAGCCGGGCCAGGGAATCCATCGGCCTGAGAATGGCGCTGAGTCTTTTGGCGATTTCGCGCAGCAGGTTGTTGCCGATCTCGTGTCCCAAAAGGTCGGTGATCTGCTTGAACCCGTCGATATCCAGCATCATGAACGCCACGCCGCGACCGTTCTTCGCCATCCTTTTCAACAGGCGGTCCAGGTCCCGCTGCAGCATGGATTCGTCGGGAAGACCGGTCAGAGAATCGTGGGTCGCCTTGTACCGGAGCGAGGTTTCCCGCTGCTTTCGCTCCGTGATATCCCGAACGGTGACCACCCATGACAGCTGTTCTTTCCGGCGCATCTCATGGACCATGATCTCCACAGGCAGGAGGCTTCCGTCCTTCCGTACGCCGGTCGCCTCGACGGGAGATTCGGTAGGCTTCAGCAAATTCAGCTTTTTCAAATGGGCGAGCGGCCGGATCATGTGGGCCGAGGGAATCCCACGAGCCTCCACAGGGTCATAGCCGAAGAGGGCGGTGGCCGATCGATTGAACTCTTCGATTTTTCCGTTTTCGTCCAACGTGAAGATCCCGTCGAAGCTGTCGGCGGCGATCCGGTCGATCAGGCGGCTTGCTTCCGGATGGGGAAGAATCTTTTTTATGACCGTCCGGCCGAGCCGGTCCCAGAACAACATCAGCCCGGCGCCCAGTAGCGTCGCGATGAAGAGGACCGGAACCGGAGGCCGCAGCAGGTACAGGCCTCCCAGGCCGACACCGAAAAGCGCCAACGGCAGGAGCCGGGTCCACGAAATCTGAGAAGGTCGCATCATGGCGTCGTCCTGTTGAGGGCGGTCTCGGTAATGATCGGCCGGGCATCGGCCGGGCTCAGAACGCCGGTTTCGGCGTCTACCCGGACCTGGTGGTCCTTGGCGAGAACAAGAGTGCTCCGGGTGAACCGGGAAGAAATGGTCTGCTTTCCGTAATGAACCTGCACCGTCGTTCCCTGGCCCTTCACGGTAACGGTGACCGTGCCCCACCGGGTGGTGGCGACCAGGAACGGCGTGACGATGCTCACAGGCCTTCCCCCGGAGATGGTGTAGGTTGCGCTCCCTGTCCGCTGATAGAGCTTGGCGCCGTCTCCATCGTCAGGATCCGGGAATTCCAGGTCGATGTTCCCCTTCACCTGGATCCGGTTTCCCGGGCGGGAAAGGACGGCGGCGCCGCCTCGATCGGTCCGGATCCTGTGGAGGGGGCCGACCGCGTCCCCCGGTCCCAAGGCGGACCAGCGTTCGTCCGGATCCAGGCTGGACTGGACCTGTACTCTCCCTACACTGTGCTCCACCTGCCAGGGGGGAGATCCCCCGAGGATCGGGCGGAACGACAGGCACAGCGCCGCTGCGAGAACCAGCGCGAAAAGGATCCCGCGGGCGCATTCGGTGGAAGCGGCGATCCGGATCGCCCGAGTACCAGCCATGGCAGACCTCCCGGTAAGACCGGCGGAGCAAAAGGTCCGGAAATGAACCTGTCGGTTCAAATTACATATACGAAATCAGAAAAATGCATATGTATTACGCATCAAAATTAAGGCACTTATCGTGAGAAGTCAAGGGATCGGAAGAAAAAGGTCTCGAAAGATTAAAAGCCGTTTATTTCCAACAGATTCCTGTCGAAAAAAGACTCGAGAATCGTTCCCGGCGGATCAAGGAGCGTCCAGATCCGCCAGGCCGGAATCGCCCATTTCCACCCGATTGGCGCCTGGAGGGAAGTATTGGGTCCATTTTTGGGTGACCGTTTCGGCGGTGGCCGGATCACAGAACAGCTCTTCCGGGAAGCCGGGCTTCATCCGTGCGTCGATCAGGATCGGAGGGGCCAGGCAGAGGTGGTTGCCTACCTGTCGGACGGCGCCGGCATGGATATGCCGGGCCGGGTCGAACCGGGTGAAGGTGGTCCAGAGGAAATTGATCTCCGAGGCGGCGGCCCGCTTCGGATCGTCGGTCAGGACCAGGAGAGGCCAGGGGCGGAACGCCGGATCGGCGGCGAACCGGGCACCGGCTTCCGGATCCTCCCGGGCGGAAGGCCCGCCGACTACCAGGCATCCGGGGCAGAAAACCCTGGCGCCGTTCAGGTCGGCAGGCGGGTCGGTTTCCGGCCGGAATTCCCGGGGAAGCTCCCGGACAGGTTCACCCAGGCCGAGCCAGACACCCTTACTCCCTTCGTTCAGCCTGGGCCCGGCGTAATCCAGGGTGTCCATCGCCAGGTTCGGGAAGAGGAACAGGTCCGTCTCCGGATCGGTCCTGGCCAGGAGGTGGGTCAGCAACGCGCGGAAGTCCTTCAGATCCAGCTCCTGGTCGATCACCAGGAGGAACTTGGTCAGGGAGAGTTGCCCTTCTCCCAGGATTCGAAACGCCGAGGCCATCGCTTCCCGCCGGTACCGTTCCTGGACCACCGCTCCGGCCAGGGAATGGTAGCCGGTTTCACCGTAAGACCAGAGCCGCTTCACCCCGGGCATCACCAGCGGGAACAGGGGGGAGAGCAGTTCCTGCAACAGGTCGCCGATGAAAAAATCTTCCTGGCGGGGTTTCCCAACCACCGTGGCCGGGAAGACGGCGTCCCGTCTCCGGGCGATCGAGTCCACCTGGAACACCGGAAAGTCATGGGCCAGGGAGTAGTAGCCGTAGTGGTCGCCGAACGGCCCTTCCGGCCTCCTTTCACGGGGCGGGACATGGCCGCAGAGGGCGAACTCGGCGGCCGCGATCAGAGGGTGTTCGCCGGGACCGGGACAGACCGGCAGCTTCCGCCCGGCGATCAGGGATGCCAGGAGCAGTTCCGGCACGTTCTCCGGCAGGGGGGCGACGGCGGAGAGGGTCAGGGCCGGCGGCCCGCCCAGGAAGACGGTGGCCGGGAGCGGGCGGTCCGCCTTTTCCGCCGCCTCGTAATGGAAGCCGCCTCCTTTGCCGATCTGCCAGTGCATGCCGGTGCAGGTCGCATCGTGGATCTGCAACCGGTACATACCCAGGTTCGAAACGCCGGTTACCGGATGCTCGGTGTAGACCAGGGGAAGGGTGATGAACGGGCCGCCGTCTTTCTCCCAGGTGGTCAGCGCCGGAAGCCGCCTCAAGTTTCCAGGTCGCTCCAGTACCTCGGTGACCGGTCCCCGCCGGCGGGAGGTCCGGCCGATCCGGAGCAGTTCCCGGCCGATGTCCCGGGCGGACCAGAGTTTTCCCGGTGTCGGAGGCATCAGGGTTTCGGCCAGTTCCACTAATCGTCGAATCAGCCGGAGAGGGCGGGATCCGAACGCCAGGGCGGCGCGGCGGGGAGTGCCGTACAGGTTGGTGGCCACCGGGAAGTCGGATCCTTTTGTCCGGGTGAAGAGGAGAGCCGGTCCCCCGGCCGCGATCACCCGCCGGTGGATCTCCGCCAGTTCCAGGCGGGGGTCGACTTCCGTCTCCACCACCGCCAGATCGCCGTCCCGGCGAAGCCGATCCAGGAAAGCGCGGAGGTCGGGAAAGGTCGGCTCAGGACGGCTCATGGGCCTAGTTTAGCCGAACAGCCAGATCCGGGTACTCCCGTTTCAATCGCCGAAGGGCTTTTTCGGCCTTCAGCAGCTCTCCGCGGGATCGCTCGGTTTTCACCAGCCCGAACAGCGCCCGGCCCTGCACCTCCTTGTTGCTCGCCGATTCGGCCAGGTGCTCCAGGATCCGGACCGCCTGGGAGGTTTTCCCATCGGCGGCCAGAGAGCCGGCCAACCGGAGCTGGATGATCTCGTACTGCTCCTGGTTCATCGGTTCGGAGTTCCGGATCCGGCTCATGGTCTGCTGGAGAACCGCCACCGATCCGGAAGTGTTGCCGATCCTGAGGAGGTAGCCGGAGATCGCCATCTGGGTCGCCGGTTGATCGGTGTGGTGAAGGTCTTCCAGGTAATCGGAGTACCCGGCCAGGATCCGGTTCATGATGGAGACGAGATCGGTCGGGCCGATCATGCCGGAAATTTTTCCCAGCAGTCTTCCTCCATGATCCAGGAACAAAGTGGTTGGGAGGATGTTGGTCTGATAATGGTAGGCGAACTTCTCGTCGGCGTCGGCGTTGACCTTGAGAGGGACGAATCCTCGCATCACCTGGAGAAAGTTCGGATGGCCGAAAGTACGAGTTTCCATCACTTTGCAGGGGGCGCACCAGTCCGCCCAGACATCGACGATGAGCGGACGTCCTGTTTCCTTCGAAAGAGCGAAGGCGGCGTCCTTGTCGGTCATCCAGGACCCCTTTTCGCCGATCGTCTCCTGGGCCGGAGCCGATACGATCCAGGCGACGGAAACCGCCACCGCCAGGATCACTCTCCGGGATCGTCGATTCCAATTCATGATTACCCCTCGAATCGCCCAGGAAAACATACCTGAAAACGGCGATCGAGCAACCCGCATCTGCTCGCTTCTCATGATCCCCTCGAATGGCGGAAGGAGCAAGCCCGGCGGGGAGGTGTATGATCCCCGGGCGGATAAGGGTGGTTTTTCATGGGGAATCGAACGTCTTTCTGGCGCCTGGCTCATGCTCTCAGCCTGGATATCGTCGCCGGCTGCGTTTGTGGAGGGATGCTTGCCGTCCACACCACCGGCGCGGCCATGCCGGCCGCGTGGTGGTGGATCCTTCCGGCGGCGGTTTGGGTGGTTTACACGACCGACCACTTGATGGACGCGGCCAGGGTCGGCCCTTCGGCCGCTGCTTACCGGCACCGGCTGCACGCCCGGCACGCCGTTCCCCTGGCCTCGGCGGCGATCCTGGCCGGCCTTTTCGGGCTGGCCGGGGCCTCCTCCCGGTTGCCTGCCGACCTGCTCCAGGCCGGAGGGATCCTGGCGGGAGCGGTGGCCGTCTACCTGCTGGCCTGCCAGTTCTATTTCGGCGGCCGTAGACTGAAGCGCTTCCCCAAAGAGCCGGCGGCGGCGATCCTGTACACGGTGGGGATCTGGTTCGGTCCTATGATCCGCGCGAACCGGCTCGCTTTCTGGGAGTGGATGGCGGCCGCCCTGTTCGGACTGGGAGCCTTGCTGAACCTGCTGACCGGATCGGTCCTGGGCCTTCGGGACGATCGGAGGGAGGGGCATGTCTCCATCGCCGCCCGGTGGAATACCGGGGCGGTGATTCGGGGAACGCTGCTGCTGTCCGCCGCCGGCCTGTCCGCCGCCGGAACCGGCGCGTGGCTTGGGCCTGTCCGCCTGCGCGGCACGTTCCTGGTTGTCGGCCTTCTCTCCGCCGGCCCCGCTTTCGGCCTGGTCCGCCGGATGACGACCGGGGACGACGGAGGATTCCAGGCGTGGGGGGACCTTCTCTTCCTGTTGCAGGCGGTTCCCTACCTCTGGACCCGGTGGGGATAGACGGAGTTCTCTCTCGCTGAACCGTCCAACGGGCGGCTCCATACGGTTTTCACGGGATGCTTTTCGTCAGGTTCAAAGGCGGTGAAGGTTCCGTCGCGAAGGTCTTGAGTTGCGGACGGGAAGAGCATAGTTTGTTCCATGAACCGCCGGTCCCGGCGGACGGAGTGGAATATGAACATCCTGGTTCTGAACAGCGGCTCCTCTTCCGTGAAATTCCAGGTGATCCAGACCGACCTGGAGATGATTCGAAACGAGGCCGACCGGCGGCTGGCCAAGGGGGTGCTGGAGCGGATCGGCAGCCAGAGCCTGATCACTTTCCAGGCCGACGAGGGTCCGAAGGTCAAGATGGCCAAGCCGATCCGGGATCACCGGGAGGCGGTGGACGAGATCCTGCGCTGGGTGATCTCCTCCGAATCCCGGATCAACAATATCTCTTCCCTGTCGGATATCCATGCCGTCGGCCACCGGGTGGTCCACGGGGGCGAACAGTTCAAACTGTCCGCCAGGATCGATGACCAGGTGATGGAAGGGATCGAAGACTGCATCGAGCTGGCGCCGCTCCACAACCCGGCCAATATCAAGGGGATCCGGGCGGCCCAGCAACTGCTCGGCCACGGTGTTCCCCAGGTGGCCGTGTTCGACACGTCGTTTCACTCCACCATGCCTGCGACCTCGTACCTTTACGGTATTCCGTACCAGCTGTACCGTCGCTACAAGATCCGCCGGTACGGGTTCCACGGCACTTCCCACCGTTACGTGGCGTACCGGTACCGGACCCTCAAAAAGATTCCCCGGGAGAAGGTCAACATCATCACGGCGCATCTGGGGAACGGTGCTTCCATGTGCGGCATCAAGGACGGGAATTCCCATATTACCTCCATGGGTTTCACACCCTTGGAAGGTCTGCTCATGGGGACCCGCTCCGGCGACCTGGATCCGTCCCTCATCGAATACCTGTCCCACAAGGAAGGGATGAGCATCCATCAGATCGACACCCTCCTGAACAAGCAGTCCGGCCTGCTGGGTGTTTCCGGCCTGACTTCCGATATGAGGGAACTGCTGGAGGAAGAAGCGGAGAACCACGATCGCCGGGCGATCCTGGCCATCGACATGTTCTGTTCCCGTGCGCGCCGGTATATCGGGGCTTACTTCGCCGAACTGGGAGGAACCAACGCGGTCCTGTTTACCGGTGGAATCGGCGAGAACTCGGCGCTGATCCGGGAAAGGATCTGCGAAGGGCTCTCCTGCATCGGCCTGCGTCTGGACAAGCGGAAGAATTACGCGGCCAAGCCGGCGGAGGAGAAGCAGATCGCCACCAAGGATTCCAAGGTCAAGGTCTGGGTCGTGCCTACCAACGAAGAACTGCTGATCGCCCGGGACACGGTCCGCGTCATCGAGAACGCGCCCCGGCGCTGGTAGCGGAGGATCATGGCGAAGATCGTATGGATCGCCTCCTATCCCAAGTCGGGGAACACCTGGCTCCGCCACCTGGTGGGCAACCTGGTTTACGGAGCGGTGGACTCGTCCAGCCGGATCGACGAGCAGATTCCGGACCTTCACCAGGGAGTTACCGCCGAGCATCTGCTGGGCGGACAGGCGACCTTCATCAAGAGCCATTGGATGTACCGGGACGATCTTCCCCTCCGGGAAGACACCATCGGCGCGCTTTACGTCTATCGCCATCCGCTGCAGGTGATCGCTTCCAACCTGCATTATTTCCTGCTGAACGCCGGTGAGGGGTATTTCCACGCTCCGGAAGCCGTGCAGGAAAAGATTCGAAACGAGTACGTGGATCGGTTCATCGAGCACGGAGGCGATCCACGATGGGTCGCCCAGGGGATCGGTTCCTGGGCGGAGAACGTATCGAGTTGGATCGGGGGAAAGGTCCCCTACCCGTGTCTCCACGTATCCTATGAATCCTTGAAAGAGGATCCGGTCCCGTTTGTACGCTCCCTGTGCGAATTCCTTCACCTCCGCCGGACGGCGGCGGAGGTTGAACGGGCGGTAGAGCGTTCTTCTTTCCGATCCATGCGGGAGATGGAAGAGCGGGAGTCCGCGTCGGGAACCAAAGGCGGTTTCACCGGCGCCGGGCAGGAGGCCGGCCGGGCCCGGGGGCTTCGGTTCATGCACCAGGGGTCGATCGACGGTTACCGCTCGGTCCTCTGCGCCGATCGGATTGCACGGGCCGCCGAACGGTTCGGACCTCTGATGGAGCGGCTGGGCTACCGGGCCTGAACCCGGCGACAGACAGGCCGCTACCGGGATCCCTCGGTGGACCTGGCCGGTTGCACCGGCGGCTGATCGGTTCCGTCCCCGAGGCCCATGGCCGAAAAGGCGCCTGTATTCGCCGTCATGTCCGGTGTCGTGTTCTGCAGCGAATCGCTCCAGAGGATGGCGTCGCTCCAGAGGACCGAATCGCTCCAGAGGATGGCGTCGCTCCAGAGGACCGAATCGCTCCAGAGGATG
>CAZZIV010000083.1:0-1926 GCA_964654385.1 uncultured Acidobacteriota bacterium | reverse complement strand
GCGTCGCTCCAGAGGACCGAATCACTCCAGAGGATGGCGTCGCTCCAGAGGACCGAATCACTCCAGATCACCGCATCGCTCCAGAGCACCGCGGTGGACTCGTTGGAGTCGGACCAGAGGACCGCCGTGTTCTCCACGCCCAACCGGCCGGTGGTTTCATCCCGATAGACCACCGGAGACGGAGCGTAGTTCGTGTAACCTGTTTCCTGGATCGCTTCGTAAATCCGAAGAACACCGGCGCCGGTCATGAGCGGGTCGCCCAGGTTCACTTTTCGAGCCGATTTCATCAACCGGGCCTTGACCGTGTCAGGGTTCAGGTTCGGATCCACGTACAGTATGGAGGCCGCGGCGGAAGAGACGAACGCCGCCGCCATGCTGGTGCCTGACATCTCGAAGTAATAGTCGGTGAAAAGGTCGTCGTAGACCCGGGCTTCGGGCTTTTGCTGTTCCAGGGTTGATCCGGCCACACCGAGGGAGATGATCCGGTTGCCGGGCGCCAGGAGATCCGGCTTGGCGTAATGGTCGATCAGGGTCGGACCGCGGCCGGAATAGGTGGAGGCGGTGTCGTCCGAGGTGTCCGCCGTATTCCAGTCGGTCAGGGCGCCGACGGTGATCACCCGGGGAGAGTTGCCCGGGCTGGTGATGGTGCCGTACCCTTCGGCGCCGTCGTTCCCGGCGGACACCACCACTACCACTCCGGCGTTCCAGAGGGTTTCCACCGCCTGAACCAGCGGATCGACCGAAGCGGATTCATACACCCGGTGGCCAAGAGAAAGGTTGGCCACACGGATGCCGTAAACTTCCTTGTTCGCCAGGACCCAGTCGATCCCGGCGATCACGTTGGAGACGGAACCGGATCCGTTGTCGTCCAGGACTTTCACCGAAGCGATCGCCGCTCCCGGCGAAACGCCGACGATGGAAGAGGTGGTGTAGCCGCGTCCGGCGATGATGCCGGCCACGTGGGTTCCGTGTCCGTAATGGTCGTCGGCATCGTTCCCGCCGGTCATGTCCACATGGGAGATCACTTCACCGGGATAGTCCTTGTACAGGTCGTAATGGTCGGTATACCCCGAGTCCAGGACCGCTACGGTCACACCGCTGCCGACCCGGGGGTCCTTCTTCCGCACCGGCACTACGGTGCGGACGACTCCCCGGGCGATGTCCAGGTTTCCTGTGACCTGGGCGTCCGCGGCGATGAACTTCACTGCCGGATTGTGGGCCAGGGCATCCAGGGCCCGGGCGGGCAGGCTCAGGCTCATGGCGGGGATCGATTGAAATTCCTTTTTGATCGCTGCGCCGCTCCGCCGGACCAGGGCGCGCTGCGCCTCTCCCGGTCGTTCGGTGAAAGTGACGATGACGTCGATCTTGTCCACGCCGGGCGCGCCTGCATCCCGGATCGCTTTCGGGCTGATCTTGCCGTTCCCCGGTTCGGCGGCGGCGACCGGCTGGATCGAAGGAAGCATCGTGAAGAAGAGGATGGCCGCCCCGGCGGCTCCTCCGAACAGCTTCTTGAGGAAATTGTGCTCTGCCATGACGGCCTCCTTCGAGTTCAGTTCGACGGTGCCGTCTTTTCATTGCATGGCCTGTGCCACGGATGGACTGAGCGGGGGTAGAGAGAGCTTACCGATTGAAAAACAAGAACTTATGAGCCTTGATTTGACGGTGCTGGAGCAGGGAGGGTCCGGTGAAAAGTGGTGGGCGCAAAAAAACCGGCGCCTCTTCGCAGGAATTTCGGCGCCGCAGTAGGTGCTTCCTGCCTAAAGCGGGTTAGAGCCGGCCGGAAATGAAGCGGTGGGGCATCCTGCCGGTCAGGACGACGGCCCGAGAACTACGCGGCTCCGCGCCGGGTGGGCGGGCCGGCTGCCATGGCTAGACGCCTGTCCACGTATCCGCGGAATGCCGCGATCGCGCACTACGTCGTCAGCA
>CAZZIV010000082.1:0-12257 GCA_964654385.1 uncultured Acidobacteriota bacterium | reverse complement strand
TCGATCAGGTATTGTACCTGGAAAACCGCCTGGTACTTACCTTGCGGCCGCGTTTCTCCTACGGCGGAACCAATGGAGACCGGGGCCGGGTCCAATACAGAATCGGCCCGGACGATCAGATCCGCATCTCCATCGGCGGCCACCCGGACCTGACGAGGGATGCGGTCGTCAAGCGGAACGGCGAGGTGTCCGCCCCTCTGGTCGGCGAAATCCAGGCGGCAGGCCGAACGGTGCAGGAGTTCGCGGACGATTTCCAATCGCGACTCGGAGAAGAGTTTCTGGTGGATCCGCAGGTGGACGTGGAGGTGATCGGATACAACAGCCAGTGGGTACTCGTCACGGGGCAGGTGATGACTCCAGGCCGGGTTTCTCTTCGCGGAGGGACGGATCTCAAAGAGATCATCGCTGCCACAGGCGGGTTCACTCCACTGGCGGGAAGCCGGATCCTCGTCATTCCCAGCGGCGGTTCCGCGGCCGGTCCAGGAGAGAGACAGGTGATCTCCCGGCGCGATTTCGAATCGGGTATCACCCATGTCATCCCAGAAAGCGGCAGCGTCATCAATGTGGAAAAAGTCGCCTACGCGTTCATCCAAGGAGAGGTGGGCCGGTCCGGGAAGGTGGAACTGGAGCCGGGAATGACTCTGCTCAAGGCGATTGCCGTGAGCGGTGGGCTGACCGAATGGGCCGACCGGAAGAAAATACGAATTCTCGATTCGGATCCAGGAAAGAAGCCGAAAGTCTATAATTTGAAGCGAATCCAGGCCCAGAAAGATCCGGATCCGGTTTTGCGGGAAGGGCAGGTAGTGATCGTCGCAAGGAAGTTCCTGTGACCGGCGAGAGAAAGCGGGATTGTTGTTTCAACAGACGGATGTATATTATTCACAGCCTGCTTCCGGCGACACCAAAGGGTGAGTGAACAGTTTCTGAAAAGGCGGATGACGTGGAACAGACCGAGAACCGAGAAAAATTGCATGTCCAGGAGGTGCATCTCCGGGATTACTGGAAAATTGTTTGGCAGGGTCGCTGGACGGTCCTCTCGATCTTCATTCTGGTCGTGACTTTGACGGGGATCTGGACGTTTCTTCAGGATCCGGTCTACAGGGCGTCCGCTACGGTGGAGGTTCAGACCCACTCGAGACAGATCGTGCCCGGCCAGGATATATCCGGCCTGGGGGCTTCGGGCTACGGATTTTTCGCGGAAGAAAAATATGTCGCAACACAGATCGAAGTGATTCGCAGCCGGGACGTGGCGGAGCGGGCGTTCCGCCGTCTCGCCCTGGATGTCGATCCGAGGTTTTCGGAAATGGCGGACCCGGTGAACGCCTTCCGGCAACGGATCCATGTGAACACCCGGCGGGAGACCGGGCTGATCGATATCAGCATCGAAGGCCGGGATCGTTTCGAGATCACGAATTGGGTGAACGCCGTCGTCGATGCCTATGTCAACAGAAATCTCGATAAGGCCAGGGAAAAGGTCAATACCTCGGTGGAACTGATCCGGCAAAAGTTGAAGCCGCTGAAGGAAAAGCTCACGACCAGTGAGTCCGATCTCCTGGACGCCCAGGGAGAACACCAGATCTACAACCCTGAAAATCAACAGCAGGTGGTCCGGAGCAGGCTTACGGCGTTGAATACCGAGTTGGCGAAAGCGACGGCGGAGGAGAACCGCCTGGGAGACCTGCTCAAGAAAATCGATGAAGTTCGACGGACGGGGGCTGACCCGATGACCCTTCCGGAACTGGCGAAGGACACGGTTCTCAAGGATCTGAACCGCACCAAGGTACAACTCCAGCAGGAATTGGAATCGGCCAAGCTCACGCTTCGTCCGATGCACAAGGACTACCAGAAAAAAGTGGCCGAGCTGAAAACCATCAACGACAAAATTTCGGACCAGGTTCTGCTGATATACGGGAACCTTCGCACCCAGCATGAGCTGGATGTGCGGCAACGCCAGTTTTACGACAACCAGATCGCCAAGATGGAAGCCGAAGACTACAAACTCGAAAAGGTCCGTTCTACCTTCGACCTGGCCAAGACCGACGTGAACGCCCAGCGGCAGGTGTTCGATCTGATCAGCCGCACGCTGAACGATCTGGCGTTGAGCGCCGGATTGCTCGCCAATAACGTCGAGGTCCTGGACGAGGCGTCGCCGCCCTTGTATCCGATCAAGCCGAAAAAAAAGATGAACCTGGCGATGGGCGCGTTGATGGGGTTGTTTCTGGGGATCGGCTTCGTCTTCTTCCTGGATTACCTGGATCACACTCTCAGGAGCCCGGAGGATCTGGAGAACTACCTTCAGCTGAACACGCTCTCGGTGATCCCACGATTTGAAGAGGGGACCCGGGCTTCGCGGGCCATCAAGGAAGCCTATCAAACTCTCCGAACCAGCCTGATTTTCTCCAGTGACAACAGGGAGAAAAAGAGCCTCCTGGTGACCAGTACCGTGCCCCAGGAGGGCAAGTCTTCCACGGTCGCGAGATTAGGAGGGGTCCTGGCGGCGGCCGGGGAGAAGGTCCTGATCCTCGACTGCGATCTCCGCCGGCCGACGCAGCATCACCATCTCGGAACACAGAGGGAGCCGGGTTTGACGTCGTTCCTGGCCGCGCCCAAGGAGGTCTCGGACTGGCGGCCGTTCGTCCGTTCCACATCCCAGGCGAATCTGTATTTGATGACGGCGGGCCCGATTCCGCCGAACCCGCCGGAACTGATCGGGGGAGAGCGCTTCCGTACCCTGCTGGACCAGGCGAAGGAGGAGTTCGACTGGATCCTGATCGACTCGCCCCCCTCCATGTCCCTGTCCGATACTTCGATCCTGGCCAACCTGGCGGACATGCTGCTGCTCGTGATTCAACACAACGAAACGGATAAGGATGTCGTCCAGAAGAACGTCCAAAATCTTCGGCGGGTCGGCGCGAACCTGATCGGCGCGATTTTAAACAACGTGAATATTCAAAAGGCCTATCAGAAAGACTATTATTACGCAGGGTATTACTACTACGACGAGGAGAAGACAGGGGAAGGGACGAGCCGCAGGAAAGCGAAACGAACCGGCTCCTCCGGGCGGTAGCATGAAAAGGATCGTCGGCTTCCTCATCGCCGTGTCGGTCGTGTTCGGCCTGTCGCTATTCACCGGCTGCGCGCGGCCGGACCCGATCGAAAAGGCACTCGAAGAGCGCCGTGGATGGAAGGTCGACCTGGTTACCTTCCTTGTAAAAGAGGACGGAAAAATTTCCGCACAGTTTCGGTTAACGGGGCCGGTGGACAATCATCTGGAACAGCTGACGGTGAAAGTAGAGCAGCTCGACGCGGATGGGGAAGTCCTGTCCGCTTCGTGGAACACCTTCGATGTTGCCGAGGTCCGCCGCGGAGGCACGGTGGAACGCCTTCTGCTCCTGGATCCGCCCGCCGACGGAGGCCAGGTGGAGAGTCTGCGGGTGGATCCCCTCGTGACGCCCGATCCTTCCGACTACGATCACTTGCCGGAGTTGCAAGGGCTTGCTTCCAGGCGCTGAATCCGGGAAGAGACTATTTCAGTCGCGTACGAAACTCCTCCAGGGTCAGTCGAAGCCCGTCCTGGATCGATTTTCGCGGGGTCCATCCCAATTGTCTTTCCGCGAGTTCAATATCCGGCTGCCTCACCTTCGGGTCGTCCACAGGTAGTTCCTCGTGAACAATCCGCGACGACGATCCGGCAAGATCCCGGATCGTTTCCGCCATTTGCAGAACGGTCCATTCCTCCGGGTTTCCGATGTTGACCGGGTCGTGAAGATCCGAAACGAGCAGGCGGAATATTCCGTCGACAAGGTCGTCCACGTAACAGAACGAGCGGGTCTGCAACCCGTCTCCGAAGACGGTGATCGGCTCACCGGCCAGCGCCTGCGCGATGAAATTCGGAATCGCCCGACCGTCGGAGATCCGCATCCGCGGCCCGAAGGTATTGAATATCCGCACGATCTTCGTGTCCACCCCGTGATGGCGGTGGTAGGCCATGGTGAGCGCTTCGGCGAACCGCTTCGCCTCATCGTAGACGCCGCGTGGGCCGACAGGGTTCACGTTGCCCCAGTAATCCTCTTTCTGCGGATGGGTCAACGGGTCTCCGTACACCTCCGAGGTGGAGGCCAGCAACATCCGCGCTCCTTTTTCTTTCGCCAGGCCGAGCGCCTTGTGGGTCCCCAGGGACCCGACCTTCAGGGTCTGGATCGGCAGTTCGATGTAATCCCGTGGGCTGGCGGGGCTGGCGAAATGGGCCACGGCGTACAGAGGACCCGGGAGATACATGTATTCGGTCACATCCTGGCGGATGAAATGGAAATCTTCTCTCCCTGCAAGGTGGGCGATGTTGTCGGTGGAGCCAGTGAGGAGGTTGTCCATGGCGACTACCGAGAATCCTTCACCCAGGAGCCGGTCGCATAGATGGGAGCCGAGGAAACCGGCCCCGCCGGTCACCAGTACTCGTTTCTTCACAGCGGCTCCCTCCGTTTCTCCCGTCGCCACGGAGCGATCGGGCCGCCCTCCGACCCTATACCGTTCCCGGCGGGAATGGAAAACCGTATTGTGTACCAGAGAGGCCTTCCCGTCACCTCCCCGGTTCTTCTGCTGTAGAATGGCCCTCCATGAAAGACTGGTTTTCCATGAAGATGGTCCCATGGTTTGGGTACCGCTATATCCGGATGCTACGAGGTTCCATGCGGATCGAATATCGCGGCCGGGACCGGCTCGGCGAAATGAGGGAGGCGTCCGGAAACTATATTCTGGCCTTCTGGCACTCCCGGTTCGTCATGATGCCGTATGTCTACCCGGACTCCCGGATCGTTGTCCTGGCTTCGAGCCACCGTGATTCCCGGATGCTGGGAAACATCCTGACCCGATTCGGCCTGGTCCGGGTCGAGGGATCCTCGACCCGGGGAGGAGCCGCCGGGCTTCGCAAGCTGCTCCGGAGGGTCCGAGACGGGTACGATGTGGGGATCACACCGGACGGCCCCAGGGGCCCGCGGAGGGTGGTGAAGGCCGGGGTGGTCGCGACCGCCCGGTTCACCGGCCTCCCGGTGATTCCGGTCACCTTCTCCGCCTTCCCCGCCCGAAGGCTCCGGTCCTGGGACCGTACTCTGGTTCCCCGTTTCTTCTCGAGGGGTTTGTTTCTCTACGGCGATCCGATTCGGATCCCGAAAGATGCCGATGAGGCGGCGATGGATCGGTACCGGGAGGAACTGGAATCGGCCCTGAACCGATTGACCGACGACGCGGACAAGGAGACCGGCGTCGGGCCGGAACCGGACATCCAACATGGCTGACCGCGCTCCCCGGATTATGATCACCGCCGGGGAAGCTTCCGGGGACCTCCTGGGAGCCGGGTTGGCCCGGGCGATTCTGCAGGAGCGGCCGGAGGCGGACCTGTTCGGAATGGGCGGCGAGGCGATGGCCGGCGCCGGAGTCAGGCTGGTCCACACCATGGATTCGGTCTCGGTGGTCGGGCTGTTCGAGGTGCTCTCCCACCTGCCTGCGATTCGCACCACCATGGCCGGTCTGAAAGAATCGATCCTGAAGGAAAGGCCGGATATCCTGGTGCCGGTCGACTTCCCGGATTTCAACCTTCGCCTGGCCTCCTGGGCGGCAAAGCGAGAAGTGCCGGTGGTTTATTACGTCAGCCCCCAGGTCTGGGCCTGGCGCCGACGGAGGGTGAAGTCGATCCGGAAAATCGTGGACCGGATGCTCGTTCTCTTCCCCTTCGAGGAAAAATTCTACCGGGAGGCCGGCGTTCCGGTCACCTTCGTCGGCCACCCGGTCGTCGAAAGAGTTGCCAGGACGGTCGACGACGCCCTTTTTCGCCGGGTGCTGGAAGAGGCCGGCATGGACCGGTCGGCGCCCACGCTCGCGGTGCTTCCGGGAAGCCGGCGAGGAGAGGTCGAGAAAATGCTCCCTGCCATGCTTCACGGAGCGAAACTGCTGGCCGAACGCTTTCCCGGCCTCCAGTTCCTGGTATCCAGGGCTCCATCCCTCCCGGAAGAATGGTTTTCGAAGACGGTTCACAGAGAGGAAGTCGGCAACCTCCTGATCCATGCCGGCGATTTTCCCGAAATCCTCCGAGGCTGCGTGGCAGGAGTAGCGGCCTCGGGTACGGCGACCCTGGAAGCGGCCATGACCGGCCTTCCGATGGTTGTGGTCTATCGGATGAACCGGCTTTCCCACCTGCTGGGCAGGATGCTGGTGCGGGTCGATCATGTGGCGATGCCCAACCTTGTGGCCGGCGAGAGGGTTCTCCCTGAATTAATCCAGGGGGATTGCAACGGCCCGGCTATCGCGGCCGCGTTAGCGCCCTGGCTTGAAAGTCGTCCGGCCCGAAAAAGGGTCCAGGCGGCTCTTGGCGGCATCCGCCGGAAACTTGGGGGGGAGGACGCCTATGACCGGGCGGCGAGAGCCGTGCTAAACCATTGGACTCCTTGACCTTCCGTGGATGGTGTGCTTTAATCCAGCGCTTTCTTCTTCATGAGGCTCTCGATCGATGATCCGTTCCATGACCGGCTACGGGCAGGGATCCAACGAGGCGGGATCGGTTCGTTTCCAGGTGGAAGCGAGAAGCGTCAACCACCGGTTCCTGGACTTGCGGCTCCGTCTGCCTTCCGGGTATCAGTGTTGTGAAAAAGATGCGCGGGCGCTGGTCCGGTCCAGGATCCGAAGGGGCCGGGTGGAGGTATCGGTCAGCCTGGATCGGGGAGAGGAAGCCGGCCCGGGACTCCAGGTGGACCACCCGCTGGTTCGTTCCGTTCTGAACGCCTCCCAAGATCTGAAAGCGCGGTACGGGTTATCCGGGGAACTGGACGTTGCGACGGTTCTTCGTCTGCCGGGGGTGCTGCGCGAGGAATCTTCCACTTCCGGCCCGCAAAAGGCGGAAAAGAAGGCGCTTCTCCAGGCGATCGACCGGGCGACGGCGGCACTGGAGCAGGATCGGGTGCGGGAGGGAGAGAGCCTTCGCGAGGAAATGTCGAGCCGTCTCGATAGGATGGCGCGGACCGTGGAAGAGATCGCGGGAATCGCCGGAAGGGTCCCCGAAGAAGGCCGGAAGAAGCTGATCGCCAGGCTGGAGCAGCTCTCTGACGGGCTGGAACTGGACCCGGCCCGACTCGCCCAGGAAGCGGCGATCCTGGCCGATCGTAGCGATGTGACCGAGGAAATCGTCCGGCTGCGAAGTCATATCGCCCAGGCCTCCGGACTTCTGGCGGAGCCGGACGGGGAACCTGTGGGGAAAAGGCTCGATTTTCTTCTCCAGGAAATCAACCGGGAGACGAACACCATCAACAGCAAAGCATCGGATCTGGAGATCAGCCGCCGCGCCCTGGTCATGAAGGTCGAGGGCGAAAAGGTCCGGGAGCAGTTGCAGAACTTGGAATAGCGATGGAACCGATGTCCCCAGGAGTACTCATGGTTCTTTCGGCCCCGTCGGGAACGGGGAAGAGCACTCTTGCCCACAAACTGATCGAAAACGTCGATAACCTGGGATTTTCCGTTTCCTATACCACCCGTGAGAAGCGGGAAGGGGAGGAGGACGGACGGGATTATCATTTCATCGCCCCGGAACAGTTCCAGGCGATGATCGACGGCGGCGAGTTTCTGGAATGGGCCGAGGTGTTCGGGCGAAGGTATGGCACGGGGAGGCGGGAAACCCTGGAGATTCTCGAAAAAGGCCGGGATCTTCTCCTGGATATCGACGTTCAGGGAGCGCGACAGGTACGGGAATCGGGCGTGGACGCCGCTTTTGTCTTCCTGTTTCCCCCTGATTTCGAAACGCTGAAGGCCCGCCTGGATGATCGGGGCAGCGAATCCGACGAGCAATTGCGTCGGAGACTCTCCATGGCCCGAAGTGAAGGGTTGGACGTGAAGTACTATGATTACGTGGTCGTCAACGACGATCTGGAGACGGCGGTGGATGAATTGCGCTCGGTTCTGACAGCGGAACGGTTGCGGGTCCGCCGCCGGATGGTGGAGACGGACCGAATCCTCTCCACCTTCATCGAGAAATAAAGCCAGAGCAGGCGAGGAGTGATCCGAATGTACAAACTTCCCGAAAATGTCGAGAGCAAATACGCCTTTGTTTCCATGGCGGCGGCCCGGGCCGAACAGCTGCAGCAGGGAGCGCTACCCCGGACGGAAGCCCGGGAGGGCAGGAAGCTGACGGTGATCGCCCAGGAAGAGGTGGCCACCGGCCTGGTGGAGCCGGTTGATCCGGAAGAACTCCAGGCCGAGGAGGACTCGGCGGAGGCAGGCGACGAAGAATAGGAGAACCGACCGGTCCATGTTCGTAGCCCTGGGAGTGAGCGGAGGGATCGCCGCCTACAAGGCGTGTGAGATCATTCGGGGCCTGACCCGAGCCGGGGCGGAGGTCCAGGTGGTCCTCACCCGGGGCGGATCCAGGTTCATCACGCCTCTCACTCTTCAGACCCTGTCCGGGAAGCAGGTATTTCAAGACCGTTCCGAATCCGATGGGGCTGGAGCGGTCCGGCATATCGACCTGACCCGTCAGATCGACGTATTCGCCGTCGCCCCGGCTACCGCCAACATTCTCGCCAAGTTCGCCCGGGGGATCGCCGACGATTTCCTCACCACGTTCCAGCTCTCGGTCACGGCGCCGAGGGTCCTGGCGCCGGCCATGAACACCCGGATGTGGAACCACCCTGCCACCTGCGAGAACATGGAAATCCTCCGGGAGCGGGGCGCCCGGATCGTCGGTCCGGAATCAGGCTGGCTGGCGGAACGGGAGGAAGGGATCGGCCGGATGTCCGATCCGGAAACCATCGTAGAGGCGATCCTGGACGCCGGCACGGTATCCAAGGCGTTGGCCGGGAAAAAAGTGGTCGTCACAGCCGGGCCGACACGCGAACCGGTGGATCCGCTGCGGTTTCTCTCCAATCGCTCTTCGGGGCGCATGGGTTTCGCCCTGGCCGATGCGGCGGCCCGGAGAGGCGCCGAGGTCCTCCTGGTCGCCGGCCCGGTGGCGCTGGAGACTCCTCCGGGGGTGCGCCGGGTGGAAGTCGGCACTTCCCGGCAGATGCGGGAAGCGGTCCTGGACGCCCGAATCGATGCCGACGCGGTGATCATGGCCGCCGCGGTCGCAGACTACCTTCCGGAGCCGAGGGCTGCGAAAATCAAAAAAGCCGGCGAGACGCTGCAGCTGGATCTGGTCCGAGGGCCGGATATCCTGCGGGAACTGGGGGAGAACAAGGGGGACGAGCTTCTGATCGGTTTCGCCGCGGAAACCGAAAACCTGCTCCAGAACGCCCGGGCCAAGCTGAAGCAGAAAAACCTGGATTTCATTGTCGCCAACCCGGTCGGATCCGGGGAAGTGGGAATGGGCGCCTTGGAGAACGAGGTGACGATCCTGGACCGGCGGGGCGGTTCCCACCCGATCCCCCGCTCCGGAAAAAACCGGATCGCGGAAGCGATCCTGGACCATGTATTCCAGTGAGTAGGAGAGTTCCTCGAACGGAAATAGTGGAATGGATGCACTGGCTCGAGGAGATCGGCGTGCCGGAACTCGGCGTTCCTCTGCCTTCCACGGCGGGAACCGCCGCAGGGGATAGACCGATGGAAACGATCGCGGAGAACCTGGCGGAAGCGTGTACGTTGGAACAGGTCCGGGAAATCCTGGGAGACTGCACTCGTTGTAAGCTTCACAAGGAGAGGAGCAGGATCGTGTTCGGCGTGGGGAATCCGAACGCCGATCTGTTCTTCGTGGGGGAAGGGCCGGGGGCCGAGGAGGATCGACAGGGTGTGCCGTTCGTCGGCCGGGCGGGGAAAAAGCTGACCCAGATGATCCAGGCGATCGGTTATACCCGGGAAGAGGTTTATATCGCCAACGTGGTGAAATGCCGCCCTCCGGGAAACAGGGACCCTCAGCCTGACGAAACCGCGACCTGTTCGCCGTTTCTATTCGCCCAGGTCCAGGCGGTCCGGCCGAAGGTGATCATGACCCTGGGATCTCCGGCCACCAAACTGCTTCTGAACACCAAGGTCGGCATCACCCGGCTCCGCGGAAAATGGCAGGAGTTCCAAGGGATCCCGGTCATGCCGACCTTCCATCCCGCCTACCTGCTTCGACGCTACACCCGGGAAAACCGCGCCCTGGTGTTCAGCGACCTGAAGGCGGCACAGGCGCGCATCCAAAAGGAAACCTGAACCAGTGCTCGTATCGGTGGCGGTTCCGATCCCGCTGCGCCGCCTGTTCACGTACTCGACCTCTTCGACGCCGGAGCCGGGCCGCCGGGTCCAGGTCACCTTGGGCCGGAGGAAGGTGGTTGGGACGATCGTCGGTCACGCCGACCCCCCGCCGGGGGAGGTACAGGTCAAGCCGATCGAACGGTACCTGGATGAAGAACCGAGCCTGGTTCCTGAGATCCTCGAGTTGACCCGTTTTGTTTCCAGGTATTACCTCTGTTCATGGGGAGAGGCGATCGAGGCCGCTCTTCCCGCCGACCCGGGCCGGGGACGGCGGAGGAAGGCGTATCGGCGGGCGAACCCTCCGCCCCCGGATCCCCTTCCGGCCAGGGCCTCGGCCAAGAAAAGAATCCTGGCACTGTTCCCGAACGACGGTTCCCTGATCCCGGCCGGCCGGTTGACGCCCGCGGATAAGAGGCATCTTCCGGACCTGGTCAGGAAAGGCTACCTGGAGACAGTGGAGCAGGCGGTTCCCTTTCTGGAAAGGCCGGGGACTTCCGAGGATAATCCCGTTCCCGGGACGAGACTGGAGCCGACTCCGGGGCAGGGCCGGGTCCTGGAACAGATCCTGCCACGGATCGGGCGAAAGGAGTGGACGCCGTTCCTTCTGTTCGGCGCTACCGGTTCCGGGAAGACCGAGGTCTACCTTCGAGCCGCGGAGAAAACCCTGGAGGCCGGGCGCGGCGTATTGTACCTGGTGCCGGAAATCGGGTTGACTCCGTTGCTCATGTCCCGCCTGCGCCGGCGTTTCGGTTCAGCGGTTTCCGTTCTGCACAGCGGGCTCTCCAAAAAAGAACGCTATCTCGCCTGGAGGAGGGTCCGGGCCGGCCGTTGCCGGTTCGTGGTCGGAACCCGCTCGGCGGTGTTCGCCCCGGTGCGTGATCTGGGGCTTCTGGTGGTGGACGAGGAACACGACGGTTCCTACAAGCAGCAGGAAACCCCCCGGTACAACGGGCGGGACCTGGCCGTGCTCCGTGCGCGGAACGGAGGCGCGGTCCTGCTCCTCGGTTCGGCGACTCCGTCCATGGAATCGTTCCGCCACGCCCGTTCGGGCCGGTACCGGCTGTTGCGGCTGGGAGGTCGTGTCGGCGGCAGGCCGATGGCCCGGGTCGACGTAGTGGATATGCGCAAGGAATACCGCCGGGACGGGATCGTCCAGCCTCTCGCAGCCCGCCTCCTGGAATCGGTGGAGACCAGTCTCAAGAGCGGAGAGCAGGTGTTGATTCTCAGGAACCGGCGGGGGTATTCGGTTTCGGTATTCTGCCCCGGCTGCGGCGGCCGGATCGAATGCGAACAGTGTTCGGTCACCCTGACCTGGCACCGGCGGGACGACAAGCTTCGTTGTCACTCCTGCGGCCTGGAGCGACCCACCCCGGCCGGCTGCCCCCATTGCGGGAAGGAGTCGCTTCATTTCCTGGGAGAAGGTTCGGAGAAGATCGAAGAACTGCTCTCCCGAGAGTTTCCCGATGCTGTGATCGCTCGAATGGACAGGGATTCGGTTCGGCGGAAAGGGGCTCACGAAGAAATGCTTCGCCGATTCGACGCAGGGGAGATCGACATGATGGTCGGAACCCAGATGATCGCCAAGGGGCACGACTTTCCAGGCGTAACGACCGTGGGGATCGTGTCCGCCGATCAGAGCCTGGGGCTTCCTGATTTCCGTGCGGGGGAAAGGGTCTTCCAACTCCTCACCCAAGTCTCCGGCCGGGCCGGGCGGGGCGAGAGGCCGGGGCGGGTGATCCTGCAGGCGTTCGACCCGAAGCATCCTGTCCTGTTGGAGGCGATCCGCCAGGATTTCGAAGCATTTTACGACCGGGAGGTCGAATACCGCCGTTCGCTCCACTATCCGCCGTTCACATCCTTGATCCAGTTGCTGGTAGTAGACCGGAATGCCGGCAGGGCGGCGATCTGGGCGGACCTGCTGGCCGAGGCGGTGAGGGCCCGGGGGCAGGGGAAGTTGCGGATCGGCGGGGGCCGGCACCCGCCGGCGCAGAGGGCTGCTCTGAGCAGACGTGGGTATGTGCACGGACACAGTGCGCGCGAGCACTCCC
>CAZZIV010000081.1:0-12605 GCA_964654385.1 uncultured Acidobacteriota bacterium | reverse complement strand
GCGGGCTGAGGCGCAGAGAAGGTGCGTCGCCGCGCGGGTAAATGCCGCCCGGGGACCGAGCGGCTCCCCGCCCTGTTCCAGGACGTACCGCGCGACCCGCTCAGGAAGCCTCCAGGCCCGGGCCACAGGACCGGGCCGTCCGTACACCTTCTCCAGGTGGCGAACGTCCAGTTCGGGCGGGCCGCCCACAGACTCGGGCTCCGGCCGCTTCTCCTTCGGGAACAGCAGGGCCAGCAGCCCCAGGAACAGGCCTGCGACGATCACCGTGGTCAGGAACTTCCAGGTGGTGCTTTCCACCAGGCCGTAATGGAACACCGGCGTCATCACCAATGCGGTGGCGCCGGCCCATCCGATCACCACCCAGGGACCGAGACGGCCGAACAAGGTATCCAGCTTCCGGAGGATGACGAAGCCGAGGGGGACGATGATCAACGTCATCACCGTGGAGACCAGCAGGCCGCCCATGACGATCACCGCGAACGGCGGCCAGATCTCGTTCTGCCGCCCGGTGGTCAGCGCCAGGGGCCAGAGGCCGGCGATGGTGGTTCCGGCGGTCATCAGCACCGGCCGGGTCCGCTCCCGGACCGCGGCCAGGGCGGCGGCGCCGGCGGTGGCGTTTCCGAAAAGGACCCGCTGCTGCATCCTGTCCACCAGCAGGATCGCCGGGTTGACGGTCAGGCCGATCAGGGCGAGGGCGCCGGCCAGGGCCATCGGCCCGGCCGGAGTACCGCTGAGCACCAGGGTCCAGGTGGCGCCCAGGACGGTCAGGGGAAGGGAGATCAGCACCAGGAGCGGCAGGGTCAGCGATTCGAAGGTGATGGCGAGAACGGCGAAGAGGAGCAGGACCACCGGGATCAGGATCTTCTTGAACCAGGCGAAGGACGCGTCGTCTTCCGGCGTCGCAATGGTATACCCCGGCGGCCTCCGCACCTGCTGCAGGGCCTCCTGAATCTTCTTTTCCAGGGCCAGCCGGGCGGGGCCGGTCTGGGGAGCGTCCGGCCCGAACCGGTAGTACACCCGGGTTTCCCTGCGGCCGTTCCGATGCTGGATCTCCGGAGGCGGCGGCATCTTCCGGGTGGCGGCCACGGCCCCGAGGGGGATCACCCCGGCCCGGGTGGGGAAGCGGACCGTGGACAACCTGGCGATGGAGTATTTCTTCTCATCCTTGTTCCGGACGGAGAGAGGGATCTCCCGGCCGTCTTCCTCCACGAAGCCGACCTGCATCGCCTGCCCTTCCCGCCGGAGCGTCTGGAGTAACGGGAGAACCTGGTCGGAGGTCAGGCCGAACGCCGCCAGTTCCTCTTCCCGGGGAAGCACCTGTACCTCTTCCCGGCCCGGCCGGTAGGAGGTATTGGCGTTTCCTCCGATTTCCGGGATGGCTGCCAGTTGCGCCTGCAGGTCGTAAGCGATCTCGTGCAGCTTCTTGTGATCCGGGCCGGAGACCACCACCTCCGCCGCCTCCTGCCCAGGCAGGCCCGCGCCGCCGCCGCCGCTTCCGCCCCGGCCGCCCTGCCGGGCTCCCGGCGCCTGCACCGTCACGCCGGTCCGCTCGTCCGCCGCCTGCCGGAGCACCGCCCGGACCCGGGCGGCGTTCACGTCCTCCGGCCGGTCCTCTTTCGGCTTCAGGTACACGGTGAGCGTGCCTTGGTCTTCCTGGATGAAGCTTTCCACCGACTTGATCCCGTCCAGGTCCATCACCCGCCGTTCCAGGTATCCGAATTCCGCCTTCGCCGTCTCCAGGGAACCGCCCGAAGGCACCTCCACCTCGACCCGCACGCTGTCCGCCTCCGGCGGATCCTGCCCGGCCAGGCTGACCGCCACCAGGGGAAGGGCGACCACCACGGTAACCAGGACCGCGAAGCCGGTGCCGGCCAGCCACCAGCCCGGGCGCCGGAGGGCGTTCTTCAGCATGCCGGCGAACAGTTCCCGGAATCGGTCCGGCGGACGGAAGCCGGCGAACCGTTCCCTCCTGGCCCGGAGACCCGCCAGCCGCGCGAGGGCGGCGGGGGCGGCCAGCCTCCGGGCCAGCAGCGGCACCAGCCCGACCGCCACCAAGAGAGAGCCGGCCAGGGGAAGGAGGATCGCCAGAGCCAGAAGGGTGACCATGTTCTGGATGAACGTGTTCTCGAAATCGGTGAACACCACCGGCAGGAAGACGATGGCGTTGGTGGCGCTGGCGGCCAGGATCGCCCGGATGGTGCGGCGCACCCCCGCCTCCGCCGCATCGTCCGGAGCGGCGTTCCTCTCCAGCCTCCGCTGCACCGCCTCGTACACCACGATGCTGTTGTCCACCAGCATCCCGATCCCCATGGCCAGTCCGAACAGGGTGATCAGGTTCAGGGAGTGGCCTCCCAGGTAGAGCATCGCCAGGGCGGACAACAGGCTGACCGGCACCGCCACTCCGACGACCAGCACCGCCCTCCATTGGCGCAGGAACAGGAACAGCACCGCCAGGGCGATCAGGAAACCGGAGAGGGCCAGCGACTTCAAACGGTCCAACTGGTCCTGCACCATCTTCGCCGCGTCGAAGCCGACGACGAAGTCCAGGCCGTACAGCGCGAATTCCTTCTTCAGCCCGTCCAGTTTCCTGTGCAGATCGTTCCCGAGCCGCACCAGGTTGGCGCTCTCTTCCTTGAAAATCACCAGGCCGACCGCCGGCTTGCCGTTCACCTGGTACAGGCTGGTTTCCTGCCCGGAGCCGTACCCGATTTCGGCCACGTGGCGCAAGCGCACCGGGCTTCCGGCCTGGACCACCAGGTTGCCCAGGGTGGCCAGCCCGGCCGGCCGGCCGTCCAGCATCACCGCCGTCCGCTTCCCTTCCTCTTCCATCCCTCCCAGGTACTCGGAGCGGCGGACCGACCGGCCCAGCATCGCCGCCACCTCCCGCGGCTGGACCCCCAGGGCGGCGCACCGGTCGGTATCGATCCGCACGGTCAGTTCCCTGGGCGTGCCGCCGGAGACCAGCACCTGGGAAACGCCGCTGACGCCCGAGAGCCGGGCCCGGATCCGGTCGTCGACGAAATCATACAGGGCGTTTCCGTCGGACATCCCGATCACCTGCACCGTCATCACGAACCGGCTGACCGCAGCGAAATCGTCGGCCCGCACATCGATGAAGGTCCCCCGGGGCTGCTCCCGGGCCAGGTCGGCGGCCATCCGCTGCATCTCCAACTGCCGGATCTTCAGGTCGGCCCCCGGCTCGAACTGCACACGCAGGTTTCCGCCGGAACCGGTCACCGATCCTTCGGTGAGAAGCACGTCTTTCAACCGGTGGACGCGGGAGGAAAGAGGGATCAGGATCTCCCGCTCCACCACCTCCGGTTCGCTCCCGGGCCGGTTGAACTGGATGTACAGGTTGTCGCCCGAAAGCGGAGGCATCAGTTCCACCGGGATCATCTTCCAGCCGAGCCCACCCAGGATCACCACTCCCAGGAAGAACATCAAGGTCGCCACCGGGCGTCGAACCGGAACGGCGAACAGGCCGGCTCCCTTCAGATCCCGGGCCACCGGTTCACCCCGACTTCCGGGAAGGGCGCAGCCGGTCCAGCAGGAGGTAGAGGCAGGGGATTACCGTCAGGCTGGCCAATGTGGAGGCGAGGATTCCGCCGATCACCGTCAGCGCCATCGGCGAGCGGAGCCGGGCCGCTTCGTCCATCCCGAGAGCCAGGGGGAGGAGGGCCAGGACGGTGGTGGCGGTGGTCATCAGGATCGGCCGAAACCGCAAGCCCGCCGCCCGGGCCAGGGCGGCCTTCCGGTCCATCCCTTCCTTCATCAGGCGGGCGGCGGTGTCCACCAGAAGGATGGCATCGTTCACCGCCACCCCGGCCAGAACGATGATGCCCAGCATCTCCATCACCCCGATCGGCCGTCCCATAACCCCCAGGATCGCCGCCACGCCGATCAGGGCCAGCGGCACCGAAGCGGCCACGGTGAGAGGATGCAGCAGCGATTCGAACGTGCCGGCCAAGACCATGAACACCAGGAGCAAAGCCAGGAGGGCGGCCCAACCCAGTTCCCGGAAGGTCCTGGCCCGCTCTTCCTCCTCGCCGCGGATCGCCCCTTGCACATCCGGCGGCAATTCCACCTGGGCCATCGCTTCCCGCACCGCGCCGACCGCCTGGGGGTATTCGTATCCCGGCGCGATCCGGGCGGTCACCCGGGCCAACCGGTGTTGGTCTTTTCGAAAGATCTCCCGTGCCCCCTCTTCCGGAACGAAGCGGGCCACATCGCCCAGGACCAGTTCGGCGCCGTTGGAAGCGGTAATCGGAATCGACACCAGGTCGGCCCGGCTCACACGGGGCAGCTTCAAAACCACGTTCCGCTCTTCGTCGCCCAGGGAAAGCACCGTCGCCTTCCGGCCGTCCAGGGACGCCTCAAGCACCCCTGCCACCTGGTCCAGGTCGACTCCCATTCCGTCGGCCAGGGACCGGTCCAGGACGATCCGCAGTTCCGGCGGCCCCCCTTCGAACGACGAGTTCAGGTTCCAGAGTTCCGGCCGGCGCTCCAGGACGGCCAGGACACGGTCCGCACCTTCCCGCA
The DNA here is from genome assembly GCA_964654385.1 of uncultured Acidobacteriota bacterium. Lineage (GTDB taxonomy): Bacteria > Acidobacteriota > Polarisedimenticolia > Polarisedimenticolales > Polarisedimenticolaceae > Polarisedimenticola. Next base: position 8,066 of record CAZZIV010000081.1, on the reverse strand, counting down.
AGTCGGCGAGAGATTCACCGGAAAGGTCCACGCCGATCGGGGGGCCGGAATTCCCCATCGCCCGGCTCAGGGCCGAGGCGCCTACCTCCCAGGAAAGTTCCACGCCGCTCTTCTCTTTCAGCCCCGCCAGGGCCGCCGCCGCCGAGTCGGCCACGGTGCGGGCCGAGCGGCCCCCTTCCGCCAGGCGAACCAGGAGCCGGGCGGTGTTCTCCTCCACCTGTTCGGCCCGGATCTGCCGGTCGTCTTCCGGGAGACGGCCGACCTCCGCCATCACCGCTTCCAGGTCGTCGCCGGCCGCTTCCCTCAGCACCCCTTCCACGACGGCGGCGGCCGCCGCCGTCGCCTCCACCTTCTGGCCTGCCGGGCCGACCATGCGCACCCCGAACTGTTTCGGATCGGCCGGAGGGAGCAGTTCGGTGCCAAGGGAGCGGAGCACCCATCCGGCGCCGGCCACCAGGAGGAGCGACGCCGCCACCACCAGGAACGGTCGTTTCAGCAGAACGGCCACGAACCGTTCGACCCGGGATTTGCCCGGATCCAGCCCCCGGACCTTTCCACCTCTGGGAAGAAGCCACTGCGCCAGGGCCGGGATCAGGAAAACCGCCGCCGCCAGGGAGACCAGCAGGGAGACCACCACCGCGAAAGACAGGCCGGAGATCAGCCGGGCCGAAAGCCCTTTCACGAACACCACCGGCAGGAACACCGCGCAGGTGGTCAGCGTGCTGGAGGTGATGGCGCCGCCCACTTCCCCCGCTCCACGGGCCGCCGCCTTTCCCGGCGGCTCTCCGGCAGAAAGGTGCCGGAAAATGTTCTCCACGACGACGATGGCGTTGTCCACCAGCATCCCGGCCCCGAGGGCCAGGCCGCCCAGGGTCATGATGTTCAAGGTGCGGCCGTTCAGGTTCATGAAGAACAGGGCGGCCAGCAGGGAGACCGGCACCGCCGCCGCCACCACCACCGTCGGTCCCGGCGAACGGAGGAACAGGACCAGGACCAGCACGGCCAGGCCGATCCCGATCAGCGCCGCCTGCTGCACATCCCGTAGAGACTGTTCCACCAGCGCCGCCTCGTCGGAAACCACCCGGACCTGTACGCCGGGAAGATCGTCGCCGAGGTGGACCAGGGCGTCCCGGACCGTCCTGGAAACCGCCACCGTGTTGGAGCCGGCTTCCTTGTAAATGGAAAGCTCGACCCCCTCGACCCCGTCCACCCGCACCAGGTGCCGGATCTCCGCGGTGCCGGCGTTGACCTCCGCCACGTCTCCGACCCGCACCGCCACGTTCCGGCCGTCGGCGTCCTGCCGGTAACGGATCACCACCTGCTTCACATCCTGTTCATCCCGGTACCGGGACACCCCCCGGACCAGGTAAACCTTTCCCCCTTCTTCCAGGGTTCCGGCGTTCAGATCCACGTTGGCCGCCCGGACCCGGTTCTCCAGTTCCTGCAGGGGGATGCCGAACGCCTGCAGCTTGTACCGGTCCACCTGGACCTGGATCTCCCGCTCCCGGCCTCCCAGCACCCGGGCTTCGGCCACCCCGTCCAGCCGCTCCAGGGCCGGGGCGACCTGCCTCCGGCTCACCCGGCGCAACTCCGCCAGGTCCGGCCGGCCGGTGGGAGCGACCAATCCCAGTCGAAGCACCGGCGCTTGCCGGGGGTCCAGCCGCCGCACCAGCACCTCGTCCACGTCCGGATCGGAACGAAGCACACCGACCGATTTCTCCACATCGATCAGGGCCAGGTCCATGTCGGTGTCCCAGTCGAAAGTGACGGTGGCGACCAGCCGTCCCGTCCTCGCCGCCTGCTCCACCGAACGAATTCCCTGTACCGTGAAGAGGAGCTGTTCCACCCGTTCGCCGTAGATCCGCTCCATCTCCACCGGCGGCCGGTCGCCGGACCGAGTCGACACCACGATGGTCGGGCTCTGGATGTCCGGAAGCAGATCCAGGGGCAGGTTCCCCCAGGCGATCCAGCCCAGGACCGTGACGGCGGCGGCGAAAACGGTGACCGCCACGGGCCGCCGGACGGCCAACCGGGAGAGGGTTTCCATCGATCAGGTCCCGGAGACCCTGACCCGGGCGTCATCGGTGAGGGTTTCCAGCCCTCTCACCACCACCTTCTCCCCGGGGGCGACGCCGCTCCGGATCTCCACTTCCTTGTCGCCTCCCAATCCCGGAGCGACCTCCCGCATCTCCACCTTCTGCCCCTTCAGAACGAACACCACTTTCCGGCCGGCCCGTTCGGTCACCGCCGTCCTCGGCACCACCGGCACATCCGGGCGCCGTTCGGCCACGATGGTCGCCTCGATGAACATCCCGGGGCGCAGCAGCCGCTCCTGGTTGTCCAGTTCCACTTCCACCCGAAGGGTGCGGGTGGTCGGATCGACGGTCGGCGCCATCCGGACCACCTTCCCGTGGAACGGCTTCTCTTCCCAGGCGTGATGCCGTAGCCGGACTTCCTGGCCGGGACGGACCCGGGCGGCGTCGGGACCGACCAGGTTCACGTCGGCGATCAGTCGGGAAATGTCCGCGATGTCGGCCACGGTCTGCCCCGCCGAAATCAACTGGCCGTCGGCCAGGAGTTGCTGTTGCTCATCCCGGGCCAGCTTCAGGATCACACCGCTCATCGGAGTGGCCAGTCGGGCCCGTTGTTCGGTGTGAAGGGAGCGGTCCAGTTCCAGCTTGGCGTCGGCCAGGGCGGTCTCCGCCGGGCGCAGCTCGGTTTCGCTGATCAGACCGTCTTCGAAGAGGCGATGCTTGGATTGATAGTCTTCCAGGGCCGCTTCGTACCTCTTTCGGTTCGCCTCGGTGCGGGCGGCCAGGCGGACGTCTTCACCGACGATCGACACGACGAGTTGGCCTTTTTGCACCGGGTCCCCTTCCGCGAGACGGCTGCCGTCCGGCCCCTTCTCCACCTGCAACGCTCCGGCCGAGTCGGTCCGCAGGGTGACCACCTTCGCCGCCCGGAGGGTGCCGGTGGCGACGACCAGGTCTTCCACGGTTCCGGTTGTCACTTCCTTCACGCTCACCGGAACCTTGAACTCCACATCGGTCCCTCCCTCTTCACCGCCGCAGCCGGCGAAAAGAAGAAAGGCCGCCAAGACCAGGAGCGTTCCCCAACGATCGGTTCCTTGTTTCACTTCATCGCTCCTCGGCCGGCCGGCCTCCGGCGGAAGCCGGCGGTACCCATCGGATCCCGTCGGCGATCACCGCGTTCCCTTCGGCCCGGTCGCTGAGAACCACCCGGGTCTCTCCTCCGGCCAGTTCGAAACCGCCCAGACTGTTCCATCCCTCTTCGGCGTCGTTCACGTTCAACGAGACTTCCCGGTCTTCACCGGAATCTTCGATGGAATACGTCCAGACCGCCGCCTTCCGGACCGGGTTGCGCATCCAGGGCGACCCTTTCGGGATATGGACTTCCAGTTCCCAGGTCCCGGCTTCCGGGATCGCAGCCGTGAAGACCGCCGTCCGTTCCCCTGCGCCGGTTTTCACGATGGCGAAGGTATGGCGGTACTTCCCGAACGCCAGGGGCTCCGCCACCCGGCTCCATTTGGACGGAATACCCCGGCCCGGCACCGCCAACGGCAGCCCCTGGTCGGTTTCCACTTCTCCTGTATTCGCCTTCACCCGCATCCGGGATCCGCCGGAACCGTTCTCTACGGCGAACCCGGGATCCAGATCATCCACCAACACGGCGCCCAGGCCCTTCGCCTGTTTTGCGAGAACGCGGACGCCTACGAACGGCTCCTGCTTCCGGAGATCCTCGTCATCGATCGACCCGATCCCAAGGGTGAACGGCGTTCGGTTCAGGGAGAGATAGGGAATCACCCTGATACTTCTCGGCGAATGAGAGGACACCATGCCGACCTCCACCGCCCCGTCGGCCGGCACCTTCACCGGTTCGCTGCTTCCGCTCTCGGCCTCCTCCCCCTGCCCGGCCCGGTATTCCACCCGGAGGAATCCGGGTACCGGCTCTCCGTTCTCGACCCGGACCAGGATCTGGTAGCGGGTGGAGCCTTCCTCCGAGTCCTCCAGCCGGAACGCCTCCACGCCGTCCTTGGGAGTCATGAACCCGGGAAGGTCGGTCTGTTCGATCCAGGTGGTCAACCAGGGAGCCAGGTCCACGCCGTTGGCGGCTCCCGCCGCCAGGAAATCCTCCCGGGTGAAGGTGGACCCGGCGTGTTCCGCCCGGAGGGTGCCCAGGACCGCGCCGGTCTTTTTCCTTCCCAGGTCGTCGATCAACGACTGGGCCATGGCGCCTCCTTTCAACACCAGGATATCCACCGTATCCTTCGGCTCTTCCCAGGGGTCCAGCCGTTCCAGGGAAACACCGAGCGCCTTGTCCCAGACCGAAGGCCTGGAGGTCACCGCGCCGATCAACGCGTCCACGAACTCGCCCTGGCCGCCGCCCTGGAAGAAGGTCGTCATCGATTGGTTGATCACATTCCCCATATCCCGGGTGAAGAGGTAGGCGGAAAAGTATCCGTACTTGCCGGTAACCAGGCGGCTGGACAGTTCCTCGAAGACATAATTCAGGGCCGTTCCCTCCGGCCCGATCCCTTCGGTCAACCCGGTGAAGAAATGCCGGGACGCGGCGGCGTAAGGGTTGCCGCCGCTGAAATCGTTATCGAAAAACCGCAGCAGGTGCCGTAGCTTCACCCCGGCGAGACCCCCTTCCTCCTCCTCGAAGTCCGAGGGATCTTTGTAACGGGAGTCGAACCGGGTGGTGGGAAATCCGGATTCCTTCATCAGGATCATCGCCGAAGGGGCCAGGGTCGACCCCAGCCGCCAGCCGCCGCCGTATCCGCGGAGAATGTTGGGGACCTCCACCAGGGTGAGGGAATCGTACGGATACGGCAGCCCGATCTCCCGGGCGTCGGCCAACTTGCCGGAGATCCATTCCTGGATTTTCGGGGCGGTGTCTTCGAAGACCTCCAGGTTCCGGGCATGATCCGGATACAGCAGGATTTCCGCCATGACGCCGTCCATCTCCACCGACCGGGAAACGAACTTACCGGCCGCCAGGGCAACCTGGTCCACCGGCGCCGGCGGGGCGAACCGGTAGGCAGGCGCGCCGTCGGAGGAGGTACCGGCCTCCTCTCTTTTGCCGGGCAGAACCGGGAGCCAGCCTTCCGGCGCCGACACGGTCAGGTCCAGCGTGAAGAAATCGGTCGGGTTCTTGAGAGGATCGCCCCGGGCCACGTCCACACCGGACATCGGGAGCCAGCGGGAATCAGGAAGCAGGCTGACGCAGTCTTTTTCGAAAATGGCGGGGAACAGGCCCAGGAGGAACAACTGGCCATCCAGGTTGGTGAGAAGCAGCGGAGTCCTGGAAGCGTCCAGGAAGCCGTACCGGGGATTCGGCCGGCCGGCCGCTTTCAGTTCCACGACCAACTGGGACCCAGGCGATGCCGTTTCGGGCAGATTCAGTTCCAGCAAGCCGTCTTTCTGGGTGAAGGCGATCTCCCCCCCGGCTTCACCGATCGCCTCGGAAACTTCCAGGCCCGGGTTCAGGCTGAACAGGGCGGTCTGGAGTGTGCTGGATTCCGGTGCCTGGAAGGTCAGGAACAGGTCCCATGCCAGGGACCGGCCCGGTTTTACGCTTACCTCTCCCCGGATCGACAAGAGATCCGGCGCCGGATCGTCGAGCCTTGCCTCATGGGCGGCCCGCTGCCGATCGTGGGCCGCCAGGTATCCCTTCCGGGTCAGAACGATTCCTCCCAGGGCCGCCGCCGCCACGGCGATCATCAGGAAGCCGGCGATCCACCGCCTCCCGGGAGTGCCGTCGTCTTTCCGGGGATACACTCCGGCGGCCAGCCACAGGAGACCGAACCCGAACAGCAGAACCGCAAACCGGTGGACGACTCCCTCCCCGGTCACGATGCGGGGGACGAGATCCGAAGGGAACGAATTCAGGAATCCGCCGGTCATGTCGGTGGCCGGACTGAGCCAGATCGGCGAAAGGAAGAATCCGACGTAGATGCCGGCCATCAGGAGCAGGAGAATCACGCTGGCCACCAGCCGGTTTCGCACCAGGAGAACGACCAGGTACACCAGCCCCAGCACGAACGTGAACGCCGGGATCGCCATAAAAACGACCAGGTAGATCAACGAACCGGCATGAACCGTTTCACCGGTGATCCGGCCGGCGGCCCAGATCAGAAGCGCCGTGAAGGCGAGAGAGATCCAGGAAGGGATCAGGATGCCCAGGTATTTCCCGAGAACCAGCTCCAGGTTGGTGCAGGGGAGGGCGTCGAGCACCTCCACCATCCGCTCCCGGGTATCCCGTGCGCGGATGTCCATGCCCAGGAAGAGCAGCCCCACGAGGAAAAAGAACAGATAATAGAACCCGAACGCGCCGACCAGGTAGCGGGGATTGATCCCCGCCACGGTGGCGGAGGTGAAGGAGACGAAATAGTGGATCGCCGCGTAATAGCTGTAGGCGATCGCGCTGATCAGGAACGACAGGATCATGAAGATCCAGAAGCGGACCAGGCGGCGGGTCAACCGCGCTTCCGCCCGGGCGATCCCCAGGATCACGTTCAGCCGGACCATCAGCTCTCCTCCTTCCCGGAGCCGCCGGGCTCGCCGGCGGCCACCTCCGCCTGCGTCTCGGCGGTATCGATCGCCGCCTCCACGCGGCCCCGCTCGGCCATGAACGCCAGGTACGCTTCCTCCAGGGTCGGCTCTTCCACCGGCTCCGCTTCCTCCGGCAGGGCCACGCCGGCGGCCACCCCCCGGATCCGGATTCCGACCCCTTCCCGCACCCGGGATACCACCTCGACTCCCGGAGGGAGTTTCGCTTCCCCGTCCACAGGGAGGAGCGCTTCGAAAACCTTGCCGAGGGCCTGCCGGATCAGATCGACCGGGCTTCCCTGGAACACCACTTTCCCCTTGTCGATCAAGGCGATCGCTTCACACCCAGAACCGAGATCGGCCACGATGTGGGTAGAGAGCAGCACGACCCGGTCCTTGCCGATATCCGACATCAGCTTCCGGAACCGGATCCGTTCCTGGGGATCCAGGCCGACGGTCGGCTCGTCCACGATCAGGACCGTGGGGGCGTGAACCAACGCCTGGGCGACCCCCAGCCTTCGAACCATCCCTCCGGAAAGCTTCTTCACTTTCCGGTCTCTCACCTCCAGCAGGCCGACCCGTTCCAGGACCTCCCGGATTCTCTTTTTCCGGGCCGACTTCTCCGCCAGCCCGGAGAGGAGCGCCAACGTGTCCAGCACCTCTTCCACACGATGGAGCCTCCAGGCGCCGAACTCCTGGGGCAGGTATCCTATCTGCCGCCGGACTTGCATCCTGTCTTTGAGGACATCCTTCCCTTCCACCGACGCGTTCCCCTCGGTCGGAACGATCAAGGTGCAGAGAATTTTCATCAGGGTGCTCTTGCCCGCGCCGTTGGGGCCGAGCAGACCGAAAATACCGGTTCCCACCGACAGGTCGATCCCGTCCAGGGCGACCACCCCGCCCTTGTAGACATGTCGTACGCCCTGCACCTGGATACGACCGTTTCCTGGAGAAGATTGCATCGTTGATCCCCTCATAGCGCTGCCCGCGACGAAACTCATCACCCTTTATACCCGATCCGATCGACCGTTATTCATATTAAAAGGGTCGAGTCGGTATACGGCCGGAGGCCGACGAGGGTTTCTTCAGGACCGGCGGGGCTGCCGGCTCAGAACCTGGTCGAGAATTTTATCGGGATCCCGCCAGCCGGTCTCATCCTGGACCTCCCGGCACGCTTCCAGAATGGCGCCGAACTCCTTCCCCGGCGTCATCCCCCGGGCGATCAAGTGGCGGCCCAGCACCACGTCCGGATCCGCCTTTTCGGCGATCGCCAGCTCTTCCATCCGGCGGAGAAACCGGTCTCCTTCGGGAAACTCCCGGGCCAGGGCTTCCGGCGTGGTCCGCCCGAAATGATCTGCGGCGGCCAGCCGGTGAAGCAGGCGGGCGTCCAGGCCGGCGGCGGCGAGACGACGGGGCAGCCGCCGGAACCCCTTTGCCGTGGCGCCGCTCTTCACCCGGGTCCTCAGCGACATGTGGTGGCGCACAAGGGGAGGA
>CAZZIV010000080.1:0-12666 GCA_964654385.1 uncultured Acidobacteriota bacterium | reverse complement strand
GTCCTGGAACGGCGGCGGGCCGGGTTCACCGACCGGCTGGTGGTGGTATCGTCTCTGAACCGGGAGAAGGGTCTCGCTCTCTCTATCGGCGAGCCGGACCGGTACCAGGTGATCCACAGCGGGATCGACATCGACGCGTATGCCCGGCCGGAAACGTCCCGGGAGAAGGTCCGCGCCGAACTGGGGTACACCGGGGACGAGTTCGTGGTCGGTACGGTCGCCTGCCTCAAGGAGCAGAAAGCTCCGCTGGATTTCGTGCAGTCCGCCGTGATCGCGATCCGTTCGAGGCCGAACCTGCGGTTCTTCATCGCCGGGGACGGTCCACTCCGGCCGGAGGTGGAGAAGGCGATCCGCGACGCCGGCACGGAAGGGAGAATCCGCCTTCTCGGCTGGAGGAGGGACGTGGTGGACCTGCTGCACGCCATGGACCTGTTCCTGTTGACCTCCCTGTTCGAAGGGCTGCCCCGGGCGGTGCTGCAGAGCATGGCGGCGGGAACACCGGTGGTGGCCACCGCCGTGGACGGCACGCCGGAAGTGGTGGTGGACGGCGAGACCGGGTTGCTGGTCCCCCCGGCCCGGCCGGAGGAAGCGGCGGCCGCGGTGCTCCGGCTGGCCGGGGATGACGAACTCGCCGGCTCCCTGGCGCGCAACGCGGCCGGGAGGTTGGGCGAACAATTCGACATCTCCGCCATGGTCCGGGAACTGGACGACCTGTACGGACGGTTGCTGGGATAGGGGCGGTTACCTGGTGTTCGCATTCGTGCGGTTCATCCCGGTGATGAACCGGATGGTTGCCTCGGGTGTCCGGAACAGAAGTTGCAGAGGGAGCGGTTCGTGTACAATCGAATCCGCCCCGTGATTTTGGCTTGGCTTCGGGGGAGGGAGGCTTCATGAACCAGAAACCGTACCTGGCATTGTCCGGCGTTATTTTTGGAGTCGTCGCGCTGCTGCACCTGTTCCGGGCGATCAATCGATCGGTGTTCCAGATCGGAACGTGGACCGTGCCGGTGTTCGTCTCCTGGGTCGCCGTGGTCGTCGCCGGCGCACTCTGTATCTGGGGCCTCCGGCTGGCTTCCCGGGGGTAGCCCGTACATTCCCTGCCGGGCTGCCCGCTGAGCCCTCCGTCCGGGAACTACCGGTGCAGGACACTAGCACCCTCGTCCCTTTTATCCGGCTCTTCCGGCCGAGAACAGGAAGAAGGGGAGCGGGCCCGGGCGGAAATCGGTATGTTGCTAATGAAAGAATATAGCGGTATACTTTCATGTGGAGGTGGTCGAGTGCTCCAGGAGCGGAACATCCAGGCGCCCGAAGCGGCCGGTGTATTGACCCGTGCGGTGCTCGCCGCCGCCGAACGGCTCGGCGTGAGCCAGTCCGGCCTTGCCCGGATCCTGGGGGTCAGCGAAGCCTCGATTTCCCGCCTGTCCGGCGGCCGGCGAATCGAGCCGGCGACCAAGGAAGGCGAACTGGCTCTCCTCTTTCTCCGGGTCTACCGCTCCCTGGATGCCATGGTCGGTGGAGACGACGAGAAGGCCCGCCTCTGGCTCCACTCGGAAAACGATCCCCTGGCGGGGATCCCTTACGAACGGCTGCAGATGGTGGAAGGGCTGGTGGATGTCGCAGGATATCTGGACGCGATGCGGGGCGGGCGCTAACGCCCGCCGGCTTTCCGGCGGCGCATGGCGAGTCGTGGAAGCCCAGCACCTTTCCTCCACCCGGAAGCTGGTCGATTCCGCCCGGGAACAGGAGCTGTTGGAACAGCTGATCGAGACCGTCAAGCCTCCCGTTCCCGAGGCGGCGTCCGACCCGAATCTTCACTACCTGTTGTACACGCCGTTTCGCTATCCGCCCCTTCGGCACGGCTCACGGTTCGGCACCCGGCGGGAACCGTCGATCTGGTACGGCTCCCGTCACAAGCGGACCGCCATGGCGGAAACCGCCCACTATCGCCTGCTCTTTCTCGAAGGAACGGAGGCGGACCTGGGAACGATCACCGCGGAGATGACGGTGTTCCAGGCTTCCTACCGGACATCCCGGGGCGTCGATCTGAGCCGCCCTCCGTTCGCCCGTTATCGTCAGGTGATCGCCGCGCCGGATTCCTATGAAGCGACCCAGCTCCTGGGCAGGGCGATGCGGGCCGACGGGATCGAACTGTTCCGTTTTCCTTCCTCCCGGGACCGGAACCGGGGCGTGAACGTGGGGATCTTTTCACCCAGCGCCCTGACCGGAAAATTCGCGTCCCAGCCGGAAAACTGGCAAGCGGTCGTGAACCGGAACTCGGTGGAGTTCATCCGGAGAGACCTGTTCCGGAAAACCACCGTCGTTCGATTCGGGTCCGCGTCCGGTCGATCGTAAGCGACGGAACCGGAACGGCACGCGCCCGGATCGGCCGGACCTTGGAGACGGATTACTTCAGCTCCACCCGGGTCCGGATCGTTCCGGCCTTGACGCTGCTGTATTCCAGGTTCACCGGGCCGTCTCCTTCCACCAGGAAGAACAGTTCCTTCCGGCCGTGGCCGTCCAGGGTGTCCACCTCCAACCGTTCCGGCCGGTATCGCTGCAACCGGACCTGGTTGAACCACCGGTTCCGTACGACCCCGCTGCTGAGCACCTTGGCCCCTTTCAACGTCGCCAGGTCCGGGCGGTGGATCTTGTTCTTCCGGGCGATCCCGGTCACCGTGGGGATGCCGCCGTCGTTGTGGACCCATGCCTGCACCCGCCAGAGCTTGTGGCCGAGCTTTTCCACGGTAACGTCGCCGAAACGGATCTCCGGCAGTTGGGAGGCGTGGAACAGGACGAAGGCGGCGTTCCGGTGACAGTCTTCCTGCAGCATCCAGCCTTCCGGAACCCGTCCGGTGTCGCTCCGGTACCCGCCGATCTCCACCTTTCCGTACCGGGGATGATCGAACTCCTTCCAGTCCATGAACATCCTGCCCAGGGTCAGCCGGTCGTTGAACTTCAGCTTCTCCTCTTCGGAAACCTTCCCGTCACCGTCGAAGTCCTGCTCCGGTCCGTACAGTTCGTTGGTGAAGGCGATGGCGCCGTGAATGCCGTAGAAGTGATCGGTGGTTCCGCCGTAAGCGGTGTACAGGTCTTTCCAGATCACCCAGTAGTTGTAGCCCGGGAGGATCTTCTCGCCCTCTTTCCCGATCCGGTCGTACACCTTCACGTCGGACGGGTCGTACGGCCCCGCCTTGTAGCCGGGGCCGCGCAGAATCATCCTGCCGCTGTTGTGGAAACTCTGCACCGCGGCGATGTTCGGTTTTCCCAGCGCCCATTCGGCGATGTTCCGGGTCTCGGGAATCTGGAGGGGATAGCGTGTGGAGCCGGCCTGTACGTACCGGGGCTGCCAGCCGTACGCCCAGGTCCTGTTCGGGTCGATGTAGCCGGCCGAGTCCTCGTTCACCCGGCCGTCGCCGTCGTTGTCGATCCCTTCCTGGCCGAGCAGGATGTAGTTTCCCTGTTCCCCTTCGTCGGCTTTGACCCGCACCATGCGCCGAGGGTCTTCCGGATCCAACTTGTAATCGCCTTGTCCCAGGGGAACCTTTTTCCGCATCTGGGTGATCACTCCGTCCCCGTTCAGGTCCTCGGGGCCGTCTTCGTCCGCCATTCCGTCCCTGTCGTCGTCGATGGCGACCTGCACCGAGCGGGGATAGCTCGGTGTGGAAGGTTCATGGAACCACTTGTTCCGGCTGTCCCAACTGACGATCGGGACGAAGTAGAAGGTGGCCCGGTCCATGAGCCGGGTGACACTTTTCAGCCGGCCGTAGTTCTTGAGCATGAAGTCCAGGGTGTAGAGAACGGTGTCCGCGCCCTGGACTTCGTTGGCGTGGGTCGCCCCGTCGATGTACATAGCCGGCTTCTCCAACTCGCCGCCGGTGGCCGGGTTGGTCAGGGTCAGGAGCCAGGTGTCGCCGCCCAGGCTGGTTTTCCCGATGCTTTCCAGCCGGACCCAGTCCGGATAAGCGGCGGCGTACCCTTTCAGGTTGTCGAGGATTTCCTCGTTCGGATGCAACCGGTCGAACCGGGGCGCCGGCGGCGCGGTCCGGGGCTTCAGCGGTTGCGGGGAATCGATCGCCGGGGCCAGGCTGCCTGCAAGAAGAAGGAGGGTGAAAAAAAAGAGAACCCGCGCGGTTTTCTTGTATTTCGTCGGCATCGTCTATCTCCCTTCCTGCAGGATGATTTCCCTGGAGTCGCCGCCGGCGTTGTCGGAGAACAGCTCGAGGGTCGCCGACCCCCGTTTCCCCCCGACACGGACCAACCATTCGGCCTTCAGGGAGCCGCCTTCCCCGCCCAGACGATCCGAGGTGACCTGCGGATGCCCGGTGACCAGGGTGACGCCGTCTCCCGGGGTGATCCGCAGCCGGACCGGCAGGTGAAACTTACCCTTCCGGGCCATGCCGGTATGGGTCGGCAGGAAGCCGGTGTTCCGGGCCACCGCCGTGATCCTGTAGACGCCGCCGCCGAGCGATTCTGTTTCGGTTTGGACGAGCTCCACCCGGGCCAGTTTGCCCGCCAGGTCCTGTACGGCGTCCAGGCTCGCCTGAATCGCTTCCGGGGGCACGCCGCCGGGCGGCGCCAGGGCGGCGAACGGATCCAGTCCGCCCACTTCCGCGACGGTTCCATCGGCCAAGCGGACTTCGGTCCAGGGGAGAATCGCCTCGGGATGGTTTTTATCCAGCCAGGCGATCAGGTCGCTCCCTTCCTTCCCGGCGTTTCCTTCCGACCCCTTTTTTTCGCTGCCGGCTCCGCTCTGCCGAGCCATCATCGCCATCTGCTTCGGCGAGACCTGCCCGGAGGCAACCCGCTCGATCAGTCCCGCGGCGGTAAACTGCGGGGGCGCTCCGATCTCCTTCAGGAACCCGGCGACCTTTTCTTCGCCCAGGGCGGTGAACTCCTCCGGTGTCATTTCTTCCAGCCGCTCCAGAGTGAGGGGAGCATCGGCCCCCTCGGCCGTTTTCTTCTCCTGTTTCGGAATTCCCCAGACGTCCAGTTCCACGGTGAGAGTTCCATACTGGTAGTAGAGCCATTCGGAAAGGCCGCCCGGGGTCCACGCCCCCGCCGTCCTCTTCGTGTCCAGTCCGGCGTCTTCCAGGAGATTCTTGTAATCCTTCGCCAGGAGCTCGTAATACTTCATATCGTCGTCGTCCGGCTTGGTGGCCGGGCCGGCTCCCAGGAACTGGGCCATCTGGGTCTTGGTGACGTTGTTCTGCTGAACGAACGGAAGGTCCTTCGCCCGCTCCCAGATCTGGTCGATGGTGTATTTCACTTCCGGATCCAGCCCCAGGAACCGGGCGTACCCTTTCGGCACCTTGAACTTGAGAGAACCCAGGTCCTTGCCGCCGCCGGTCCCTTTGGGGAGTTTGAGGTAGCTGTTTGCCGGGCCGAACACCACCGCCACGGCGATGTTTTCGTGCTTGAGCAGAAAGTCCATCAGGAGGCGGCTCTCCGGCAACTGTCCCGGCCAGCGTCCGGAAGTCCGATCGTTGAACGCGAACCGGTTGGCGAAATTCCGGGAGGGCCATGGGCCTTCCGCCGGGTCCTCGTTGTATCGGCCGTCCAGGTCGTCGTCGTTCCCCTCGGGAACCATCTTGTAGACGCCGACCTGTCCTTTCCGGGGATCGGCCCGGATCATCACCCGGGGGTCATCCGGGCTGGGGAGCATGGTTCCGGTCGGGTCCGGAATCCGCATGGTGCTGATCGTTCCGTCCCCGTTGAGGTCTTCCGGCCGATCTTCGCCGGCCAGGCCGTCGTTGTCATGGTCGATGGAGCCTGCGGCGCCGGAGCGCTTCCGGCGGACCGGGCCGAACATGCCGTCATGGGCGTCCGGGTTCAACACCGGAGCGATGTACCAGGTCGCCCGGGGGCTCTCTTCCTGGTGAAGCAGCCGGTCGATCAAGGCCAGAGCCGCTTCCGTCCCGGCGTTGTGGTAGCCGACGATATTGGCGCCGACGAAGATCGCCGGTCGGCCGTCCGGGGAAGATTCTCCGTCCTCTCCGATCGTCACCACCCACAGGTCCCGGCCGCCGCTGCTCTTGCCGAGGGAACGAACCGACGCGTTCCTGGAGCCGGCGACGCTTTGCAGGTAGCTCTCCACGGACCGGAAGTCGTGGTAGCTCCCGGTTCCGGACATCGCCGGCCCGGAAGCGTAGGAGGAGAAAAAGAGTGCCAGTGAAATCGAAAGAGCCGGGATGGTTCGCAAATCGATTGCCCTCCATGTGCGAAATCAGCCTTGGAACCTCGCCTCAGTCGCGCAACCGCTTCCGAGGCAGGTACGGAATCTCTAGGGTGAAAGTTTCGACTTGTCCTGGTCGGAACGCTGGATCAGCCGGCGAACGATCTCCCCGGAGATCGGCGTCGCCCATTCGAAGTCGTACTCCCGGCTGGTCCGTCCCGGGCCGAACACGATGCCGACCACCTGTCCGGTCCGCTCCAGGATCACCGGGGCTCCACTGAACCCTGGAACGCCGGAGAGGTCCAGCAGGAGCATCGCCTCCTTCTCCCATTCCAGTTCGGAACTGGCGATGATCCCTTTCCGGAGAATCGGAACATCCCGGGGCTGGCGCCCCTCCAGCACCGGGAATCCGGCCACCAGTACCGGTTCACCGGTCAGGTTTCGAGGCTCGAATCGTTCGATCGGCGGGATCGGGATCAGCTCGTTCCTGCAGAACTTTCTTTCCATCTGGCCCGGTTTCAGCCGCAGGAGAGCCATATCCCTCTCCGGGTCGGTCCGGTCGATAACCACATTAAAGGTGCGCACCGCGTCCGGGTCGTCCGGGTGAAGGAACCGGACCACCAACGATTCTTCATGGGCGTTTTCAAAAATATGCGCGGCGGTGACGAGGGTGCATTCCCGGTCGATGACGAAACCGGTGCCGAGCCACATGGTCGCCACCAACTCTCCCCGGGTACGGATCACGCCGACGTGGGCCAGCCCCATCCGGATCTCCGGAAAGGCGGCCGACGGAACCCTTTTCTCGGCGGAAACGGTTGTGAGCGGGAGCGCGGCCAGGCAGATGAAAAGGAGGCAGGCGGGGGAGACGTTCCGATCGACGGCGGTCCGCTCCCGGCGGCTCCCTGCGGTTTTCGTGTCCCCGGT
Organism: uncultured Acidobacteriota bacterium; assembly: GCA_964654385.1. GTDB lineage: Bacteria > Acidobacteriota > Polarisedimenticolia > Polarisedimenticolales > Polarisedimenticolaceae > Polarisedimenticola. Next base: position 5,570 of record CAZZIV010000080.1, on the reverse strand, counting down.
TCCCTGGGTCTTCATCCGGACTGTGTTCCTTTCCCTTTTCCCGGTGAGGGGAATCATCGCATAAATCCCGGGAAAGCGGAGAAAAAACAGGCCCACCGGCGGCAACCCTTCCGGCCGGAAGAGGCCGTGCGCGGGAATTCGGCGTAAGTTGTTTATACTTCCCCTGAGGGGCGAGCGGGGCGGAGATGAGACTTGCATCCGGCGGAAAAGGAAGGATCCCGGCGGCGGGGGCGGCGCTGCTCCTGTTCGCGGCGGTTTCCGCCGGAGAACCGAGGGACCTCCAACTCTCCGACGACGTCCAGGTCTCCCTGGTGGAAGTTCCGGTCCACGTCACCCTGAACGGGGAGCCGGTTCGGGATCTCACGGTGGACAATTTCCGCGTTTTCGACCGCGGCAAGGAGGTTCCGATCGTTTCCTGCGATGTGATCGACCTCAGCATGGAGACCATGCGGAAAAAAGGTTTGATGGAGCCGCAGATCTCGATCGCGGCCCGGAGGCACTTCCTCCTCCTGTTCGACCTGGCCTTCTCCGATCCGGCCTCGGTCCACCGGGCCCGGGAGGCGGTTCGCCGGTGGGCGTTGAACGCCCTGCATCCCTGGGACCTGGTCGCCGTGGCGGTGTACGACGAAAAAAACGGCGCCGGGCTGCTCCTGAACTTCACCACCGACCGGGAGCAGATCGACCGGGCGATCCGTTCGATCGGGAACCCGGGTTTCCTGGTCGGTTCCGTCGATCCCCTGGGCCTGGAGGTCGGCGCGGTCCGCTCGGACGTGTTCGTCGAAGCGGATACCGCGCGCACCGGGAACACTAAAGAGAACGATCCCTCCGGCGGCAGGGCGGGCGAAAGCGCCATGGAAGCGATGGCGACGGTCTACTACAGCGTTCACGAGCCGTTGAAACGACACGGAGAACGGCACTTCATCAGCAGCATGACCGAGTCGCTGAGAAGCCTGGCCCGCATGATGGCCGGAGTGAGCGGCCGCAAACAGGTCATCTACCTCTCCGGCGGGTTCGACAACTCCCTGGTGTTCGCCAGCAGCGATCAGAAAGATATCGATTTCATCAACCAGGCCAGGGAACACGGCGAGTATTGGAAAATCGATCAGACCAAGCGGTTCGGGTCGGCGCCGGTCCAGAAGAAAATGTCCGACATGGTTCAGGCGTTCCGCCGGGCCGACTGCGTGATTCAGGCGATCGACATCACCGGGCGGCGGCGGCTGTCGGAGGAAGCGTCTCTTTCCGGCAGGGGAACCGATTCCCTGTTTTACCTGGCCCATGAAACCGGCGGGGAGTTGATCAAGAACCTGGACAATATCGACCAGGCGCTATCCGAGATCATGAAGCGGACCAGCGTGACGTATATGCTGAGCTTCCAGCCGAAGGATCTGCGTCCGGACGGCAAGTATCACAAGCTGAAAGTCAAGCTGAAAGATGCACCGAAAAAAGCCCGGCTCAACCATCGTCCCGGGTATTTCGCGCCGACTCCGTACGCCTCCCAGGCGAGGATCACCCAGAAGAACAGCGCGGCGGAAACGCTGCTGAGCGGAGAAGAGAAACACGGCCTGGACCTGACCGTGCTGGCCGCGCCGTTCGCGCCCCTCCAGCCCCCCCGGGCTTTCGTGCCGGTTTTTCTGGAGTTGAGCGGAGCCGGACTGCTCCAGGGGAACCCGGGCGACAACCTGGACCTGGAAGTGTACGTCTACGCCCTGGATAGAGACGGCGGGATCGGCGATTTTCTCAGCAGGGAGATGCGGTTCGACCTGGCCAGGTACCGGGACCGGATCGAAAGCCGGGGGATGAAATTTTACGGCGACCTGGCGCTGCCGCCGGGAGACTACTCACTCCGGGTTCTGGCCCGCAACCGGGTCACCGGCATCACCGGCAGCCGGGCGCTGGAGTTGAACGTACCCGGTTTCCAGGAACGGACGCCGGTCCTGTTGCCGCCGCTGTTTCCGGAAGAGGCCGGGAAGTGGGTGCTGGTCCACAATTCCCGGGACGACGGGAAACCGTACCCGTTCATGTTTGGGGAACGGCCGTTCATGCCGTCCGCCCATCCCCGGCTGTTCCGGGAGTCCCAGTCCGAGCTGTTCCTTGTCGGGTATCACCTGGACCGGGGAGAGGGAGCCCTCACGGCCCAGCTGCTGGACCGGTCCGGCAGGGTGGCGGCGGAGCCGGACGTGCGTCTCCTCGACCTGGAGGATCCTGCGGCTGACGGCAGGGAAGTGTTACGGGTCGCGTTGCGGCTCGGGGCGGTGGAGGCGGGAGAATACCGGCTGAGGTTCGAGCTGGGCGGCGAGGCAGGAGGGACCTTCTCCGCTCTTCTGCCGGTGCAGGTGGTGGCCGAGAGTGAGGGAAAGGACGGTGAGGCGGTCTCCGGCCCCTTCGCCCGGTTTTCCGCCCGTCGGTAACGGCCCGGCCCGGCCCGATTCCCGCCGGTCAGCCCCCGTACCGTTGGAACAGCTCCCCCCACGGGGTCTCAGAACGCCAGCGCAGGAACCGACGCCGGTCCTTGAAAGGCCAGCGGTAGTAGTCGTGATACGCCTCGGACCCGAAGATGAACAGGTGGACCAGCGGAGTGCGGAACAAGAGCCGCTGAAACACTTTCAACGGTGAGAACCACAGCAGGTCGCCGATCCGGCTGGCGCCGTTGTCTCCGACGTGAAAACCCCAGGACTCCCCCGAGACGTCGTCACCCGCCACCTGGATCTCCCTGGGATCGCCCACGCCCAGCCCATCTTCATGAGCCATCCGGATGTAGTCGATGGACATCGGATCGAACCCCATCATCTTTGCGGCTACGGCGTCCACGGCGACCTGGTCCGACCCGGCCAACATTACATTCTTCACCACCGGAATCATGGTGCGGGGGCCGGGGCCGTTTCCGGCGGTGGTACCGTCCATCAGGGCGAACACTCCGGTGTGAATCTCCTGCTGGATCGCCAGCAGATCGACCAGGGTTTCGTGGATCCAGGAATGGGCGTAGTGCCGGTTGTTGTGGAGCAGGCCTCCGAAGGCGTTCTTCATGGCGCCGGTGGTGGTGGTGTAGATATGGCACTTCACCGTCGGGAGGTGCACGATGTTCCGGCCGTGGAAATAGTCCGGAACCAGGATCCCGTCGGGGAAAATCTCGTGGAGGGCGCGCATTTTCCGCTTCGGCCGGTAGATCTCCCAGCGCATATCCTGTGCCTTGAAGTTGTAGAGAACCGGGACGTCGTACTTCCGCAGGACCGGGAGGTACCGGTTCAGGTCCTCGCCCTTGAATGTGTCGGTCACCACCGTCTGGTTCTGGACGCAGCAGAGGTCCTGGTATCCGCCGGATTCCAGGGCCCGCAGGATCCCCTCCAACTGCCATGGCGTGGTGTTGGCGCCGGGAAACGGGAAATGCCAGGAGATATTGTCTTTCAGGATCGTTCCCGCGGACCGATCCAGGGCGGACCCCATGCCGGCGAGTTCGCACAGGTGTTCGATCTTGTTCAGGACATTCCCGGGGGTTACCCGCAGGACCGCGACTTTTCCTCGTTCCATGCCGGAGCCTCATGTCGGACGGAGGGTTCCACCCGGCGGATCAACGTTCCCGCCGCGGCTCCTGATTATCCACGATCCTGGGGGACCGGTCGAGGGTGATTCGTGCAGATTCGACCAGGTTCGCCACCCCTTCCAGGGCGTCGGCGGCGGCGCGGATGAACGGCCAGGCAGCATCGGCCAGATCCTGGTTCGCGGCCTCTTCGGTTCCGGTTCGTCCCCGTTCGGCGAAATTGCGTTCGCAGGCCATGAGGCAGCTCACGAACCTGACCGGCCACTCCATCCCGGCCAGCTCGGGCACGTACCCGTCTTCCGGCATATCCATCAGGACGTCCAGTTCATGCTCCAGCGGCTTGATCCGCTCCCGCCGCGACCGAAGCCAGCGATGCAAGGCGTTCCTCTCGGTGGGAGGGGGGCCGGCCAGGAACGGGTCTTCGGATTGTCGCAGCTCTCCGACCCGGCGGACCAGTTCGCCGATTCGGTGGTAATACCGGGCGGTGGCGCTCGAGGGACCGGTCTCTTTTTCGGCGAGATCTTCCCGGGCCTCCGATACCTTTTCCAGGAGTTCGGTCTGCCATCTGCACGGATCGGGGGCGACCCGGCCCGGCGCCGGGACGACCATCGCGCGGAACCGTTCCACCCGGGCGTACAGATCCGCCAGTTCCGGTCCGGCATCGTCCGGCATCGATCCGGGCAGCATCCACCAGGGTGGTTCCGGCCGTTCCGGCTCCGGCGGTTTCATCGCTTCCCTCCGCTCCTGGATCACCTGGGGCGAATCCGGCCGTTGAATGGTGATCAGCCCTTTCCCCGCACCTCCCGCGGGCAAGCTGGTTATGGCGAGAGTGAACGGTTTCCCGGTATCCAGGTCGGCGCGGGTCACCGGAATCCGGATGGTCTGGGGAGAAGGGCCGGACCGACGGAGCCGGACCGGGGAGGAGCCGGGACCCTCCAGCCGGAAGGAGAGAATCCGGCTGCAGTCCCAATCCGCGGCCACCTGCAGGTTCCCTTCGTGAAGAACCGGGATCTCAAGGGTGTAGGAGACCGGTATCCGATCCTGAATTTCCAGGGAATACCGGACCGTGTCCGCCCGGGCGGCGCAGCAGAGGGAGACCAGGGCCGCCAGGATCGGCAGCCGGCGGCCCCGGCGCCGGGTTGATCGTCTGAAGGGAGTCCGTTCCATCGGTTCCTCTGTCCGGCGGAGGTAGAAGGGGGCCGGAATCCCCGGGTGAAGACCTGGGGGAATATAATGCCTCGTTCCCCGGGAGGCCACGAATGGACCATCCGCCGCCATCCGGCCTGAGAGTCGGAACTTCGTCCTGGTCGTCCGGCGACTGGAGGGGTCGGTTTTACCCGGAAAAGGCACGGCCGGAAACCTTTCTGGAGCATTATGCCGCCCGGTTCGATACGGTGGAGTGCGATGCCACGTTCTACCGTATCCCTTCCCCCGCCATGGTCCGCAACTGGGACCGGAGGACGCCTTCGGGATTCCTGTTCAGTGCCAAGCTGCCCCGGGAGATCACCCATGACCGCCGGCTGGAGGACTGCAAAGACCTTGTAAGGGAGTTCACCGGGGTGATGGGCGGTCTGGGTGAGAAGCTGGGTCCCCTGGTCGCCCAGTTCCCCTACGTGGCCAAAGGGCGGGACCCGGAAGAGTATGCCACCGGAGACCGGTTCCGGGAGCGCCTCCGGCGGTTCCTGGACGGCTGGCCCCGGGAACTGGTTCTCGCGGTGGAGGTGAGGAACGCCCGCTGGCTGGCGTCTCCTCTCCTGGATCTTCTCAAGGAGCGGAAGGTGCCCCTGGTTTTGCCAGCCTATTACACCATGCCGGGACCGGAAAAGATGTTTGCGGAGGCCGACGCCGACCTGATCACCGGGGACCGGGTCTACGTGAGATTTCTGGGAGACCACAAGCGGATGGATCGGCTGGTGGCGAAACTCCGCGCGGAGGGGAAGCGGCGGGGGGGGGGGGGGGGGGGGGGGGGGGAGCAGGGGGGGGGGAGGGGGCGGCGTGGCGCGGGGGCGGGGGAGGGGGGGGGCGCGCGCGAGGG
>CAZZIV010000079.1:0-12678 GCA_964654385.1 uncultured Acidobacteriota bacterium | reverse complement strand
TGTTCCCCAGCAGGAGCAGATTGACCGACTGGCCGACCAGTTCGAGCGGGAATTCAAGGCTGGCAAAGAGCCACACATTGAAGCGTATCTTGAGCAGCTGCCGGAGCTGCGACAGCACCTGCTCAAGGAACTGATGACGTTGGAGGTTGAGCTGCGCCGTGATGCAGGGCAGCAACCATCCCCAGATGAATATCGGCAGCGATTTCCAGGTGAGGACCAGCTCATGACGTGTTAGCGTGTCTAGGGTCGTAGTCATCATTTTTTTCCTCCCGCACCGACCTACTGCAAGCGGCATTCCAGAAACAAGACCCTGTACATAGAAGGATTTCCGCTGTATGCTGTTATTTTCGCAACAGTTGATTTGTTGTATAAAGAATAACGACGTTAATATTATGACAACATCCTCCCCTTTCGAGCTCCTCCTGAACATCGCCCTGGACCTGAACCTCTCTCTCACGGCCGGAGACCGGTACGAGCGGCTGGTGACCTCGGTGGCGGGAACCCTCCACTGCGACGCCGCCGTCCTGTTCCGCGTATCCGGCGAGAAGCTCCTTCCCCTGTACGCCCACGGGCTCCGGGCCGAGGGTTTGGGCCAAACCTACCTGCGGCGGGAGCATCCTCGCCTGGACCTGATCTGTGGTTCCAGGGAACCGACCCGCTTCCCCGCCGACAGCCCTCTGCCCGATCCGTTCGACGGCCTGCTGGCCGACGCCCACGGGATCGAAAAGATCCACGCCTGCCTGGGCTGCCCGCTGTGGGTCGAAGACGAGCTGGTCGGCGTACTCTCCCTCGATGCCCGCGAGCCGAACGCCTTCGACTCGTTCGAAGACCGTTTCCTGGCGGCCCTCTGCGCCCTCACCGCCGCCGTCATGCGCACCAGCAACCTGATCGACGCGCTGGAGCGACATGCCCGGCAACAGGACCTGGTGGCCCGGGACCTGGTTCGGGAGGCCGGCCGGCGACAGGGCCGCCTGCTCCTGGGAAACACGCCGAACATGGTGCGGTTGCGGGAAGAGATCGCCCTGTACGCCCGCTCCGATTTCCCGGTGCTGATCCTGGGCGAGACCGGTACCGGCAAGGAACTGGTGGTTCGAGAGTTGCACGGCCGGTCGCCCCGGGCCGGACAGCCTCTTATTTACGTCAACTGCGCCGCCCTGCCGGAATCGATCGCCGAGTCCGAACTGTTCGGACACGTAAAAGGCGCGTTTACCGGCGCCGGCGCCGGGCGGGCTGGAAAATTCGAAGTGGCGAACGGTGGCACTCTGTTCCTGGATGAGATCGGCGAACTGCCGCTGCCCCTGCAACCCAAGCTGCTGAGAGCGCTCCAGGAAGGCGAAATCCAGCGGGTCGGCTCGGACCGCACTACCTACGTGGATGTCAGGATCCTGGCGGCAACCAACCGGAATCTCACGGCGGAAGTGGAGCGGGGCCGGTTCCGGGCCGACCTGTTCCACCGCCTGGATGTCTGCCGGATCCAGGTGCCGGCCCTCCGGGAGCGAAAAGCCGACATCGCCCTGCTCGCCGGGCATTTCAGCGACCGGACCCGCCGCCGCCTGGGTCTCGGGCCGGTTCGGATCACACCGGAGGCGATGGATCTCCTTGCGGAAGGAGACTGGCCGGGGAACGTACGCGAACTGGAGAACGTTTTGAGCCGTTCGATCCTCCTGGCGTCGGAAAGAAATCCCGCGGGGGAGTCGATCCAGGTCACTCCCGACCTGCTGGGCATCCGCGGGGAGAGGCCGGTCTCGACGCCGAGGAAGGAGCCGCCCGCCCCGGCCACCCGGCAGGCCGCCCCGCTCCGCCTGCGGGAGGCGGTGGACCGGTTTCAAAGAGAAAGGATCCGGAAGGCGCTGGACGCGTCGGGGGGGAACTGGGCCGCCGCGGCCCGGGAACTGGGAATGCACCGGTCCAACCTGCACCACCTGGCCCGCCGGCTCGGGATGCGAAAACCCGGCCGAAAAACATGACGGGAGGTCCGGCGTTTCGGAACCGAACCGGATTTGCTCTTCCCCGCCGGCCCTCCCTTATGGCTTAATGGCAGAACAGGGTCGAGACTCCCCTCGACCAGGACGGCAAGACGAAACGAGGACAACGGAAAGGGTAGCTCATGACGAAAGGCAGAGTTTCGGCGGCGGCGGTTTTGATCCTGCTGGCGGCAGCGTGGGGAACCGATGCCGATTCCGCAGACGAACCCGATCGGAAGGAACGCTTCCGGCCGGCCGGGGAAGGGGCGGTCCTGGACACGAAGACCGGCCTGACATGGGCCGGGACGGACAACCAGGCGGATATCACGTGGAAGAAGGCGGGCGAATACTGTGACGCGCTGGTCCTGGACCGGGCCTCGGACTGGCGGTTGCCGACGGTAGAGGAGCTGAAAGGGATTTTCGACCCGAGGGGCTACCGCCCTCCACGGAGCTTCCACCTGCCCGGCAGGAGCGCCTGGAGCTCGGCGAGGGACGATGCCACGGCGGTCTGTTTCGACTTCAACTACGGAATGCCGATTCCGACCCCGATCGAATCGTCCGGAGACCTGCGCGCCTTGTGCGTCCGCGGCGAAGAGGAGTGACCGGGTCGCGTTCCCTCTTCATCCTGAACTCGCCCCCCTGCGCGCCTTGACACCTCCTCCGGTCGATCCTATAGAAAATGGGCGACTTAGCGAAGATTTACCGGAGGGTTCCCATGTCGAACAAACCGATGACCCTGAAAGCCCGGGAGGCGTTTGATTCCGCCCGGCAATCGGCGGAATCGTATCAACATTCCGAAATCCGGCCGATGCACCTGCTCCTGGCCCTGCTTCACCAGGAAGACGGTATCGTGGTCCCGATCCTTTCCCGGCTGGGTGCGGACCCCCGGGCCCTGGCCACCACGGTGGAAGAACGGTTGGCCGCCGATCCGAAGGTGGAGGGACAGGTGGAGGTCCACGGTTCCCGGGCCCTGATCGCCCTGATGAAAGATGCGGCCAAGCTGACCGACGAGTTCCGGGACGACTACGTCTCCACCGAACACCTGCTCCTGGCCATGTCCCGGGGCGACGGGGAAGAAGCGGCGGTCCTGAAGAAGTTCGGGGCGACGCCGGACGGGCTCCTCCACGCCCTCCGGGACGTGAGAGGCTCCAGCCGGGTCACCGATGAGAACCCGGAAGACAAGGTGCACGCGTTGAAAAAGTTCACCCGGGATCTGACCGAGGCGGCGCGGAAGGGGAAGATCGATCCGGTCATCGGCCGGGACGAGGAGATCCGGCGAACGATGCAGGTCCTGAGCCGGCGGCGGAAAAACAACCCGGTCCTGATCGGCGAACCCGGCGTAGGGAAAACCGCCATCGCGGAAGGGCTGGCCGGACGGATCGCCGACGGCGATGTGCCGGAACCTTTGAAGAACCGGTCCCTCCTGGCCCTGGACCTGGGGTCCATGATCGCCGGTTCCAAGTACCGGGGAGAATTCGAAGACCGGCTGAAGGCGGTTCTCAGGGAGATTGAGGAATCGGACGGCCGGATCATCCTCTTCATCGACGAACTCCACACCCTGGTCGGAGCCGGCGGCGCCGAAGGGGCGGTGGATGCGGCGAACCTGTTAAAACCGGCCCTGGCCAGGGGAGAGCTGCGCTGCATCGGGGCGACCACCCTGACCGAGTATCGGAAATACGTCGAGAAAGACGCCGCCCTGGAGCGACGGTTCCAGCCGGTGATGGTCGGGGAGCCGTCGGTGGAAGACGCCATTTCGATCCTGCGCGGCTTGAAGGAACGGTACGAGGTGCACCACGGGGTCCGGGTCCAGGACGCGGCTCTCGTCGCCGCCGTCACTCTCTCCCACCGGTACATCAGCGACCGGTTTCTTCCCGACAAGGCGATCGACCTGCTGGACGAATCCGCCGCCGAACTCCGCCTGCAGATCGACTCGGTACCTGCGGAGATCGACGAGGTGGAACGGAGGATCACCCAGCTGGAAATCGAACGGCAGGCTCTCAAGCGGGAAAAGGACCGGGCGTCCAAAGACCGGTTGGCCAAGGTCGAAGAAGAGCTGGCCAACCAGGTGGAACGGCTGGGCGGCATGAAGAACCGGTGGAAGGCGGAAAAGGAAGTCATCGCCTCCCTCCGGGACCTGAAGGAAAAGATCGAGAATGCCAAGGCCGAGTTGGAGCGGGCCCAGAAGGCGTCCGCCCTGGACCAGGCCTCCAGGCTTCAGTACGGCACCATCCCGGAACTGGAGCGGACCCTGGAAGCGAAAAACCTCGAGTTACAGAATCTCCAGGCCGAAGGAGCGATGCTCAACGAGGAGGTGACCGAGGAGAACATCGCCCGGATCGTCTCCAAGTGGACCGGGGTCCCGGTCTCCCGCCTGATGGAAGGCGAGACCCTGAAACTAATCCGCCTGGAGGAGGAGCTCCACGAGCGCGTCATCGGCCAGGACGCCGCGGTCACCGCCACGGCAACCGCGGTGCGCCGGGCCAGGGCCGGGTTAAAAGACCCGAACCGGCCGATCGGCTCGTTCCTGTTCCTGGGCCCGACCGGCGTCGGGAAGACCGAGTTGGCGCGATCCCTGGCGCTCTACCTGTTCGACGACGAAAAGGCGATGATCCGCCTGGATATGTCCGAGTACATGGAACGGCACGCGGTGGCGCGGATGATCGGCGCGCCTCCCGGGTATATCGGCCACGAGGAAGGCGGACAACTCACCGAAGCGATCCGCAGGAAACCGTATGCGGTGGTTCTCCTGGACGAAATCGAAAAGGCCCACCCGGACGTCTTCAACGTACTGCTGCAAGTGCTGGATGAAGGCCGGCTCACCGACAGCAAGGGCCGGACCGTCGACTTCCGGAACGTCATCCTGATCATGACCTCCAACCTGGCCTCGGAACAGATCCTCGAGCAGGCCGGCGGCAGCCGGGAGGAACTGGAAGCCCAGGTCAACCAGGCGCTGAAACAGGCCTTCCGCCCCGAGTTCCTGAACCGGGTGGACGACGTCATTATCTTCAACGCCCTCACCGAGGACGACCTGGCCAAAATCACGCGAATTCAACTGGGCCGGCTCCGGAGGGTCCTGGAAGAGAAAGGAATCGATCTGCAGACCACCGATGAAGCCGTGAAACTCCTGGCGACGGAAGGATACGATCCGGCGTTCGGCGCTCGTCCCCTCAAGCGGGTCATCCAGAAGAAGCTGGAAGATCCACTGGCCCTGGCCATCCTGGAGGGGAAGTTCGCCGCAGGCGACCGTGTCCTGGCCGATGCCGTTCACGGTGAGATCGGCCTGCTGAAGGCGGAATCCGCCGTTATCGCGGAAAACCGGGACGGCGAAGGGCCGGGAGACGGCGCATGATCCGGTTCCACCAGCGAAATAATCGTGTTTCGGGGGCGTTTTCAACGTATAACCGATACAATCAACGATTCCATTCTTCGGGGTTCATCTCCGGAGACGAGGGTTTGTATGGCGATCCGCAGAACCGATCCAATCCGGGACCTGGCCAAACTCCAGGAACGGATCAACCGCCTGTTCGACGAGGTTTCTGCGCGCACCCTCGGTCCGGCGGACGGGCGGGAGCCGGCCGCCGGCTGGAAACCGCCGGTCGATCTCTACGAAGAAGAGGACCGGTACGTCCTGCTGGCCGACCTCCCCGGGGTAAAAGCTTCGGACATCCGGCTCCACGTGGAAAGAGGGGTGCTGCATGTCCAGGGAGAGCGGGCGGCGCCTGCGGACACCGATTCCTTTCTCCGGGTCGAACGGCGCCACGGCCGGTTCAACCTTCGGATCTACCTTCCGCCCTCGGCCGATCCGGCCCGGATCACCGCCCGGCACCGGATCGGCGTCCTGGAAGTGGTCCTTCCCAAGAAGCGGGACGGCGAAGAGACCCCCCTGGCGATCCCGCTGGACGATTAATCCAGATCGGCAATAATGAAGGAGCAGGTCCGGAGCGGAGGGTTCCGGCTCCGGGGATGGAGAGCTTCGAGTCATGAACAAGGAAAAGGAGATGGAGACCGAACTCGGCGCCGAATCGGTCGACGAGGACGGGTCTCCGACCATCAAGGTGGAAGACAAGCGACACTGGGCCCGGACGGACCTCGCCGACGACGACGGCGAAGAGCCGGAAGTGCCGGACACCCGGCCCACCATCATCGAAGAATACCGGAAACGGGCCGAAGAAGCGGAAGCGAAACTTCAGGAATACATCTCCGCGTACAAAAAAGAGCAAAAAGTCCAGGAAGCGCATCGGCTTCGCCTGGAGAAAGATATCGACCGGAAAGTGGAATTGAAGTTCGGCTCCATCGTGGCCGAACTGCTCAAGGGTTTGGACGACCTGGACCTGGCCCTTTCCCACGTTGCCGATGTGGCCGAGGCCAAGGAACTGGCGCGGGGCGTCGAACTGGTCCGGGACCGGTTCCTGGCGATCCTGCAAGAGCACGGCGTGGAAAAACTGGACCCCTCCGGCGACCCGTTCGACCCGAACACCTCCGAGGCGATCGGCGTCGAACCGGTGGAGGAGGACTCGATGGACGGTTTGGTGACCCGCACCTATCACCCCGGCTACCGGTTGGGCGACCGGGTGATCCGGCCGGCCCGGGTCGCCGTCGGCAAGAAGGCCTGATGTGGGGGCCGCAGGAAAGTACTTCCGCTTCACACGGCCGTTCACCCTCCTGCCACCGCTCCTGGGGGTGGTCTCCGGCGCCATCACCGCCTGGGGATCGGCTTCCAACCCCCACGTTCTGGCGGGACTGCCCCGGCAATGGGCGCCGGCAGTCCTCTGGACCATCCTCCTGGGATCGGTCTGCGCCGCCTTGCTGAACGCCGCCTCCAACACGCTCAACCAGATCTACGACCTGGAGAACGACCGGCTGAACAAACCGAACCGGGCCCTCTGCACCGGCGCCATCTCCATCCGGGCCGCCGGTTGGTTCACCGTGGCGATCTACCTGCTGGCGGTTCTCCCGACCTGGTTGGTGGTGGTCTACCCTGCAGAGACTTTCTTCCAGAAGTTGCGCGCCCCTTTGAGCATGCACCAGTGTTTCTTCATTTACATCGCCGGCCTGATCCTGACCCTGGTCTACAGCATGCCGGCCCTGGGCAGGACCAAGGCGAACACTTTCGGGGCGAACCTGACCATCGCCCTCCCCCGGGGTTGTCTCTTGAAGGTGGCCGGTTGGTCGATGGTCGCTTCGGTCTTCCACCTGGAACCGTGGTATATCGGCTCGATCTTTTTCCTGTTCCTGCTGGGAGCGGCAACCACCAAGGATTTTTCGGACATGAAGGGGGACGAGGCGGCCGGCTGCCGAACCTTGCCGATCCGGTACGGGGTGACCCGGGCGGCCAGAATGATCTCTCCGTTTTTCATCCTCCCCTGGCTCCTGATCCCGGCGGGAGCGCTCCTCTCCGACCCGTTCCATCCAGGGAGGACGATCTTGACCGGGAACCCGGTCCTGCTGGTGATCCTGGGAATCGTCCTCGCGGTCTGGGGTGTCTATACCGTGTACCTGATCCTGAAAGATCCGGAAGACCTGGCAACGGTGGAGAACCACCCATCCTGGACCCACATGTATCTCATGATGATGTTCGCCCAGGTCGGATTCATGGTTTCCTACCTTTTCTGACCCCGTCTTCACACCTTCCCGCACGAAGGGAACCTTTTCCGGCGGAATACGTCTATGCTGGAGAAAGGAGAGCCTGTTCGTGCGGTCACTGGACGAGATCCTGGAACGCTGCCTCCTGGGGGATGAACTCGCCTGGGAGGGGCTGGTCCGGCGTACCCAGCCCCGGATCTACGCCATCGCCCTCCACTACGTCCGGGATCCTGAGGAAGCCTCCGACCTGGCCCAGGAAGTGTTCATCAAGATCTACCGGAACCTGGACCGGGTCGAAACCGGAGATCGTTTCCTTCCCTGGATGATCCGGATCGCCCGGAACGCCTCTATCGACCGGCTCCGGAGAATCCGGACCCGGCCGCCGGCCCGGGACCGGGTCGTGGACCAGGACGTGCAACTTCCCGTCGACCGGCCCTCACCGGAGGACTCTTGGAACGCGGACCGAAGAAAACGACTGGTCTACCAGGCGATGGGGCGGCTCAGCGAACAGAACCGGGAGATCCTGCTCCTCAAGGAGATCCAGGAGCTCAAACTGACCGAAATCGCACGGATCCTGGGCCTGCCGGTCGGAACCGTCAAGTCCCGGGCCAGCCGGGCCCGGCTGGCGCTGGCCCGGTCGGTTCTTTCCCTGGAGCCGTCCTACGGAATGACGGCGGTTACAGGAGGGTGATCGAGATGAACTGCCGCGAGTTCCAGTCGATCCTTGACGATTTTCTCGGCGGATCCCTGCCGGGAGCGATCCAGGCCGCCGCCGACGCCCACCTGTGCCGTTGCTCCGCCTGCCGGGACCTGGCGGACCTGGTGCGCGAGGCCTTCCCTCTTCCGCAGGTCCCAGTTCCCGCCGGGCTCACCGAGGCGATCCTGGCCCGGACCAGCGGTCCGGCCTGCTCCCGGGCGGCGGAAAGACTGGCGAACCGGGGGGAGGGTCCAATGGATCCGACCCGGGAGGAGTTGCTTCGATCTCACCTGGAGGGATGCGCCGGATGCCGGTCGATCGCCGCCGCCCTGGACACCCTGGCCTTGGACCTCCCCTCCCTGGCCGAGATGCGTCCCCCGGAAAGTCTCCTCCCACAGGTTCTGGCGGCCACATCCGGGGAGGGATTCGGCCCGGCCTGGCGCGTCCGCTGGAAAACCGCCTGGACCCATTTCGTGGAGCGGCCCCGGTTCGCCTTCGAGGCGGCCTACGCCGGCTTGGTCCTGCTGGTGCTGCTGTTCGGGTTGCCTTTCCGGCACGGGATCGACCCTTCCTGGGGCGCGAATTTCGATCCGTCCCGGCTTCGACCGGTCCAGACGCTGTTCGCCCGGGACGGTCTCCTCGCCGATTCCGTCCACAGCGCCGGAGTGCGAATCCAGGACCGGGTCGCAGACGAAGCGAAGGCATTTTCCACCTGGCTGGAAGCTCGACGGGACGTGATTTCCCGACGATGGGCGAACGCCGGGAATGACGATTCCGAAGAGCCGGGCCGAAGTGTAGGCGCGGAGAAGGAGATAGAGAAATGAGCGAAAGGAACGACGTTCGAATGGAGGAGCCACAGGTCCAGACGGGAGCCCCGGGACCGACCTTCCAGGCACCCCCGTACCAGGCGGCGGTTTCACCCACCCTCGACCCCAGGAGAAAATCCCCGGTCCTGGCCATGGTGCTTTCCCTGATGCCCGGCCTGGGACAGATCTACGTCGGGTATTACCGGCGGGGGTTCGTCCATATCCTGGTGGTCGCCTCCCTGATCACGTTCATAGCGGCGACAGGACCGCACAATGCCCTGATCCCCCTGGCAGCGCTGTTCATGGCGTTCTTCTGGCTTTACAACATCGTGGACGCGGGGAGAAGAGCGATGCTGTACAACCTGGCCCTCAGCGGAGGGAAGGCCCTGGAGCTGCCCGAGGAATTCGAGATGCCCGGGCCGAAAGGATCGATCCTCGGCGGCCTCTGTTTCCTGGCCCTGGGAGGCATTCTTCTTTCGAACACCCTGTATGGCCTCAGCCTGGACTGGGTGGAGGACTGGTGGCCGGCCGCCCTGTTCGTTCCCGGCGTCTGGCTGATCGTCAAGGCGATCCAGGAGAAGCGACCAGAGTGATCTCTTTCCCGAAAGGCCCTCCGGCGAACACCTGTACCCGGTGGACGGTTCGCTCCCCGAACTCGATCTCCTTCGAATCCTCGAACCGGGCCCCGGCCGTTCGATCCCAGAGCCGGGCGGTGACGGTGTGCCGGCCTTTCCCGACGCCGATCTCCCGCTGGAACCGCTGTTGTCCGGTCCGAAGGAGTTTCCGCATCAGCTTTCTTCTCTTCGTCTCCGGCGCCGGGGCATCGAGCTTCCGGGACCAGACCTTCTTACCGTCCACAAGAAGGTCCAGGCGGCCGGCTTCCACGATCGAATGGACGCGAACCTGCAGTTTGGCGCCTGCGCCCCCGCCGGCGAAATGCCAAACGATCGCCAGCAAAGGAAGCATCGCCGGAAGAAGCCACCAGGGACGGGATCGAGGCCGCTTGAACGAAACCCCCGGCCCGGCCGGCGGCGCCGGGGCGGTCGCCGGGGCCGGAGGGCGGTCCAGGAAGGCCGCGTCCAGGCCGTTCCGAAAGTCTTTCGCGTCCTGGAACCGACTCTCCGGGGTCTTCGCCAGCGCTTTCCGGAAAAACCGGTCCACGGCAACCGGCAATCCGGACCGGATCCGCGAGGGTGGGACCGGGTCGGTGTGGACGACCGCGTACAGCACCGCCGGTAGATCGTTTCCAGGAAACGGTTTCGCCCCGGTGAGCGCTTCGTACAAAACGGCGGCCAGGGAAAAGAGGTCCGAACGCCCGTCCACCTCCCGGCCGGCCACCTGTTCCGGCGCCATGTACGCGGGGGATCCGACCGTGGCGCCGGACCGGGTCAATTCGGAACCGTCCAGGTGGGCGACGCCGAAATCGGCCAGTTTCGCCGGTCCCCCCGACGCCGGCAGAAGGATGTTCGCCGGCTTGATGTCCCGGTGGACGATCCCGGCCCGGTGGGCGGTGGCCAGCGCGTCCGCCATCGTCCGCCCCAGCTCCGCCACGGCGGACCGCTCCATCGGTCCCGTCTCCAGCCGATCCCTGAGATTCCCCCCTTCCACGAATTCCATCACGATGAACGGTTTCCCAGTGTCCAGGTCTTCGTCCGCGTCGTGGATCGATACGATGGACGGGTGGGAAAGATTCCCTGCGGCCTGGGCTTCCCGGAGAAACCGTTCGCCGACTTCGGCCCGGGCCGCCTCCGTCAGGCCCTGGGGCAACTCGATGGTTTTGACGGCAACCTCCCGCCGGACCCGCGGGTCGAACGCCTGGTAGACCACTCCCGCGCAACCCCGCCCCAACTCCCGCTGGATGTCGTACCGGCCGATCCGTTCCATAGGGAGGAATATAAACTTTGTCGGACCCGGGGCAATGTCACGTAGGGAGAGAGACCCTACGGCCTGGAAGTCGCCGGTCCGGGTGGGTTTCCGGCCGCCCGGCGCCTGCAGGATCCGGCGCCCGCGCCTACAGAACCCGCGCCAGGCCCGTCGCCTCCCGGACGTCCCGCATCACTTCCCGCGCAAGCGCCCGGGCCGTTCCGGCCCCTTCCCTGAGCACCTGGTCCACCGACGCCGGGTCCGCGGCCAACTCCTCCCGCCTCTTCCGGGCCGGCCCTAAAAGTTTCTCCACCTCGTCGGCCAGCGCCTTTTTCGCCTCCCCGTACCCGAAGCCGCCGGCCCGGTAACGGGCGGCCATCTCCCCGGTCCGCTCGGCCGGAGCGAGCAACCGGTAGAGCTTGAATACGTTGCAGCTTTCCGGATCCTTCGGCTCCTCCACCGTCCGGCTGTCGGTCTTGATGCTCATGACCAGCTTCCGCACCTTCTTGGCCGATTCGAACAGAGGGATGGTGTTTCCGTAACTCTTGGACATCTTCTGGCCGTCCAGTCCCGGTACGATCGGCGCCGTTCCCAACCGCGGCTCCGGTCGTTTCAGCACGTCCCTGCCGAAGGTGTGGTTGAAGTAGCCCGCCATGTCCTGGGCCATCTCGATATGCTGCAACTGGTCTTTTCCCACCGGCACCTGGTCGCTTCGGTAGATCAGGATGTCGGCGGCCATCAGGACCGGGTAGGCGTACAGCCCCATGGACGGGGTAATCCCCTGGGCGATCTTGTCCTTGTAGGAAGTGGCCCGATCCAGGAGGCCTTTGCCGGTGACGGTGGAGAGAATCCAGGCCAGTTCGGTCACTTCCGGGATGTCGCTCTGGTAGAACAGGTTGACCTTTGCCGGGTCCAACCCGAGCGCCAGGTAATCGAGGGCCACGTCCCGGCTCAGCTCCAGGAGGCGTTCTCGATCCTGCACCGTGGTGAGCGTGTGGTAATTGGCGATGAAAAAGAAGCACTCATGCTCATGTTGAAGTTCCAGGTGCTGCTTCATCGCCCCCAGGTAATTTCCCAAATGAAGCTTGCCGCTGGGCTGGATGCCGGACAGGATACGCATACGAATCCCCTTGTCTAGACCGGCAAATTCTCAGGTGATCGCCGGTTTGTCAAGCCTGCCAGGGGAAAACCGAAACGGAGATCTCCCGGCGGGAGCGGAGCCGGTTCTCCACCTCTTCCTGGATCTTCCGGAACGCTTCGGTGCCGCGGAGCGGTTCCAGGTCCGGGTCGTTGAAGAGCAGGGTGTCGGAAAACCCGAGTTCCAGGGAACGACGGAGAAACGCGAGCGCCCGGTAACAGGCCAGGTTGTACAACCCGTAGGAGGTGTCCACCAGCTTTTCCACATCGGCGGCCGCTTCAGCCGCCCGGTCCCGGTCTCCTCCTTTCAGGAGCGTCACCGCAAGGTTGGCACAAGCTTCCTGGTTGCCTCCCACCTCACAACTCCGCTGCATCGCTTCCACCGCCTCGTCGTACCTTCCGCTTCTCGACAGGACCAGTCCCAGCCGCTGGAGTTGCCTCCAGGAGCCGGGCTCCAGGGAGAGGGCGAACCTGGCCGACGCCACCGCTTCCTCGAACCTCCCCTCCGCCTCCAGGGATTTGCTCAGGGCGAACATGCTGGCGGCGCTGGCGGGAGCCAGCCGGGCCGCCTCCAGGGCGTCGGCCCGCGCCTCCTGGACGTTTCCCAACTGGAGATAGGTCATGGAAC
>CAZZIV010000078.1:0-12699 GCA_964654385.1 uncultured Acidobacteriota bacterium | reverse complement strand
GGCGAGAAAGAAAAGAGGCGCGAACTGTTGACCGATGCTCACAACAACATCGACATTGCCGGTGCTGTGGAAATACCATTGCTGCAAAGAAGTGGATACCTGGCCCAGGAAACCGAGCGAAACGACGAGCAGCAGGAACCCAACGCCCGTGGGGCGATACCGGGCCAACCGACCCACGCGTGCTCTGCGGAAAAAGGCCATGTAGCCGAGGGTCATCGCGATGTAGCCGGCAAGTGCCGTCGCGAGGGCCGGCGTCAGCCACGGGAGCAAGGATCGATACTGGAGGTCCTGAACGTTGTATTTCAGGTAAATGGAGGACCAACCGAAATACATGAAGTACAAGGCGCTGAACGGATAGAACGATTCAAAATAGTCGAACTTTCCCGCTTGAACCCGAAGGACGCCATACCAGGTCGGGACAAGAAGGATGACCAGTCCCATGACCAAATCAACCACGTACGTCGTAAACGGCACCGTCAGCAGCAATGCCGCTGCCACGAAAAATCCGACACCGATGACGAACGAACTTCCTTGCGGGAGGCCGCCGTTGCCGGTCGCCATGCTTCTGCCGTCAAACGGTTCCGCCACTAGAATCCTGTCCTTCCGGCTGTATCCGCTCCCGACGATCCGGGAGCGGTCCCTGATTGATTACGCGTCCAGTCTCCGAAGGTCAAGGAGCCTTCTGAGGAAAAAGAGGCGCGCCCCCGTCCTCGGCGCCCTGGATCCTCTCGGACAGTTGTACGACTTCCGGGTGATCCTCCCCCAGAATATCGCGAGCTTTCGCCCATGTCCGCCCCGCCCGCACGCTGTCCCCGGCTTCCAGGTAATAACCGACCATTTTTGTCCAAACGGCCGGGTTCTCCTCTCCGAGATGGGTCGCCGACTTCAAAGCCTGTTCCTCCGCGCCGAACCTCCCCAGGAGATGCGCCGCCTGGGCAAATCGGAAAATGAAGCCCAGGCTTTCGGGGGCGAGGCGCCGGCATCGGTTGTAGTAGTCGAAAGCCTTCTCGACATCCCCTTGCTTTTCCGCGATCGCGGCGCGGTTGGAATAGACCGCCAATTCGAACGCGTCCAGTTCCGCCGCCTGCTCCAGCCAGGAATCCGCTTCATCGTAGCGCCCTTCATCCATCAGGACCAGGGCCAGGTGAAACGCGTCCTCTGCATGCTGCAACGCGGTTGTCGGCTCCGTCAACGCGGCCCGCAGATACTGTTCCGCTTTCGTGGTATCCCCTAATCTCCTGAAAAGTTTTCCTAGGGAGAAAAGGTGTCTTTCCCGGCTCAGGAGCGGCGCCTTCCCCAGCGCCTGTTCGGAAGAAGCGGCGAAAGCGGACAGGAGTTCTTTATCTCCCAGGTCATGAAGGTCCCGATGGAGCCAGAAATCGGGCTGGGTCCGGGCCGCGTCCCTCATTGCGGCGATCGCCTCGCTTCGAAGGCCGAATTCCAGGTACCTGAGAATCAATCGATCCTCGAACACGTAGATTCCAGGCTCCTTCTCGATCGCCCATCGCCGCATCCCGAACCCGACCCTTCCTGAACGACCGATCCTGTCCCAGGGCGGAAGATTCAGTGTAGACAGATCGATGACGGTCGTCCGACGCCGCTCTTCCTCCATCCGAAAATAGGCCCCGGCCATCCCGTCCAAGGGCCATCCGGAAACCGGCGAGGCGTCCGCCGCGCGCCGGTATTCACTCAAGGCCTTCTCAAGGAGTTCGCTCCGTTCGGCTTCCGAGCCGGGGACGCCCAGAAGCATGTCGTACAGGCCGAGTCGAACCTCCGCCAACAGCCATAACGCTTCGTAACGATTGCTACCGACCACCGACTTTTCGAGATACGGGATCGCCGTATCGTGGTACCCGTTGCCGGCAGCCCGTGAGCCGTGGATCCAGGCGATCCCCCCGGATATTCCGCTCACCGCCCGGGAGGCGAAAATGCCGGCCACCACCAGTCCGACCCAGAAAGCGCTCGATCGCACCTTCATGATCGGCTCTCCTTCGATCCGCTCCGAGGATCCATGGAAGGATCCTGGTGCAAGGCGAGCGCCGCCACGACCACGAACATCAATGCATTTCCCGGGATCTGGTGGTTGAAATCTACGAACCCGTGGAGGGACAGGCTCGCCAGGCCGATCAGCAGACCGATTCTTTCCGGATTCATGGTCCCATGACTGCGGGCCCCGAAGGTCATCCTCCAGGCGCGGGTCCAGTAGGCCCAGATCAGTGCCGCCAGGAGAAGAGCCGCGACCACACCTCCCTCGATGATCACCTCCACATAATCATTGTGAAGTTGCAACCAACGGCTCGGCTCCCCCGCCGCGACGTAGTAGGCGAACACCTGGCCGAACGCCCCGAATCCGATTCCGGTAAGCGGATAATCGACCAGCATCGGGAGAGCGGATTTCCAGGCAACCAATCTCCCGTACGTCCCAAGGTTCCCCCCGGAAGCGTTGATGAAATCCATGATCCGCCTGCCCAATTCCACGTGTCGGAGGCCCAGGAGCATCCCGCACGCCAGCAGCAAGAAGCCGGCGAGGGCGATCAACCGGCCGGTTCGCGTGCGCAGGCAGACCATGAAGAGCGCGAGAACGCCGCAAGACAGGAGCACCACCGCCATTTTGCTCGCGGCCATCACACCCGCCGCCATGCAAAACATTCCTGCAGCGAGGGCCAGGGGACCACGGGATTCCTTGAAGACATCCCGACCTGCCGTTCGATATCGCAGCCATGCGTACCCGAACAACCAGGGCACCGCAAGTTCCATGAGACCCGCAAAATGGTTCGGATTCACGTAGGGGCCGATGGAACGGAGATCCATACTCATGGAACGAACCCAAAGCAGTTTTCCGTTGTCGTAGACGAACTGCAGGACCCCCGATCCGGCGACCAGGGTAATCGTTACCAGAAGAACCGTGCGATAAACCCGGTACCGATCGACCGAATCCATCCGCCTTCTCGCGAGCACGAACGCCATCAGCAGGCTGGCAAACCAGGCCACTCTTTCGAAGGTCCCCCACGGATAGAGGGAAAGGGGCCGCCAAACCCGGATCCCGGTCCTACGGTCGTGGGAATCCATGCCGACGATCTCCTCCCCGGCCGATGGAGGATCCACGAGATCGCCGAGCCTCTGGAGCGCCCTCTCCTCCAAAACCGTCTGCGGATCCAGGGCCCGGTCCTTTCCGTATCCCGGGACGGAATCGAGAAAAATATGGTCCGCCTTCGGACTGAGGAAACGGATCACCGGCGGCGGGAGCGGAAGGCACTGAAAGAGTCCCCAACCGGCCAGCAAGGCCGGGACGATCAACCAGCGATTGTCGTGGAGCGGGAACATGCCGCCCCAGCCGCGCCGAGCCAGTGCCAGGAACACCGCTGCCGCGATGAGAAAAGAGGCGCTCCGAAAGGCCCAGATCTCAACGCCGCCGAACGCCCAGGGCAGAAGACATACCGCCGCCAGCAGAAAGTAATCTTCCGCCCGAAGAGAGCGAAAAGGAGATTCCTCGCCAAGAAGCATCAGAGGAGATCCTTTCTGCGATGCTTGCGGAGATATTCCACGACCTGCTTTACCTCTTCTGTCCTGCCTCGGGAAGCCACCAGGAGGGCATCCCCTGCGTCCACGATCGCTACGTTCGGCACGCCGACCACCGCGATGAACCGACCGTGCGGAAAGGCCACCGTCCCCTCGCTGTCGAGCAGAAAGGCGTCTTTCGAGCCGAGCCGTTCTTCCCGAAGCCGAGCCACCGCGTCCCACGAGCCGAGATCGTCCCAGCCGGCGTCCATCGCGACAACCTTGACATCGTTCGCCTGCTCCATGACCGCGTAGTCCACCGAAACCCGGGTGGCGCGGTTCCAGCTTCCTTTCCTGCCGGCGAGATGGCCGTTCACGGCGGCGACGATCCTCGGGGAGGTTCTGCGCAGCTCTTCCAGAAACGCATCGCAACGCCAAACGAACATTCCGCCGTTCCAGAGATACTTTCCGGACCGGAGGAACCTGCGGGCCCGGGCCGAATCCGGCTTTTCCACGAATCGGTTCACCTTCACGGCCCGTTTTGTACCGGGATTTTCGTTGCACTGCAGGTAACCGAACCCGGTCGCGGGCCTGTCCGGGCGAATCCCGAGACAAACCAGGGAGCCGCTCTCCGCTTCCCGGGCGGCGACACCCACGGCGGAGACGAAACGGTCGGTCTTACGGATCACATGGTCGGTCGGGAAGATCCCGGCCACCGCCTTCGGATCGCGGCGGGACACCATCGCGCACGCCAACCCGATCGCAGGAGCGGTATCCCTTCCGGCGGGTTCGACGATCACGTTCCGCCGATCCAGGGCAGGAAGCTGGGCCAGAATTTTGCGCTTCAGCTCTTTCGGCGCGACGATCCAGATCCGCGACACGGGAGCCAGCTTCCGGACACGCCTCCATGTGGCGGCGAGAAGCGTCTCCTTTCCCCCGAGCGGAAGAAGCTGCTTGGGGCGGCTCCGCCGGCTCCTCGGCCAGAACCGGGTGCCGCTTCCTCCCGCGAGCAAGATCACATGCAACCGACTCATCGCGTCAGTAAGCCTCCCAGGTCAACTTCAATCCCTCTTCCAGGGAGACCTCCGGACGGTATCCGATCATAGAGCGGGCCCGATCGATCCCCGCGAGGGAGTGGCGGATATCTCCCTCCCGGGGTTCCTGATGGTCGGCCTGAACCGTCACCGATCCGAATCCGGCCAGGGAGGTCAGCAGATCGTTGAGACTGATCCGGCCGCCGCAGGCGATGTTCATCGCTTGACCGAACGCCTTCTCCTCCGCATCGCAGGCAGCCAGGTTCGCTTGGACCACATTGCGGATATACGTGAAATCCCGGGTCTGTCCCCCGTCGCCGAAGATGATCGGAGGTTTCCCGCTCTTGATGGCGGAGACGAACGCCGGGATCACCGCCGAATACTGGCTCGCAGGATCCTGCCTGGGGCCGAACACGTTAAAATAGCGAAGGGCCACGGTCGGAAGGCCGTAAAGCTCCCAGAAGAGCCGGCAGTAGGTCTCCCCAGCCAGTTTCTGCAGGGCGTAGGGCGAAATCGGAGCAGGGGCCATCGACTCCACCTTCGGAAGCGTCTCGCTCTCCCCGTACAGGGACGAAGAGGAGGCGAAGACGAAACGAGAAACCTTCGCATCCCGGGCGGCTACCAACAGGTTCAGGGTACCGGACACGTTGACGGCGTTGGAAGCCACTGGATCGAGCACCGAGCGTTTCACCGACGGCATCGCCGCCTGGTGCAGCACGTAGTTCACCCCTCGAATCGCCTCGGAACAAATCTCCGCGTTCCGGATATCCCCTTCCAGCAGTTCCCACGACCCGCCCCCTTCCAGGGCCCACTGGTCGGCCTGCTCCAGGTTTTCCCTCCTGCCGGTGCTGAAATTGTCCAAGATCCGTACGAAGTCTCCCCTTTTCAGGATCGATTCCACCAAGTTGGACCCGATGAAACCCCCGCCTCCTGTAACCAGATATTTTTTCACTTGGTTCTACCTTCCGATCCCAGCGTAGCGGAAACCCAATCCCCGCATCGCTTCCGGTTCGTAAATATTTCGCAGATCGACCAGGACCTTCCGCTTGAGAACGCCACCCACCTTTTGCAGATCCAGGCTGCGGAACTGGTTCCATTCCGTGGCCAGGACCAGGGCGTCCGCACCTGTACAGGCGTCATATTCGTCCTCGGCGTAGACGACCCGCTCTCGCGAAGTTCCGGCCGCGATCCCCATGCCGACCGGATCGTACGCGCGCACGATCGCGCCGGCTTCGAGCAAATGATCCAAGACCGCGATCGCCGGGGATTCCCGCAGATCATCGGTGTTCGGCTTGAATGTCAACCCCAGTAGGGCGATCACTTTCCCTTCGAGTTTTCCGTCGAGTTGTTCCCGAACCTTGGCGACCATTCTTTCCGCCCGTTCCTCGTTGACCTGGATCACCGCGGATACGATTTTCAGATCCCGCCCATGGTCCCGTGCCAATTCCAGGATCGCCTTCGTGTCCTTGGGGAAACAGGAGCCGCCGTAGCCGGGTCCCGGGTGGAGAAACTTGGAGCCGATCCGGCGATCCAGACCCATCCCCTTGGCCACGGCGTGGACGTCCGCGCCGACGGTCTCGCACAGGTCGGCCATTTCATTGATGAACGAGATCTTGGTGGCCAGAAACGCGTTCGACGCGTACTTGATGACTTCCGCCGTCACGACGCTGGTCAGAACGATCGGTGTTTCGATCAGGAACAAGGGACGGTACAGGTTCTGGAGAATTCCGGACGCCTGCTCATCTTCAGTGCCCAGCACCACACGATTCGGCCGCATGAAATCCTCGATTGCGGATCCCTCCCGGAGAAATTCCGGGTTCGACGCGACACTGAACGGATGATCTTCAACCTTGTGCTTCTCGATGGTTTCCCGAATCATTTTGCCGGTTCCGGCCGGAACCGTGCTCTTCGTTACGACTACCTTGTACGCGTTCAGGTTATCCGCCACCGAACGGGCCGCCTCCTTCACGAAGGTGAGATCCGCCCGGCCCTGGTTTCCCTGAGGCGTCCCGACCGCGATGAAGACCACGAGGGAATCCTGGACCGCCGCGGAGAGGTCGGTAGTGAAGTGAAGACGCTCCGCCTTCACGTTCCGTTCCACCACCGCTTCGAGGCCGGGCTCGTAGATCGGGATCTCTCCATTCCGAAGCCGGTCGATCTTGGAGGCGTCTTTATCGACGCAGACCACATGGTTCCCGAATTCCGCGAAACAAGATCCGGTGACCAGACCTACATATCCGGTTCCGACGACGGCAATATTCATGAAACCGCCTCCTCCCGTGGGCCGTTCATCTTCCGGAACCACGCCACGAAACGATCGAGCCCTTCCTCGATTCCCACCTGCGCTTTCCAACCGAGTTCCGCGCCGGCCAGGGTGGTATCGGCCCAGGTGCGTTCCACGTCTCCGGGTTGGACCGGCCGGACCCGGATGATCGGTTCTTTCCCGAGACGCTCTGCAATCCGGCGGATCAGGCTGGAGAGGGTGATCGTTTTGGAACCTCCCAGGTTCCAGATGTGGTATCCGCGTGTGCGTTCCATGGCGGCGAGGATTCCTTCCACGATGTCATCCACGTAGGTATAATCCCGGGCGGAAGAGCCGTCCCCGAACTGCTGCACCGCTTCCCCGGAATCGATCTCCCGGGTGAACCGGTGAATCGCCATTTCGGGGCGCTGCCTCGGCCCGTACACAGTAAAAAATCGGAGACACGAGATGCGCATACCGAACAGGTGATGGTGGGCGTGGCACAGGACCTCCCCGGCTTTCTTGGTCGCCGCATAGGGAGAAATCGGGCGATCCACCGGGTCGTTTTCCGCGAACGGTATCTTGCGGTTGTTTCCGTACACCGAGGACGAGGAGCCGAACAGAAACCGGCTGACTCCATGCCGCCTGCACGCCTCCAGGAGCTTGGTGGTTCCGTCCAGATTGACGGAAGTGTAGAGCTCCGGATTCTCGATGGACGGACGCACACCGGCCCTGGCGGCGAGATGGACCACCGTCCCGATTCTGTTCCCCTCGAACAGCCGGTCCAGGCCCTCCCTGTCGCGGATATCCCCCTCCACCAGGCGGAACCCTTCCCGCGAGAGGGCGTTCTCCAGGTTCCGCCGCTTCTGATTCGGATCATAGAACCGGTCGAAATTGTCCAATGCGACGACCTGCTCTCCGTCGTCCAGCAGCCGGTCTACCAGGTTCGACCCGATGAAACCCGCACCGCCGGTGACTAAAACCGGACCGAAGGATCCCATTAAAGTTTCCACACCTTTTTCCGCCCAGTCTTCAGATTCCGGGTGGCGTTGCGAGTATCCAGCACCATGCGGGAATGCCGGACGACCGCCCGGTAATCGAAGTCGCTATGGTCCGTGACGATAATGGTCAGGTCGGAATTCCGGAACGTGGCAGGAGTAAACGGTTTTCCTTTCAGGGTCGATCCGTCGTTCATCCGAAGGGAATCATTGAACGGGTCGTGAAAATGAACTTTCGCTCCCCGGTCTTTCAACAGTTGGAGAATATCCAGGGCCGGGGATTCCCGCAGATCACCCGTATCCTTCTTATAAGCGGCGCCGAGTACCAGGATTCTGGAGCCCTTCACGCTTTTTCTCACCTCGTTGAGCATCTCGCCCGCCCGGCGGGCGACCAGGCCGGGCATCGATCCATTGATGTCCGACGCCAGCTCGATGAACCGGGCCGAATAGTTGAGAGTCCTTAATTTCCAGGACAGATAATGGGGGTCCAGGGGGATGCAATGACCTCCGATCCCGGGACCGGGATAGAATTTCATAAACCCGAACGGCTTGGTCGCGGCGCCGTCGATCACCTCCCAGACGTCCAGCTTCAATTTCTCACAGATCATGGCGATCTCGTTCACAAGACCGATATTCACCGCCCTGAACGTATTTTCAAGGAGTTTGATCATCTCCGCGGTCTGGGTGGAACTGACGGGATAGACGGAATCGATCGCCCGCTCGTAAAACAGCCGAGCTGCCCGGGTGCAGTCCGGCGTCGTCCCGCCGACCACCTTGGGCGTATTCCGTGTGGCGTACACTGCGTTCCCCGGATCCACCCGTTCGGGAGAAAACGCCAGGAAAAATTCCTTCCCTGCTCTCAGACCGCCCGCCTCGAACCTGGGCCGCATCAACTCTTCCGTGGTCCCCGGATAGGTGGTTGATTCCAGAACGATCAACTGCCCCGCCCGGATCTCCTTCGCGATGGCGTTCACGGCGGCGACGATATAGGAAATATCCGGATCCCGGGTTTTTCGCAACGGCGTCGGCACGGCGATGAAGATCGCATCGAGGCGTCCACATCCCTTGTAGTGATCCCGGGCTTCGAAACGACCTTCCTTCACCAGCCTTCGAATGGTGGCGGAGGGCACATCCTCGATATGGGAACGACCCCGGTTCAGGGCTCGCACTTTCTTCGAGTCGACGTCGATGCCGACGACCTTGAAGCCGGCCTCGGCGAACTCGACGGCCAGGGGCAACCCGACATAGCCGAGGCCGACAATTCCGACCTTCGCTCGTCCCGACAGGACTTTCCGTTCCAGCACCGCCAGATGATCCGTTTTTCGAACCGTTCCCATGGTCTCTCCCACCACTCTTGATTTCCGCTTGTCGCAAGACGGGAAATATATCGCCCCGGGCGGGCAAATTCCATTCGATCAGCGATCTTCTCGTTTTTCGTCTTTCCCGGTTTCCAGCTTGATTCCCTTTTTCCGGTAATGGCGGGTCAGCCACCGGGCGAATTTGCTGTCATTGACCCCCGCGGTAATATCCTCCATCCCTTCGTAGACTGCTTTATCGTTGACCAGCAGCCCCAGGGTGCCTTCTCCCTCATTGACTTTTCTGGTGATTTCGGCCAGGTTGTGGACGGTGGCCGCCAGGTCTTCCGCCATGGCCTCCGAGTACTCCGGATCATTGATCAACCTGCCGACCAATCCCTCCGATCTTCCCAGTTTCTCCGAGATCTCCGCCAGAGAGGCCGACGCTTCCTTCAGGGAGAGAATCGCCTGCTCCGCGGCTCCATTCTCCTCCAGCAGCGGTCCGAGGGCACCCTCCCGCCGCTCCAGGACCCCGACGAAGCGGGAGAGGGACTCCAGCGTGTCGGAAAGGTCGTCGACCCTCCCTGCGAACTCCCGATCGGCCACCAGGCGACCTAAAAATCCGTTCCCATCTTTCAGCTCTTCGGTGATCTGCTCCAGGTTCACCAAGGTTCCATGGAGGCGCGCGAGGCCTTCCTTGCCGAATTCAGGGTCCTGGATCATCGCTCCCAGGACCCCCTCACCCTTTTCGAGGGGTTCCAGGATTCGGCTGAGGGAGACGGTGATCTCGGTCAGGTTCTCTGCGATATGGGCTCCCTGTTCCAGGATCTCTGTTTCCATAAGAACCGGTATTTCGGCGCCTTCCGGAAGAGCCGGACGAGCAGGATCTCCGGCGGAGATATCGACGAACTTCTCCCCGGACATGATCTGGAGATAGCGGAGAGCCGCCGCGGAGCCTTCCCGCATTCGTTCGCTGTACCGTCGCCGGATGCCCAGATCGACTTCGACGCCGTTCGCGTCCGCGCTGGTCGGCACGCGGATCCCGGTCACCGCTCCGATCTGGACGCCCGCCAGTTTCACCGGCGAACCGATGATCAGCCCTTCCGTGTTGGGGAACCGGACCACGTAATGGGACTTTCGGGTCAGGAAAGCCGACTGTTCCCCGACCGACATGACGGCCAGGGCAAGGATGAGCAGGGCCAGGGCGCCGGTGCTGCCCACCATTAGATCCCTGCCGCGTCGTTTAGCCATAGCCTCCCCCTTCCAGAAATCTTGTCAGAACAGGTTCATCGTGCCTTTTCGCCTCTTCCATGCTCCCCTCGAACAGAATTTTCCCTTCGTGAAGGAACGCGATCCTGTCCCCCACCGTGAACGCGGAATGAATGTCGTGGGTGACCACGATGGCGGTGATGCCCAGCCGGCTCTGCAGGCTCCGGATCAGCTCGTTGATCGTGTTCGCGGTGATCGGATCCAGCCCGGTGGTCGGCTCATCGTACAGGATCGCCCGGGGGGCCAGTGCGATCGACCGAGCCAACGCGACCCGCTTTTTCATCCCCCCGGAAAGATCGGCCGGGGTGAGATCCTCCACGTTCTCCAGTTCCACGAACCCCAGCACCTGGACAACCCGCTCCCGGATCTTCTCTTCCTCCCAATCCGTATGCTCGTGCAACGCGTAAGCCACGTTCTCGTAGACCGTCATCGAGTCGAACAACGCTCCGGCCTGGAAAAGCATCCCGACCTTTTTCCGGGTCTCCATCAAATCCCGCTCATCGAAACCGGTGATGTCTACGCCGTCCACTACGACTCGTCCCTGGTCGGGGGTGTGGAGACCTATGGTGTGACGCAAGAGAACCGATTTCCCCGATCCCGAGCCTCCAAGGACCACCATCGTCTTCCCGGTCGGCACCGCCAGGGTAACCCCGCAAAGCACCTGTTTCTCATCGAAACTCTTATGGAGGTCTTCGTATTGAATAAAATGCTCCGGCATTGGAATCCTGTTCAGACCAATAGGAAGAGCTTGGTCAGAAAAAAGTCGGAAACGATCACGGCGATGGAGGAGGTCACGACCGTATCCGTGGTGGCCCGCCCCACTCCGTCGGCGCCACCGGTAGCCCTCAACCCGTTATAGCAGGCGATCGTTCCGATTGAGAGGGCGAAGAACACCGTTTTCCCCACTCCGCTGGCGATATCCTGCATCGTCAAGGCGGAGATGACGTGGTTCAGATAATACACGCGGCTCTGACCCAGTTCGGAAACGGCCATCAGCAACCCTCCGAACAGCCCGATCGTGTCCGCCAGGATGGTAAGAAGCGGCAGCATGAGAACCAGGGCT
Source organism: uncultured Acidobacteriota bacterium (assembly GCA_964654385.1). GTDB lineage: Bacteria > Acidobacteriota > Polarisedimenticolia > Polarisedimenticolales > Polarisedimenticolaceae > Polarisedimenticola. The sequence continues at coordinate 1,300 of CAZZIV010000078.1, read as the reverse complement.
CCCACCCTGGGAACCACCAGCTTTCTGGTCGGACTGGCCGCCAGCGCCCGGAGGGCGTCCACCTGCTCCGTCACCGCCATCGAACCGATTTCGGCGGTCACGCCGGCCCCGACTCTCCCCGCCACCATCAGCGCCGTCAGCACCGGCCCCAGCTCCCGGACCACCGATAGGGCCAGAATGTCTCCGACGAACGGCTTCCCGCCGTAGGCCGCGAGAGAATAGGCGGTCTGAATCGCCAGGACCATGCCGGTGAACAGGAGGGTGACATTGGTGATGGTGAGCGAGCGGACGCCCAACTGGTACAGCTGGGCCAGCCAGAGATCCGTCTCGAACGGCCGTCGGAGGCCGCACTTGAGCGCGTCCCACGCCAGCCGGAACATCCCTCCCAGTTCCGCCAGAAATCCGAATAACGCTTCCAGCACGGTCCTCTCCCCCTGTCCGTCGCCCCGATCCATCCCGAGCCGCGACTTGCTGGACCCGGCCTGTTGAAAACTCCGGCTGGTTCCGTCGCGATCTCCGGGAATCGAACCGGAAGCAAGAATATGTTCCGGCGGATGGGAGGTCAAGAACCTTTAGATTCATTGATTTGCGCCTCCTCCGCCAGCGCCCGCCGGAGAAGAAGGAGATGCAGGAGGGCGAAGAGGAGATCTCCCATGGCTAAAACCAGGAATGCAGGCTCGCGATCCGACCACCCGGCCGTTCCCAGAAAGAGGAATCCGAGAAAACGACCTCCGGCGGCGATTCGGACCACTCCCCGGTAACGTCTCGGATCCAGAACCGGGAGAAGGTACATGCCGGCCAATATGAGCAGAAAGATCCCGTTCAGCTCCAGGTAAACCGGGTCGGCCGGCAGCTCCAGCGACAGAATCCTCGCCGCCGGACGAGGGAAGAACAGAATCGCCGCGGCGAAAACGATGTCGTAAACCGCTCCCGCCAACATGGAGACGGCCACACGCCTCCAGCCTTCTTGTCTCTTCATGAACACGATTATACTGTACCGAACGATCGTCGCGCCGATCCGGTTTCCCGGGGGCTCCTCGGTCGTGGCTCCGGAGAGGTCGGAAACGAGGTCCGTTTCCCCGCCGCGCAACAGGAGATTGACTGGTCGTGTTCCGCAGGGTCATCGCAGTTGTCGTCGCGGTTCTCTCCACCGGCCTTGTCGGTATTACCGCCACCCTCGGCTGCCTCATTTTCCGAAACGGAAACATCACCAACGCGCTTGGCTCCCTCTGGTCCAAAATCATCCTCCGCACCGCCGGCGTCCGGATCCAGGCATCTGATCCGGCTTCAGTCGAGACGC
>CAZZIV010000077.1:0-12785 GCA_964654385.1 uncultured Acidobacteriota bacterium | reverse complement strand
CATGTTGAAAGTGTGGGATTTAGAGACGGGCCGAGAGATGCGGAGTCTTAGCGGTCATGAGGATTGGGTGGCGGCTGTAACGGTGACGCCTGATGGGCGTCGCGCCGTGTCCGCCTCCGGCGACCACACCCTGAAAGTGTGGGACCTACAGGCAGGGCAGGAAGAGCACACCCTGAAAGGGCATACTGACTGGGTGCTGGCTGTGGCAGTAACACCAGATGGGCGTTGGGCTGTCTCTGGCTCGCGGGGAGAAGCGAGCAGGCCGGTTCGCCGATGGACCACCACTTCGGCCAATCCACCCAGGCGGGAGGCGACTACCGGCAGTTCGCAGGACATCGCTTCCAGGGCGGCGATACCGAGGCCTTCCCGAAGGGTCGAGGGTTGTACGAACAGGTCGGCGGAGGTGAGGAACGGGCGGACATCCTCGTGTTCCCCCGCGAAAGCCACCTGGCCCTGGAGATCGAGCGACTTCGTCAACTCCCTGAGTTCGGTTTCCAGGGGACCCGCGCCGACCAAGAGCAGGTCCGCTGAAACACCGGACGATCGAAGACGAGCGAGCGCCTGGAGAAGAACCCGGAGCCCTTTGTGTTCCTTCAGGGCCGAGACGGCGACGAGGGTCCGGAGACTCCGGGTGCCCCCGGAGGCGGCAGGCCGGAATCGGTCCGTATCGACGCCGTTGTAAATTACTTCGGTCCGGGAGACCGGCCCGCCGCCGGCGCGAGCGTACGATTCCCGCACCGCCTCCGAACAGCAGATCATCCCGCCGGCGAGGGACGCCGCCTTTTCCAGGATTCGGTGGCGGAGTCTCTCCCCTTTGGAGGTCGTATGCCGGTGTCCCAGCCTGCAGGGTGTGCCGGCCAGGAAACCTCCGGCCCGCGCCAGGATGGAGGGCAGGTATCCATGGCCGTGGATGACGTCGATCTTTTCTCGCCGGAGGCGGCCGGCCAGACGGAACACGGTTCCAGGGCGGAGGGTGGCTCTTCCCTCCACCGCTTTTCGCACCGGGATACCGGAGGCTTCCAGGGAATCGGCAATCGCCCCGCCTCCCAGAAAGGTCCAGACCTGTACGTCCAGGCCCTGCTCGGCGGTTCCTCGTGCCAGCGTTTCCACCGTGCGTTCGAGCCCGCCTCGGTCCAGCCTCTCCACCAGGTGGACGACCCGCAAAGAGGAGAGAGGGCTCATGCTCCACCTCCGCTCGCGTCTCCGGTGTCCCGTCGGACCGATTCCGCCTCCCGGACCAGGAAACGAACCCGGTGTTCCCAGGTGTGCTCCACAAATACCGCCCGTTGACCTGCGGAGGCAATCCGCCGCCGTCGATCCGAATCTTCCAGGAGAGACACGACCTGTCGGCGAAATTCCTCCCGGGTTCGGAACGTCGCCAAGTGGCGATCCGGGCGGAAGAGGCGGAGAATATCGCGCTTGGCATCCACGAGTTGGCAGGCGCCGCAGGCCGGGATTTCAAAGACCCGGACGTTGGCCATGGCTCCGTACATCTCCTCAGGGCCTCCAAAGCCGTAGGAGATGTTGACGACCAGATCCGCCTGTTGGAACAGGCGGACCCATTCCACAGGACGAAGAGCGCCTCCCCGGATATTTCCGCGAAGAACCGGGTCGCCGGCGTAGCGATTCCATCCCGGCCCCCAGATTCCTAGATCCAGGTCGGCCACCGTGCCGAGGAGATCTCTTCTCTCCGGGTAGGCGGAGCCGACGAAGAGGACCCGGGGAACGGAGATCGACCGGTCCGGGAGCGGCGTTCGCCGGGGAGCGGGGGAATGGATCGAAGGCGAGCAGGCGAAAGGAAGCCAGCCGGTGACGGTGATCCCCGCCCTCTGGTGCCTTCGTTCAGCATCGGTATCCGATACGTAAAACCGGTCCCAGGCGCCGGAGGCCGCCGAAGCGAGACCCTCCTCGAATTCACCGGGATAATCGGACCACCAGTTGATGGTGACCGCACCCGTTTCATTCCGGATTCTAGCGATGGTTCCAGGGTCCAGAGAGCTGCCCTGGTTGACGAGCAGGAGGTCCGGAGAGAACCGCCTCGCTTCCTTGAGCAGGCGTCGATTCAGAAGCTTCCGGTCGGCCCGGTGGAGGGGCGGTGCCGCCGCCCGTATCCTTCCGGGGAGACGGAAAGCGCGATGGTCGAAAGGAAGGACCTGGTGTCCTTCCTTTTCGAAGGCTTCCACCAGGTACTCCGGTAGCGCTTCGAAACGCGGATTCCAGGCTCCCGAGAACAGGACTTTCATCGCGGACCCGCCTTGAGAAGGATCCATGTCTTTCGGGCGATGTTCCGGTCGTACCGGTCCAGGAAGCCGGCGCGATGGAGGATTCCGGCGTAGACCGCCGCGAACACCCCTCCTGCAACGAACAGGTTCAAGAGAGCGCCGCTTCTCCCATCCTGGGGGAAACAGGAGCCGATCCAGGATACGGCCGCCGCGCAGGGGACGCCGGCGGCCAGGGAGGCCAGGACGGGGCCCTTCAGTGCGGCGAACGGTCGGAATCGATGCCGGTGAAGGGTCTTTCGCACCAGGGCGAGAAAGGCGATTCCGCCGGTGACTCCCGCCAGCGCCGACCCTGCGGCCGCGCCTCTCGGCCCGTACCGGAGAACCAGGAGCAGTGAGAAGAGAATGTTCGACGCGGCCATGAGAACAGAAGCTTTCATTTCCATCCCGGGAAGGCCGATCCCCCGAACGGCGAGACGGGTGACCCCCAGAACCAGCATCGGAACCGCCCCCAGGATCAGGAGCCTTCCGGCCCAGACGGCGTCGCTCCAGTCTCCGGGACCGATCCAAACCTGGAGGAACGGAGGCAGCAGGATCATCAGGGCGACCACCGCCGGTGCCAGGACGAGCCCGACGTATTTGCATCCGCGCTCGTGAAGGGTTCTCAAGTCTTCGCTTTTTCCGGAAGCATAGAGGATCGCCGTACTCGGCAGAATGACCGGGAGGATCAGCGTGGGAAGGAGCGCGGCCAGGGTCGCGACCTTCCAGCCGATTTCATAGAGCCCGACCGCTGCGGTTCCTGAGAGGAGCGCCAGGAGGATTTTGTCCACCTGGCCGTTGATCAACTCGGCGATCCTGGCCCCCTGGATCCGAGCGCCGTACCGGAGAAGGCCGATCGCCTCGGCCCGGTCCGGAAGAAACGGAAAGAGCCGCAGGCCGGGGATCGTACGGTAAGCGGACCAAGTTTGGAGGGAAACGGCCGCTCCGGCGGTGAGGAGGCCGTTCAGAACCAGCCCCTTCAGTCCCCAACCCAAACCGATGACGAGAACGGCCCCGATCCCGTTCGGGACGGCCAGGAACATGGCGATCCGGTTGTTGATGTCCAGCCGCTCCACCGCGGCCAATGCGGCGCGGTACGCCAGGAAGATCGATCGCAGGAGCAGAATCGCCGTGACGCCGACCAGGAGGAAAGACATCTCGGGAACCAGCGGTTCGGAGCGGGTGAGGAGCCGGGCCAGGTCGGAACGAAAGGCCACGACCACCGGAAAGAGCAGGGCGGAAAAGAGGAAATAGGCGGATACACCGGTTCGGAGAACCGCGTTGAACTTGGAGATCGAACCGGTTCCATGGTACTTGGCCATGGAATGAACGAACGCGGTCCCCACGCCCAGGTCCAGAACGGCCAGGTAATTGACGAACACCCCGGCGAGGGCCCAGAGCCCGTACCGTTCCATGCCGAGACCCGCGACGATGACCGGCGTGGTCGCCAGGGCGATGGCCGCGGCGGTAAACCGGGTGCCTCCGGCGCTTAAAACGTTTCGGAGGAGCAAGGTTGTCCGGGGCTCCCGGCCGTCAGTCGCTTTCATGGCGGGCTTCGATGAGTTTGCGGTCGATCTTCGGGGATTGGATGACCAGGGCGGCGAACAGCCAGAAAGGCTCCATGATCCGGATGATGATGAACGTGTTCGCTCCGATACCGTGCACCAAGAGGCCTCCCAGAGCGGCCAGAAATCCGGCGTTCAGTCCACGCAAGAGAGGGTGGTGCAGCTTCCGTGACGCGCCCAGGGAGTGCTTTGCCAGGGAATAGATCAGGTAGAGGAAGACGGCGAGACCCAGGATACCGGTCTCGATGAGAATACGGAAATACTGGGCGTCGATGAAATGGTAACCGGTGACGCCGAATCCGAGGAACGGATGTTTCACGGAGTCTTTCGCAACCTCCCCCCATGAGCGGAGACGCTCCGATGCGGACGGATCCAGGGAAACGTCGCCTACCGAAACAGATGTTCTCTGGGACGTGAACGTGTATTGGAACCGTTCCACCACCTTGGGAGGCATGAAGGCGAGCAGACAGCTGATTATAACGATCAGGACCATGACAAGTCTGAATTTCTTACGGGTCGTAAACAGGAGGAATACGGTCGCAGCGGCCGCCGCCATCCAGGACGATCTGGAAAGCGTATAGAGAAGGGGAATTCCCATGACAGCCACGCAGGAACCGAGCAGGACTCTCTGCTTTCTCCTGGGGGCTTCCAGGGCCATGGCGCCGAAAATCGCCATCATCAACACCAGGTAGCCGCCGAGGGTGTTCGGTTCGCCGACTTCCCCCTCGAAAGGGGCGGAGACCCGCCTTCCGGACGGAATCTGGAATATACCGTTGATCGAGACGATCATCGCGGTTACTCCGGAGGTGATCAGGATTCGCCGGAGCGCTTTCCAGTCGGAGATGTGATGGAGGGCGAGAAAGAAGATGACGAAATATTCCATGTATTTGAAAACATAGGCCAGGCCGAGCATCGGATGGACGCGCCCGCCCATGATGCCGATCAGCGTGCTGAGGAAAGCGACCAGAACATACAGTCCGATCGACCGGTTCATGACGTTCCTCAACAGGGGAGACAGCTGCTTATGAACCGCCATCCGGGCCAGCCAGGCGACGCCGATCACGACCAGTAGAACGTCTTCCAGGCGGAGGACCGCGCCCTTGCTTCCCTCCACCGAACCCGCGGTTCCAAGGCCTCCGGCCGCCGTGAATTCCGGTGAAAGGAGCATGGAGAGGACGAGGAGGTGGATCGCCCATTCGGTCTTCAGGAACGCGATTCCGGCCACCAGCAGGGCGGCGATCAGAACGAACGGTAGGTAGAGCGGAGAGCGGGCGACCATCAAGCCCGCCATCAGCGCGATCATCCCGAACAGGATGGGGAGAACGGCGCTCCTCGGTTCCTCCAACCGCTGCGCCCTTGCCATGGCTCAAGCCTCCGGGAGATCGGTCTGGTCCGTATCCGTTCTCTTGCCGTTCCCGTTCCCGCCGCGCCGCAGGAACCCGAAAGGAAGATGAGTCGATCGCAGCCACTCGAGGGTTTGACGGGCCGCCGTATTCAGGACCAGGGGAGCGCGAATCGGCGAGGCCGGCTGGGCCGCCTTCTCGCCGTAATAGGAACTCATACTGTAACCGGTGACGTTGGCACGAATGTTGTTCAGGACGATCCCCCAGATGTCCGCCTTCACGTTTTCCAGCAGGGTCTTGGACCGGCGTAAAGCGGTCCGGCTGACCCGGCCGAGGGTATGCACCAGAAGCACACCGTCGATCTTGGACCCGATGATCGCCGCATCGGTGACCGGAAGGATTGGAGGAGCATCGATGAGAATCATGTCGAAATTCCGCTGCAACTCCTTCAGCGCCTCGTCGAAACGATGGGAAACAAGGACATCCGCCGGGTGGGGAGGGATGGTCCCGGAGGTCAGAATATGAAGGCTGTCCAGGCCTTCCGCCGCCAGGGATCCCAACTGGGTTCGACCGTCGGAGGAAAGGGTTGTGCTCGACCGCACGGCGTTCATGAGAGATGTGGAACCGAGTACCGCGTCGGTGAATCCGGGAGATCTGGAGACCCCGAAATGCTTGTTCACCTTGGGGCTTCTCAGGTCGCAATCGAAGAGCAGGACCTTCTTGCCCATCTGCGCGAGCACCACAGCCAGGTTCACGATGGTCGTGGATTTCCCTTCCCCTGGGCTGGAAGAGGTCACGAGGAAAGTTTTTCCCCGGCGGGCTTCGCTGGACTGGTATCCATGGCGAAGCTCGGCGAACTGGAGGTTCGTTCGAAGGGTCCTGTACGCTTCCGCCACCGGGGAGGTTTTGTGGCTTCTGGCGAAGACCGCGGCGTAATGCCTGAGGCAAGGATCTCCGGCCAGTTGAGGCCGTTTCCGAACCAGTTCCTCTTCCGCCTGAGCGATGTCGAAGTGGGGGATGATCCCGCAGACCGGCACTTCCAGGTACGTTTCCACGTCTTCGATGGTGTCGATGCTGGTATCCAGCGTTTCCAGGACGAACGCGAGAACCATTCCGAGAAGGAGTCCCACCAGCGCTCCGACCAGGCTTCGGACGGTTCGCCCCGGGGGCGCGTCGATTCTTGCGTTGGCGGCATATTCGACGACGTTCAGTTCTTCGATTTTTTCGGCTTCCTTGATGAGGGCTTCCTGGTAACGCTGTTTCAGGAGGGTATAGGTGTCTTCGTTGATCTTGACCTCCCTTGCGAGGCGGACCGCGTAGGCGTCGTTTTCGGGAAGCTCCATAAACCGGGCCTGCAGGCGGTCCCGGGTCGTAACGAGAAAATGCAGCGTTTCCTTGTATTCCTCCAGAAGCCGGGATGCAAGCCCCAGAATTTTGTTTTCGATAGCCCGTACTTTCGGACTGTCCGGCATCTGCTCGACCAGGAGATCCTCTCTCTCGACCTGGAGCCGGACCAGTTCATCGTTCAGCTCTTCGACGGCGGGATCTTCGAATCCGCCGCTGATCAGGTCGATGTAGGTCGACGCCGGAGATTCCAGCCTGGACTCGAGGTTGGCGACCAGCGTGGAGAGGGATCGGATTCTCCGGTTATAGTTTTCCAGGTCTGCCTTCAGCGCGGACATCTCATTTTCCGAGAGGCTCAGGCTCGTCAGATGATCCTTTTTGAACTGAGTGTATCGGTTTTCGGCCTCTTTCAGACGTATTTCGTACTTTTCGAGCTGTTCGGCGATAAATTTCCGGGCTTCGATCACCTGCTTATTCCGACGATAGGTGTGCTGTTCGATGAACGTATCCACGACCGTGTTCACCAACCGGACGGAAAAATCGGGGGATTCGGATTTTGCGCTGACGGCGATGATGCTGGTCCCAGTCATCGGTTTCGCGGAGTACTTCGCCTGGAGGGCGCCGACCTGCCGGGAAAGATTCTCGTCATCCACCAGGTCCTCCACCGTGCGGTCCGGTTCGAACATGCCGAGGCGCTTGCCGACCTCGAGGGCGAGGGGATGGCTGTTGATCACCTTGGACTGGGTGCTCAGGTCGTCGCCGTACGACCAGGTGACGGCCGAGACGAACAGGCTGGCTACCGTGCTTTGATGGGTCACTTTGATCAGCGCGTCGGCCACGTAGGCGGGATCTTCTCTAGGAGTGAATAGGAAGGTGGACAAACCGACCAGCGCGCCCAGGGCGATGATCACCTTGTATCGCTTCCGGATGATTCGCAGGTAATCCCTGAGATTCAGTTCGTATTCCTGGGCCACGGATACTCCTTGTTCTTTTCCGGCCTTTACCTGGTCGTGAGGTTGTCGATGATGAACAGGCTCTCAATCATGTCCAGCGCCGGTTGAATGGAACTGAAAACATCCTTGACGTCATATACCCGCCTCCGTGGCAGGTAGACGATGTCGCCGTTTCTCAGTGGAAGGTCATGGGCGAGGTTTCCCTCTTCCAGGAGCTCCAGCAGATTCACGGAGATCAGTTCGGGGGCGGTCAAGCCTCCACGGACAACCAGCACGTTTTGCAGGAACGCCTTTTCCGTGAATCCTTCCATTCGTGCGATCGCCTCCAGGAGGGTCACGTCGTCTTTGAGTTCGAGAAGGCCCGGTTTCTTCACCTCTCCCAATACGAACACCTTTCGATTGGACAGGGTGATGGAGGGGACGAAAATCGTGTCCCCCTGGTTCAGGATCGGGTTTTCTCCGATGTCCGAAGAAAGGATCGCCTTGTAAAGGTTCAGGTAGTTGGATCTGCCGGAAGGCCGGATGATCTGCACCCGGTTCAGGTCCGCCCGTTCAGTAGGGCCGCCGTGCTGGGAAAGAAAATCGACGACCCGGGTTTTGCCCTTGATCGGATAGCGGCCGGGCCCGCTGTCGCTTCGGGACGTGGAGCGGACCTCTCCCAGGAGGGAAATCGTGTGGGATTCGTAATCCAGAACCACAACCTCCACATGGGGGTCTCGCCAGATCTTCGCCGCCTTCTCCAGGATCCGTTTCTTGACCTGGGTAGGGGAGGCGCCTCTGGCGGGAACCGAACCGATCCCCTGGACCGGAACGAAAACCTCCCCGTCCGACTGGACACGGGTTTCCACTTCCTGGACGGTGTCGCCGGCGAGAACACGGATCCGCAAGCGGTCCCGGACGCCCAGCCGGTACTCGGCGAATCCCTGGCTCATGGTGAAGGTGTCGTTCCCTCTGGACCAGCGTTCCTCCACCTCGTTGACCCGGGTCCGGACCCGGTCGATGCTGTTGAGGCTGTCACTCTCGCCGGTCGCTGTGAAGTATCGAAGGCTGCCCTCGAAGCCGGCTCCGATCAGGTACGAGGCCCGGCTGTTGCCGAGCCGGCCGTAATGGAGGCCGTACCATATGTCCCGCCGGGGCAGCCCCGAGGAGACCCGATTGAAATCGCATTTTCCCGAGAACTCCCATCCGACCACTCCCTGGCCGTTGGAGGAAGAGGCGTACACTTCGTTCCGGCCGTTGTGATCGGCGTCCAGGGCGAGGAGGCTCCAGAACGATCCTTCCTGGATCACGGGGCATTCCGCGGCGTTTGGATCGCCTCCGGGAAAGAGGTAGATGCCGTCCCGGTAGGTGGCGGCCAGAACGTCCAGGGTTCCGTCTCCAGTCACGTCTGCCAGGGCGACTCCCCGGTACGAGCGTCCGGCCCCCAGAACAGTCGGCACGTCGAAAGCGCCGGTTCCGGTCCCCCGGAAGAGGTAGACCGCTCCTTCGATGCCCCAGCCGCAGGCCGCCAGGTCCAGGATTCCGTCTCCGTCCAGGTCTCCGAGAGCGGCATCCCGGAAGGCGCCCGCGGAAGAGGCGCCGCTGGACTGGACAAACCCCAACTGCCCATCGCCGAGAAGGATCTCGAGACCTCCACCGACTCCTTCTTTCCCTCTGGCGGCGACCAGGTCCGGGAATCCGTCACGATTCAGGTCGCCTGCGGTGATCGCCTCGTACCCGGAACCCTTGCTGATCGGCTCCGGCCGCCCCCACGGCCCCGAATCGGGACTGCGAAGCAATAGGATCCCGTCAATGCCCCCCCGGCTTACGGCGACGATTTCATCCCGGCCGTCACCGTTCAAATCCACCATGAGGATGTCCCGCACTTCGCTGGAAGGGAGGAGCACGAAGGAGAATTCCCATGTTTCGTCCGGTCGCGCCAGCCAGATGGCGATGCCGCCGGGTTCGAAGGACCCGGCGACCAGGTCGAACCGTCCGTCGCCGTTCAAATCGCCTGTCGCGGAAGCGAAATAGTGCCCGTCGGCGGGAGGCCCGGTCTGTTCCGCCCAGAGGGGCGGACCGGTTTTGACGGTGGTTTTCGGCTCCGGGGGGAGGTCCGGGATCGATCGGATCCTGGTCGGCCGCATGGTGCAGCCGGCGGCGAGCAAGAGCGCGAAAAGAATACCGAGCGCCTGTTTCATCGGACGGTTCCCTCGTTCGGTGTGTAGCAATCGGGAAGCGGCTCGGCTCCGGTGATGTAGACGAAGGGTGAATCCCCCAGGTCCAGAAGTGATCTGGATTCGACCAGGGCACCCCCTTCCGTTTCGATGACAGCCACTTTCGGCCGGTAGAAATTGTTCGAGTTGACCGTTACCACCCGAGCGGTGGACCCGTCGTTCAGGCGCACAATGCTGCCGACCGGGAACAGGGAAACGCGCTGAACCATCGCCTGGAAAATCATCGGATCGAACCGGTTTTTTTCCTCTTTCATGAGGTGGTGAATGATGTCGAACGTGTGTTGGAAACAGTTCGGTTTCACTGGGTGGTGGAGGTTTTCCAGGGTATCCGCCAGGCCGATCAACTGGGCGACCGGATCGATTTCGTCACCGGACAATCCCCTGGGGGACCCGGACCCGTCCCTGCGCTCATCGATTTGACGGATCCGGTTGGCCATGCCGGGAAGGTCGGTATACGTTTTCTTTACCCTTTCCGCACCGATTTCCGACAGCGGCCTGTCTTCCTCGGCGGTCTTGCCGTCGGCCTTGAATTTCCCGGCGTCATGGATCAGCGCCGTCGCCGCCACTTCCAGGAGCCTTTCCCGGTCCCAGCCGATTTCCTGGCCGATCGCCGAGGCGATCACCGCGACGTTGAACTGATGCTCGATGCTATCCCGCTCCCGGCGGTCTCGGAGCGCCCGGGCCAGGAGGCCGTTGGAGCGGGAGGTGTTTCGAACGATTTGCATCGCCAATTCGGTAAGCGGGAAAGACTCGGCGGGCTGTTCCTGCAAGAGGGCCGGAAAGATCAGCTGGATCATGATTTCCCGGGCGCGTGCATACACCGTCTCCGGATCCTCAATCTCCTGATTCGCTGGGTCCGCCTTTTCCCGTGGAAGGGACTTCGGGGGCGGACAGGCGGCAGCGGAGACGGTTCGATCCGCGTCCGGGCGGCTCTTCTCGATCCTGTCAGATGCGGGAGAGCGATGGACGGTCGCGACCGGATCGATCTCCACGCGAGGCGCGCGGGTCCCTACGTTTCCGTACAGCTGCCGGAATTCATCGGTGTCCAGGCCGCCGATTTTCACTTCTCCCCAACCGGCTTCCAGGAGCCCCGGTCCGGGGAGTGTGATCGCCGAGGCGATGAACGGTCGTCCCGTATCGCTTCCGAGCAGGAACTCTTCCGCCATGTGGCCTGAAACCGGGAGATGTTCGAAGATGTAAGTCCATCCCTCGAATCCGGTGCCCTCGCACGCCGGGCACCCGGCCCCCCGGGTGCGCATCGCGCCGACGTTCAAGTCGCTGTCCGGGAGCCCAGGATGGTCGGGGACCCGTTTCACCCGAAACGCGCAGTTTCCACACGGGCGGGCGAGCCTCCGCTGAGAGAGGATTCCATGAAGCGTCGACGCCAGGCCGGCCCGGTCCGGGATCAGATCGCAAAGCTTCTCCAGGGCGTCCCGGGAATCCAGCGCAGCGATAGGAGCCATCACGAGATGTCCCCCCTTGGCGATGGTCAACGCGAGGCGGGCGGTCCGGGAACAGGTGATTTCCGGAAGGACCAGAGCGTCGACGTCCAACCGAAGGAGCTTGTCCAGTTGGGCGAGCGCCCGCCGTGCGGGATCCAGGTAGACGGTGGGACGGGGATGAGTGATCGACCGAACCCCTCCGGACCATTCCACGTCCAAGACCAAACGGTGGTCGGATTCGATTTCTCCGGCGATCCCCTGGATGGTCTGCCGGCGCCCGTTCCGCAGCGGTGCCGCCGTAATGAAAAGCCCGCTTCGGGCTTTCGAGAAATCGGCGAGAGTTTTCCGGAGCGGTTCGTGGACCTGGAGTTCCGAGAGATTCCCCGGCGTCTTTTCCCGGATCGCGGGGAGAGGAGTTACCACGTATCGGAATCCCATCGAATCCGCACAGGTTTCCAGGCGGTACTTCAGGATCCGTTTCTCCTCCGGCTTTTGAAGGAGCCCGACGCCGTCCCGCATCCCTCTTTCGAGTTCTTCCAGAAGTTGTCGACCGATTTCGCCGTCCAGGCGGTCCACTTCCTCCAGGCGCCCTTCGATACGGCCATAAAGAACCAGGCCGTGGGATCGAGGGACAAGATGAATCTTCCTGGCTCCGGTCTCCATGGCGGTCCGAAGGAGATCCAGCGCGTCCGTTCCCGCGTCGCCGGGGAGATCGATCGTCCTGTTTCGCCGTGTGAAGCCCATACCGTTCAGCCTTGCGCCGCTTCGGCATCAAACCCGAGTTTGGCGAAGAGACGGGCTTCGATCACGCTCAATTCGAACGGTTTCAGGAAGAAATCGTACGCTCCCTCCTGCAACGCCTGTCTTGCCAGTTCTTCATCCGTGTACCCGCTGATCATGATCACCGGCATATTCGGGTAGATCTGCCTAGCGTTCCGGAGAACCTCCAGGCCGCTCATGCCCGGCATCCGGACGTCCAGCAGGATCAGATCCGGTTGTTCTTGACCCAGCCACTCGATGGCCGATTCCCCATCGGCTACCGCGTAGGTTTCGTACCCGATATCGTTCAGAAAGGTCGAAAGAACTTCACGAATGGGAGCTTCATCGTCGACGATCAGGATCCGAAACATAGAACCATCCTCATTAATAATATGTAATTACAGTTAATAAACTATACAAATAGAAGACAACAGAAATGTAACTACATCGAAAAATATATGCACCCATTCGGCAAGGTCAAGAATAGAGAGGGGTTCCCAAGCGAGAATCGGATGATCTTACAATAACGTAATCGCGTGGAGTTCCGAAGAAGCCGGGATCAAAGGATCACAAGGTGGAAGGGAGAATGTTGATAAGAACGGTTAAGTGATTGTAAGTACAGGGGTAATTCTGTTTCCAGGAAGGATGCGCTGGGAATCGACTTACCCGGTAGCGGGAAGAGAGGGTTGCCTCGATAGGAACAACATTCTTCCTTCCACCTTGGAAGGATCAGGACTTGCGGGAGCGGCGGGTTTCAGCGGGCGTTGAAGGCGGCCAGGCCTTTTTCGAGCACCTGCATCGCCTGCCCCAGATCGTCCAGGGTGAGCACGTAGGCGATGCGCGCCTCGTCCGCTCCGAGGCCCGGTGTGGCGTAACAGCCCGCGGGCGGCGCGCGCATAAGGAGC